>NZ_CP156084.1:1255500-1586500 GCF_040687965.1 Methylocystis echinoides
TAGCCGGTCTGGAAGCCCCAGTAGCCGGTCTGGCCGCCGCTGTTGAGATCCGTGTAGAGATACTCCGCCTTCGCCGACCAATTGGGCATGAACATCCACTCGACGCCGCCGCCAGCCGTCCAGCCGGTGCGGGTGTTGGAGAAGTCTCCTCATTAGCATCCGCCAGTGTCCATAATTGTCTGAATATCGCGTAAAAACAATGGCATTACGCTAGCGGCCTGTCTGTGAGCGTCCGTCGCTGCCCGTTGGTATCCACGGAAAACGATGGTATAAGAGTTGGTGTCGGCGCTTCGCCGGGCGGGATCATACCAACATGCCATTGACTGACATTGAGATCAGGAAGGCCGCGCCCTCCGATAAGGTCCGTAAGCTCTCGGACGGCGGCGGGCTGCAACTGTGGGTCCAGCCTGACGGGGCAAAGTATTGGCGTCTCGCCTATCGCTTCGGCGGGAAACAGAAGCTGCTGGCCCTAGGCGTCTATCCGACGGTTGGATTGCGGGAGGCTCGGGCGGAACGCGAGCGCGCTAAGGGTCTACTTGTTGACGGGCGGGACCCTGGCCAAGCGAGGAAACTAGAGAAGGCGGCGAGGGCGGCTGCGTCGGAAAACACGTTTTGCGCCGTCGCCACAGAACTTGTCGAAAAGAAGCGGCGCGAACAAAAGCGCGAAGCCACGATTGACCAGCTGGAGCGCCTACTCGCTCTCGCAACGCCGTCTATCGGTGCGCGCCCCATAGCAGACATAACGGCGGCCGAGATTCTCTCTGTTTTACGTGGTGTTGAAAGGCGCGGAACGCATGTTACGACGCTCCGCTTGCGCTCCGTCATCGGCGCCGTTTTTCGGTATGCTATCGCCACCGGCCGCGCAGAGAATGACCCGACCGGCGCACTCAAAGGCGCGCTAACGACGCCCACGTTGAAACATCGCGGCGCGATTGTAGACCCGAAAGCTTTTGGCGCGCTTCTCAGAGCTATAGATGGCTACCACGGCGCTCCCGAGACCTGCATCGCCCTTGAATTGCTCGCCCTCACCTTCGTTCGCCCCGGCGAGCTTCGGGCGGCAGAATGGGCGGAGATCGACCTTGACGCGGCCGTGTGGGTCATTCCCGCTGGAAAAATGAAGATGGGTCGCGAGCATCGGATTCCACTTGCGCCTCGCGCTGTGGCGATCCTGCGCGAGTTACAGGTCATTACCGGCGGCGGCGGGAAATATCTTTTCCCATCCATCCGCTCGGCGGCGCGCTGCATGTCGGAAAACACCTTGACGGCAGCCCTCCGGCGGCTCGGCTACAAGCCCGATCAAATGACGGCGCACGGTTTTAGATCGGCCGCAAGCTCAATGCTGAATGAGAGCGGGCTGTGGCACGCCGACGCAATCGAGCGGCAGCTGGCGCACGTAGATAAAGACGCCGTTCGCCGCGCATACGCTCGGGCAGACTTTTGGGAAGAGCGCATTCGGATGATGAATTGGTGGGCGGATCGCTGCGATGAAATGCGTCGCGGCGGCGAAGTCGTTCATCTCAAAATATCAGGCAAATCAGCCTGATAAGCGGCCGGGGCGCGGTGAAGTGGCAAGCCGCGCTCCGACCTAACCACATTGCAAAAAGGAGTTTCGCACCATGGCTGAATCAGGTTCTACACCAAATCGCCGAACATTGCTTACCGGCCTCGCCGCTGCGCCCGTCGTCGGGCTACCGGCTGTCGCGAGCGCCTACATGGCTTCCGATCCAATCTTTTCCGCCATCGCAGGGCGGGGCAGGCTTAATGCGGAATTAGAAACAGCGATGGATCATACCGACAACACTATCGTTAGCCGTGCTGATAAAGTGTCGATTGACGCCGCTTGGCGGGCCCAACACGTGGCCGGCGATGCGCTGGATGATGCAGACGCCGCAATATTTGGGATGCAGCCACAGACGCCGCAGGGCGCGCTCGCGTTGCTGCGCCATGTGGCCACCGTCATGGGCGGCGATCCTGGCCAGCTTTACCATGAGGGCAAAGAGTGCGAGGCGATCATGCGTTGCGTGGCCTTCCTCGAAGCGACGGGAGGCCAGCAGTGAATATCGCCATTACCCAAACCGATCCGGCTCTTGAAGCCATCGCCGAGGTTAATCGGCTCGACGCCGAAAGCTGCCAAGTCTCGATGAGGCTCGCTGACATTGTTGACGATATACGATGGAGCACCGGTAGCTTGCGTCCCTTTGGCCTAATAGATTGGCGCGGTCACTGCATCGGCCGCCAAGAAGTCGAACGGCTGCGCGACCAATTGTTATCCGAGCCCGACGCCGACCCTGAGAAGATCGAAGCCGAATACCTCGATGCAAAGGCGCGGGAGCGAGCCGAAGAGATAGCGGCGCGCGAGTGGGACGAGGCGCACGGCCTCACCGACATGCGCCGCCAGGAAGAGGCGTTGCTTAGTGATTATCGGAAGGCGTTTGAGCGATTGACGAGAACCGTCCCGACGACGCCGGCAGGAGCAATCGCGCTGCTTGGGTTTCTTAAGAAAAACCTAACCGACGAGATGTTTGACGAGCAGCATTACAAGATGCTCGACAATTTGGAGGCTGCGATTTCCCGGTGGAGGCTGGCGCTATGATAGCCAAGGATCGCCCCGGCCTGCTTTACCTTATCATGCTTCTATGGCGTCTCCGCCTCGCGCGGCTGATGCTCTGGTTGGCGCGGACAACGTCGCGTTTCGAAGACGCTGCCCAGACGTATGCGCAGCGCGTCTTGAGCCGCTGAGCGCAGGTCGAACCGAGTGGCCAAATTGTCCACACGGGCAAGTCGCAAAGTTTGCGACTTGATAGGTTCGCAGATTGTGCGAACCCTCTGCAACGCAGCGGACAACTTGGCCGCTGCATAGGAAAAGGGCTGCGACGCGCCGGACAAATTGTCCGCTGCGTCCTGCGCCGGCGGCGAGTGAATCAAGCAGCAGGCCAATAAAATTCGTTTGCTGTGACAACGGACAGTAACGGCGGACAACTTGCCCACCGTAAGGAACGCGCAAGGCTAGGGCGACGGCCCGAAAACGGATTTAGCCCATCCGCTGCCTTGCGCTCCACCTGGGCTTCGCGAGGCTCGCGAATGGTTAAACGCACAGTTAAGAAAAAGATCGATTTCGGAAAGCCATCGCCGAGCGCCGAGAAGGCCCTTCGGCTGCTTGAACTGCCGATCCAGCTAGCAGAAGGCGAGAAAGTCGAGACGTATGAATGGATAGAGCGGACTTTAATCGAGGAAGAATTTAGACGTGCTGGCATCATAGCCGAGCAGTATGGGCTGGATTTCATGAATAGCGAGCATGCGCCAATGATAGCATTGATGATAGCTCGCGACTTTGTGCCAGGGTTCAATCTATCGCGGCGACGCGGTGCTCCGAGAAAAACAATAGAGCTACTCAAAATTGCTAAAGAAGTCATTGCTGTCATGAAGCAGCCGGGACGGACCCTAACGGTTTCCAGTGCTTGCGAGATTGTTGCCAGCCGGCAGCGAAAGAGCGGCAAAGAGAGCAAAAGCAGAGAGGAAATTGAGCAGATGTTCTACCGCTTTTTAAAAGCTCGTGATTATACAATGGAAGTCATCGCTGATGCTAAGGATGCGATGGTCGCCGACAAGGCGCGATGGCATGAATTGAGCCGGCAAAATGCGCCTCAAGAGACGCTACTGGGACAAGCCTGCAAGCGGGAGGCGCAAACTACAGATAAAGGCGACAATTAATCGTAGCGCTTTCTTACGTTACGGAAATTGTAGCGGCTTTAACCGTAGTCGCCCTGGTGGTGTTGTCCATCCATAGCCGCATCAAGACACCTGCGGCGAAGGATGGTGGATATGATTGCAAACCCTGAAGTTACCGGTCACAAAGCTGGCAGCGTGGCTTTCCACGACAAGCCGCGCGCTCGGCGGATCAATGACGCGTGCGCTGCGCTGGGCGTCAGCCGGTCTCATTTGTATGCGCTGGCGTCCAAGGGACTGATCCGCCTGGTTCGGATCGGGAACCGCACCGTCGTTCCTGAGAGCGAAATCGATCGATTGCTTGGGGAGGCGGCATAAGCGAATGCAGGCCCTCAAAACTGAGAGGGCCGTCCCTTCATTGCGTGCGGCGAGAAGGAACGGCCCGAAGAATGAGCGCATTGGCGAGCGGCTCGACAGGGAATCTACCAGACCGGCGTCTGACTTTCAAATGATTGCCGACGTTGCGGCCGATGTGGTCGAGCGCCTCCGCGTCGCCCGTCTACGCCGCAAGTTCGGTCTCGACGCCGACATGGCGACGCTGCTGGCCCGGATCGCCTTCGAGACCACGGAGGCGCGCTGATGCAGCACCAAACCGACAATGAGGCGGCGCTGCGCCGTCTCTCCCATAACCTTGTCGCGTGCGGCGAGCGCGTCGTCTTCGAGCTTCTGGCCGATCTCGTCAGAGGGCGCGATCTGTCCGAGACCTTGGCGGACTTCTCGCGGATCGATCCTGCGACATACGCGGCGTTGCTCGCTGCCATGCCGAAATGGGGGCGGGCATGACCAACCGTCTCGACTTCGACGCGGTGAACCGGGCGGCGCTCTCCGCTCTCCCGGCCGTGCTGCATAGGCTGTTGCCGGGCGGAAAGGCTGTTGCCGGGGAATATGTCGTCCGCAACCCCAGGCGCGCGGACCGTTCGCCGGGAAGCTTCAAGGTCAATCTGCGCACGGGCCGATGGGCTGACTTCGCCTCGGGCGACAAGGGCGGCGACGCCGTTTCGCTCGTCGCCTACCTGGAGGACGTTAATCAAGGAAAGGCCGCCCGGCTGCTTTCTGAAATGCTCGGGCTCGGAGGCGCTCAATGAATAATCGGTTTGCGCCTCTAAGCGCTGACGAAATGCGGAGTTCCGTGATTGAATTTCCGGCCGCGCAAGAGGATGCGGGGGACATTGTGTCGCCGGTCCCGTCTGACGCGCCGTCGATGCCGGCGACGCATCCTGTGCATGGCGGGCATGTCGCGGAATGGACGTATCACGACTATCAAGGGCGCGTGCTCTTTATCGTTCGTCGCTTCGAGCCGGTGGGCGAGCGCAAGCAAATACTCCCGCTCTCTCTCTGGCGTGACGCGCTTGGGCATGTCAGGTGGAAATGGAAAGCGGCTCCGGCTCCGCGTCCGCTCTACAGCCTAGACGCCATCGCGGGCAATGTTGATGCTCCCGTCGTCATCGTTGAGGGGGAGAAGTCGGCGGATGCCGCCGGGCGCATCTTCACTCGAAGCATCGCGACAACCAGTCCCGGCGGTTCTCAGGCTGTGTCTAAAGCCGATTGGACGCCGCTTGCCGGCCGGCGCGTGCTGATCTGGCCGGACGCTGATGCGCCAGGCGCAAAGTATGCGCGCGAGGTTGGCGAAGTTCTCGCCGGGCTCGGCTGCGAGGTTTCAACTATCGACGCCATGGCGCTCGCGGCGATGGCCCCCAATGGTTCAAAGCGCGAGCCGCAAGCCGGTTGGGACGCGGCCGACGCGGTAGTGGAATGGGCGGACCTTGCGGCGCTGCGCGCCGCCGCCGTGAAGCTCCTCAAGCCGTTCGAGGCGGGCCCTGCTTTTATCTCCTGGGGCGCTTTCTCGATGGGCTCGGGCGGGCTCACAATCGAGGCGACAAAGGGCCGTGGCGACGACGCCGAGACGGTTAACGAATGGGTGTGCTCGCCCTTCGAAGTGCTCGGCGCGACGCGTGATCCGAACGGGAGGGACTGGGGCAAATGGCTGCGCTGGCGTGACGGCGACGGGCGCGAGCATTTGCGGCATGTGGCCGAGGCGTCGTTACAGGGTGAGCCGGCGTCGCTTGCGGCCTCCCTTGTATCTGACGGGCTTCGCGTGAACCGGGCGCAACAGAAGGCGCTCGCGACCTACCTGTGCGGCGTCTCGACCAAGGGCCGCGTGACCATAGTTTCGCGGACCGGCTGGCATAGGATAGGCGATCGCGACTTGTTCGTGCTGCCGGGTGAGACAATCGGGCCGCGAGGGTCCGAGACTGTCATTCTCGACGGTGCGGCGCATGGTCCATACGAGTCACGCGGGACGCTCCAAGATTGGCAGGCCGGCGTCGGCGCTCTCGCGGCGGATCATGCGCTTGCCGTGCTCGCCATATCTGCTGCGCTGGCCGGGCCGCTTCTACATATCGCCGGCCAGGAAGGCGGCGGGCTGAATTTCTTCGGGCCATCGTCCAAGGGCAAGACGACCATCCTTCAAGCTGGCGCTTCCGTGTGGGGCCGTGGCGCTTCTCCTGGGTATGTGCGGGCGTGGCGGGCGACGGCAAACGGTCTCGAAGGCGCGGCGTCGAGCGCGACGGACACTTGCTTGGTTCTCGATGAGTTGGGCGTGGTCGAAGCCCGTGACGCACAGTCGGCTGTCTATGGGCTCTCAAATGGGACTGGCAAAGCGCGGTCGGGGCGCGATGGTTCTTTGCGGGAGCCGAAAAGCTGGCGCGTCCTTGTTCTCTCGACGGGCGAAATCCCGATTGCCACGAAGCTCGCGGAAGACAGAGGACGAAGGGCTCGCGCCGGCCAAGAAGTGCGCTTGCTCGACATTCCAGCGGATCGGGGGCTCGGGTGCGGCGCGTTCGATCATGCCGGGCCGGAGGGCGATGCGGGGAAGCTCTCGAAGGCCATCAAGGTTGCTGCGCAATCGGCATATGGGACGGCCGGGCCGGAGTTCGTCCGCCGGCTGATTGCCGAAGGCGTAGACGGGGAGTCCGTGCGGGCGATGGTCTCGGGCTTCGTCGCGGCGGAGGTTCCGGCCGGGGCTGATGGTCAGGTTGATCGGGCGGCGCAACGTCTTGGTCTTATCGCTGCGGCGGGCGAACTGGCGACATTGGTGGGAGTGGTGCCTTGGCGCAATGGCGCGGCGCGTGAGGCGGCGGCTTGGGCTCTCCGCCAGTGGATCGATGCGAGGGGCGGGACCGATGCGGGCGAGGTGCGCCAAGCCATCGAGGCGGTGCGGCTTGTCATCGAGCTTCACGGGGAAAGTCGCTTTGAAGCAGTTGGCGGCGACGGCGACAGCCGGCCCGTCAATAACCGGCTTGGCTGGCGCAAGGGCGAGGGTTCTGAGCGCGAGTGGTGGGTCTCGCCGCAGGTCTGGAAGGAGGAAATCTGCGCCGGACTTAACCCGTCCTTTGTCGCCAAGACGCTCGCGGACAGGGGCCTGCTTCGAGTTCAAAGCGGGCGCGGCTTTCAATGCAAGGTCAACCTTGGGGGCGACAGGCGGGCCAATGTCTACGTGGTGACGGCCGGCATTTTGGAGGGGGCGGAAAATGAGGGCTGAGGCGCTCCAAGGGCTTCTCCAAACCATGCGCGGGGAGACAGCCAAAAAGACGGCCGGAACGGGCGGAACGTCGGAACTGGGGCCGTTCCAACCTTCCGTTCCAACACGTTCCAACAAAAAGTTCCAACATTTGGCCTCGGAAAACCCTAACAATTTCAATGACGTTCCAACAGTTCCAACAGTTCCAACACACTATGTAAGGGGTAAAACGGAAGCAGCAAAAATCGAGGCTTTCGCGTCGGAACTAGCGTCGGAACGCGGTCGGAACGGGCCGGCGCAAACCGACCCGGTGATGAGTCGCAAAGTTTGCGACTCCACCACGGGCTGGTGGGATGAACCGGTGGAGGGATGGCCTCACAGCCTGACCATTCGAAACCTTGCGACCGGCAAGGAGACGATCATCGACTTGCGCCGCGTCCCGGCGGAGGGTGAGGCGTGACGATGGAAGATGATGGGACTGACTTCATCCTGAAGCCCTTCGACGCCGCCGAAGCGATCCGCGTGAATGTCGCTGCGCGTCTGGCGGGGGTTGCGCCCAGGACAATTCAGCACTGGTGTGCCGTGCATCGCATCGGACGCCGCATCGGTGGGGGGCATTGGCGAGTGTCGAGGGTGGCGCTCGCGATGCATCTTGATGGGGATGAAGAGGCGTTGCGGCTGTATCTGAGCGGCGACCGTGTAAGCGCGCGGGTCGCAGGGTATTTCCGCCGCGCGGGACTATAGCGGTGTCGGCTTCAGTCTTTCCGGAACGGGCACCAGACCTGAAATATCTCGTGGAAAGAATGTAGCATCTCGAAGGTATTTACGGTCTTGCCGTCCGGAGACTTGGCTGCGATCTGATCTAGGGCCGGCCCTATTTTGCTGATGGCGTCTCGCTGCACCTCGGCCAAGGCTTCTTCCATGGTCGGCCATGGCTCCATGCCTGAGGGTAAACGCCATCCAGGATGCGGATCGTAGACAATCGCACGCACGGCGGAGACTATTATCTGCTTGCCTTGTTCAGATATCTTCCCACCCGTGCAAGACTCCCAGCTTGTGATCGCTGCGTGAATTTTTTCTGCGATATCGACCACGGAACCCAGCTGTCGGTCTGAGCGGATTTTCGGAGTGCGAACTTACCTGAAGCCCCCAGATAAGTCCGCGAGGAAGTCGCAGGAGCACGGCCTAAGCCATTTGAGGGGGAGCCACAACCTATGATGGTGGACCCTACCTGAGCTTTCCTACAACTCGATAATAGTAGAACCGCGTGATTGTAGCTTTGTTTCGTGGCTGTGCGGAATTGTCGTGCTATCCGCTGGGCAACTCAGGACAACGCCAGCAATGCGGGCACGGGCTCGGATGGCTGATCAGCGATCATGTTTCCGTCAATGAAAAACACCGCATAACCCGCAAGGGCCGCAAAAGCGACGTGGCGTCTCGGAGTCCGCGTGCTTAAGATTCTCACATGACGCCGCATGAAGTCGAACAGATTGCGACTGCTTTTGCAGCCATCATGGACGCCGCGTTGTCGTCGCTCGATCCGAGCGGCGCAGCCCTTCGCGGGGTGGGGTGGCACCTGCGCGAAGGGCTGAAGCTCGCCGAGCAAATGGACGCTGTCGACAGTGACGCCGCCAAGATCGTCCACCACTTCTTGCAAAACATTGAAAGTGAATCCGAATGACAGACAGCCCCGCCATTCTCGTCCGCCGTTTTCAATTGGCTGAAAGCCAGCGCGCCGAGTATTTCGCGACGGTGGAGGAGACCGTAACGCCCGAGGAGGTGCTGAAGCCTGACTTCTGGCGGCATGTGGCAACAACCCTGCGGCCCTATGACCTGATCGATGTCGCTGTCGATAGCTGCGATTGGTTCATGCGTTTGCTCGTCGCCGACGCTTGGCATAATGGCGTCCGAGTCATTGAGCTGAGCCGCCATGATATGACGGGTGAAGCCGAAGAGGCTCAGAGCATCGGCAACGACCTTCGCGTGAAATGGCGCGGCCCGGTGAACAAATGGGCGGTCGTTCGATCGGATGGCGTTATCTTGCGGGCCAACCTGCCCGACAAGAATATCGCCCTCGAAGCGCTGGCCGCCGCCGTGTCCGACCGCGCCAAGATTGGCTTCTAATGCCGGCTGGACGCCCCAGAATCCGCCCGCATCCATTAGATGAGGGTATTGTGGATCGCATCGCAGAGGGGCTCGCTTCCGGTCTGGGTATTCGCAAGGTCTGCGAACCTGAAGACATGCCGACATACCAATCCGTCTATGTCGCAATGGCCAGGGACGGCAATTTTGCGAAAGCAATCGCGCGCGCGAGGGAAGCCCAACAGGAGCACGAAGCCGACGCCTGCGTCGAGATGGCTGACGAGGCGAACGAGGGCAACTGGCAGGTTGTGAAGCTGCGCATCTGGGCTCGCCAATGGCGTGCGGCGAAACTCGCCCCGAAGAAATACGGCGAGAAGGTCCAGCAAGAAATCACTGGCAAGGATGGCGGGCCAATTGAGACGAAGGGCGACCAAGCCGTGACGATAGAGACGGCGCGCCGGCTGGCGTTTCTCCTGGAGCAAGGACGGCGGGCGCTGGAGGGGAAGGGCGAGAAACCATGAGCGGATTAGAGCCGGCGCTGATGGGCGCTGCGATGGCGACGCAAGCTGGCGGAACCTTGTTGAGCGCCTTCGGCGAAACGAGCGGCACGAATGACCAAGCGTCGGCTCTAGACGCGCAGCGCTACTTCGACATTCTGACTTCTCAGTATAAGGCGCGGGCTCTGAATGACGCGGCCAATCAAGCGATGGCAGGCGCGCAGCGTCAGGCGATGGATCGCGTGACCGACAAGAAGCTGGCGCTTTCCAAGGCGCAGGCGATCAATGCGGCAGGCGGCGGCGGGTCAACGGACGCCTCCTTCGTCAACACGGTTGGGCAGATTGAGCAACAGGGCGAATACAATAAGGCGGTTGCGCTGTTCGAAGGCGAAACCGAAATGAACCGGCTGAACTATGAGGCGCAGAACGCTCTGATCGAGGGAATGAACGTCGCCAATGCGCGCGGCTATCAAGCGGATCAAGTGAGGCGGCAGGGCCGGAGAAAGGCCGCTGGGACACTGCTTTCCGGCGCTGGCGAGATTGGCAAATCCTATACGAGATACTCGAATGCGGCATGGCGGCAAAATGACTAAGTTACGCAAGGGCCTTTCGAGCCCGTTCGAGACGCCCGAGGCCCGAGAAGCTTTCAAAGAAGCGCTACGGGCGGCTTTCACCGCCAGCCGGGCTCTAACTGATTCCCTGGAGAGAATGTTGAAGGGCGATGCCGTCGAGCCCATGGGGGCCATCGAAGAAGCGGTGGCTGAGGCTCGGAACGCTCAGGCGGCATGGGCGCTGTTTGCGCGGCTTTCTGATCCGGCGAGGGGCGAGGGGTCGCGGCTGAATTAAGGGCCCGCTGGCGGGGGATCACGCCTCGGAAGCTTCCGACCCAAGTCGTCGGCAAACAGATGACAAGCAAAGGCGATCTCGAAAAACTCGTCGGCTGAAAACGTCACTCGCTCCCCGGCTCGATAGCTTTTCCGGTAAGAAACCCGTTGGCCAAAAATCGGCACTTGGCCCTGCCCCTCAATTCTTACGCCGGGACGCAAGTCTATCTCTTCTTCCCCGCGCTTATAGAAACACCGGAGCCGGGGAAATGTCAGGCTGAGATTGCCGTCCTTTGCAATATCGCGTGCACCAACAACGCCACCCCGATGTTCGAGGCAGTTCCTGACATCCTGTATCGAGCGAAATTCCGCGTCGAAAGCCAGCGGCTCTGTTAACCCCTCATTAACTCGCGCAAGAAGCTGAGGAAAGAGTAGCCTGCCGGCTTCGGTCTTAACGTCCAAAATCTCTTTTTCTAGTTCGCCACAGGTCATCACTCGCTCGGCTCGGTTGAAAAACGCCAAAAACAAAAACGCTTCCTCAAGCGAGGCGCGAAGCCCTCTGGCTAAGTCCTGGAATGCTTTGGCGAGCAGCCAGTTGTGATAGGAAGCGCGGCGATCCTCCGACGTTAAATTTGGGCCTGGGAAACGAAATCCCAGCGCCGCACTCGCCGGCATTGGCTCGGCCAATTCTCGCCCTGACATGCTCGATAGGCATTCGGCTACGACATGAGCGGCTAGCCGCGCGGCCTCCTGTGCTGGGGCAACTACTTGGTTGGGGTTTAAAGTCATTTGGACGCGTTCGATCATCACCTCGTTCGCCCCGCCAAAAAGCCTAAGCGGGGCATTCTTTGTTGGGTCCGCGTCGGCCGCAGATCGATCCGGCTTTCGCCGTTTGGTAAGAATCTGCCAGCAAGGACCGGCGTGGCATTTAAGGTGAAGACGGCGACATCAGCTGTCATTGCGATTCCGCTTTTCAAAGAACTCAATGAGGCCGGCTGTGACTAAGAGGCCGCAGAAAAAGCCGATCAAGCCGGCCCAGTTTCCTTCCTTCAGCGTGTATACTTTGCCTAGTTCGTCTATATAGCCGAGCCTTCCACGCATCGCTTCTTCGACGTTTTCCTCGTCAGCTATTACCCCTTGGAAGATTGTCCCTGGAGAATCGCCAACGAGCCAAGCTCCGATCCAGATAGCCAAAAAGACGCTTAGATAAAGCACTCCTCGCGCCGCCAGAGTTCAAGTTCGACGGGATAGTCGAGCCATAGGCGAGAAGTCGGGGGCTTAAGCGGGTCGCTGACCGAGGGACTGATTTAACCTCGGCGTCAAATTGACGCCAGTCTGATTGCAGGCGCGTTGAGACCGGGCCGTCTGCAGCTCACGCTATCGGGAATGCAGCCGCGCAGGTAACGCGGCTGCACCCTTCGCATCGGCCCGAGAGATGTAGCTAGAACCGGGTCGTGCAAAACGCCTAGCAGGGGCAGTTGCACCCGCCGCTATAACCGTAATAGGCGGGGTATGAGTAAGTGGGAGACGCCATTCCGTAAGTGCCGCAGCCCGCTGAGCCCCAATAGCCAGGATATGCCGAGCCATAATAGCCGTAGCCGCCGTATGGGTAGCCAGCGCCGAGCGCCAAGCCAGTCGCCAAGCCAGCCCCCAAGCCTAATCCGCCATATCCCCAGTGGCCGTAGCCCCAGCCGGGCCGCGCATATCCCCAATGGCGGCCCCATCCACCATATCCCCAATGACGACCCCATCCGCCGCCATATCCAATGTGGCGACCCCATCCGCCGCCCCAACCATAACGGCCCCATGCCGAAGCAGGGGTGGAAACCGACACCGCGCCGGCCAGCATGACTGCGGCAAGCGCCGTCGTAAGCATCTTCGAGTTTCTCATTGCCGTGTCTCCGGGTGCTTGTCTGACAAAGCCCCTCGGCCAACCCGTGCAACGCGAACGAAATCCCCTTGTTCCGGGCAATCGAAGGCAGCGAGGCGGCCGGGCGCTCGCCCTCGGCCGGAGTCTCTCGCCTTATGACAGCCACTTACGAAAGGGGTGGAATTATAAAAAGTTGAAACTCAAGCCAAGACGACGGCGCAGACCCTCACTCAGCCTGCGGCTCACGGCCGGACTGGTCGCAATACAGGGCACGACTTGGCCTCAGCCGCATGGATCGCCTTTCCGGCAGGCCTAGCGAAAAAAATCGTTGGTATCTCTGTTGGTATAAAAATTTTCGGAACGCCATCTACTCGAATTAGATCAATACTTTAGACGCGCAATTCGGACGCTGGAGAAGTTCGAATAGCCGCCAGAGACGCCGCCATAGGCGAAGCCGCCCGTGCCGTAGACGAGCAGCGTGGGCGTGATGAGGAAGCCGGCGCGCCCGCGAACGGTGCCAACCCAGTTGAGGGCGATGCCCGGGTTGCCCCCCGGCGACACCGGAACCAGGTAATTGCCGGGCGAGGTCGGATCGGGATAGACGATGTAATTCGAGTTGCCGCCAGAGCTCATGCTCGTGCCCTGGATGTCGGTCTCGACGCCGACGACGAAGCTCGAACCAAGCTGATAATTGTAACCCGCCTGGCCGCCGCCGACGACGCCGCCGGCATTATTGCCGCCGTTGCCATTGCCCGGCAGGAGATGGAGCGAACCGTTCACTGTCGAGGCGTAGGGCGTCAGCTGGTTCGGATTGACGCTATTGGCGCTCCAGCCGCCGCCAATATTCAGACCGGCGTAAAACCCGGTCCATAACGGCGGAGGCGGCGGCGGGACATAAACAGGCTCCGCCTTGCGAGACGGCAGATCGGCTGCGAAAGCGCCGCCGACGCTCAAAGTGGCAAGGGAAGCCGCCATCAGCAGCATAGCTTTTTTCATACTTAATCCTCTGTCAACGGTAGGCGAACGCACAGCTTCCGTGCGCCGCCTTAAAGCTAAGCTCTAGCCATTGACTTGACGTTGACAGATCACGCCACGGAACCCTCCAAACCCGTCAAGGAGACAGCTCGTCTTCTGATTTGGCCTTTGGCGTGGCAATCATGCCACAGTGCCCTCACTCGATTTCCTCCGCTCTCCATCTTGCGGGAGGCGTTCCCGTCCATCGACGGAACGCTCTGATGAAGGCCGTCGAATCGGCGTAGCCAAGCATGAGGGCGGCTTCGGCGACAGTTTTTCCGCCCTTTAGAAGGCGCTGGGCTTCCTGAAGCCTTACGCGCCGAACCAACCCGCCATATGATTGGTTCTCGAGCGAAAGACGTCGAACGAGCGTGCGTGAACTCATCTGCAGAGCGGCGGCCGTGCCAGCGAGCGTCATTTCCCCCGCAAGCATCTGGCCGTGCAAAACCTGCAACACGTCCGCCACGAAGCTCTCCTCCCGTTGTTTGGCGGATTTGAGCAGGGGAGACAGGATGTCGTAGAGATCGCGATTTCGGTGGACGACAGGCTGGTCCAGAAACTTGCTTTCAAAAATGAGACAGGCGTGTTCGGCCCCGAAACGGACTGGCGCCTGGAAGAATGCGGTGCGCCCGCCGCGCGCCAACGCATGCGGCCTCGGCAGGTCTACCTGCAACGGCTTCCAGCCGCTTCCACACAAACGCGAGAAGATATTGAAGGAAACGGCCATGCAAAGCTCGGCTATGCGAAAACTTGCCGGCCCTTCAGGGACGAAAATATACCAGTAAGCGAACTTGCTTTTTTTTCGCAAATAGAGGGTCGTTCCTCCGTCCGTCAATCTCAAGGACGACTGGAGTATCTCCAAAGCTTCACGGACAGTCCCGGCGTTCGACGCGACGAAGCCCGCGAGCCCGAGGGTCTCTTCGGCCTGCCGCATGCCGATCCTCAATCCAATGTCGTCGAACCCCGTTGCCTGGGCAGCCGCTTCCATTAGAAGCGCCCCTGCTGAATAGCTGATGAACGCATCCGGACATTCGAACAGATCGCCGTCCAGATTGACGGACGCAAGAATTTCGCGCTCGTCGACGCCGGCCTCCTGGAGCACGTCTCGAAGTGACAGGAAATTGCGAACTCTAACGACGGGTTGCGATCGATTCATAGTTGCCCGGCGATCCACGAGGCCGGCTTGCTCCCCAGTGCGCGCGGACGCGCCGCGGCCTTGGCCGACGCGATGGGCGGGAAGACTGCAGTAGCTGCGTCGGGCGAACCTTGATGTTCGCTCCTATTGCGCTGAAAATAGAGGACGCGCCCCCGCCCTGGTCGCGAACGGAGGCGTCGCCGAGGCGCCGAAAAATCATTCGACCTTTATGCCGTGTTCCGCGCGGTATTTTTTGAAGACCTCATCCATCGCATGGATCACCTTCTGATCTCTGTGCTCCTTGCAATACACGATCACCTCGTGTTCAACCGTCTTCGCACGGTCAACCTTCATTTTATGATGCTTGCCAAGCCCGTTGTACCATCCGCTGTACCATACGGTCAGATAGTCGGCGTCCTCCTGATAGGTGTTCGCCAGCTGGTCGCAAGTCAGAGCCTGGACGTCGATATAGCCATCTTTATCGGCGTATGCGGACAATTCGGTCGTCGCCATGGCGGACCCGCCGGCGGCAAACAGCATCGCGCAGCAAAGAGCGGCTTTCATTTTCATTGAAACCTCCAAGTTCGTTTGGGTCGCAGTCGTAGATTTATCGTCGTGATGCTGGATAGGGATTCATTCAAACCCGCTTGCACAACGTTTCGATTACGCTTCTCACCGAGCGCGCGTCGCCCCCTTGCTACTTTATGTTGTGTCACAGCAGGAAAGGGACGCCTTTGGAATGGCCGTCCGCCCCGGCGCCCAAGCGTACCGCGATGAGCCAACGCTTCTCCCGCATACCGCGCGAGACGCAGGGGCGCGAGATTTTGCCCACGCCCCTCAAATCCTTACCACCTGCGGTAAACGGCCCGCGGCGCGTAAACCGGCCGACCCGTCACCACCGCGCCGCGAGGACCGGCGCATCCTGCACGATAAACGCCGCGCGCGCACACCACGGCGTTAGCTTGAGGCGCGAACGCCGCGAGGCTCGCGATCGCAGCAAGCACGAACACGGTATATTTCAACATCGGATTACTCCCTTGCTCGTTCTCATTGTCGCTTCGGACACTGATGCGAGCTCCAGCGTCCGGCGTTGGCATACAGAATCAGCTTGCAGAATCAGCTTGACCATAACTTTTTTTGCGGCAAACTGTTAAAGAATGTCGGACAATTGCATCAGAGCCGCGGATGCATCCCAGAGGTTGGGGCCTCTGACGGGAATTCCCGACCTTCTCGCTGATTTCGGGCGCGGGACTGAGGAAGTTGTCGCTGGCCTCGGGATAGCCACGGGCGTCTTCGACGACCCGGACAATCGTGTGCCTTTCTCATTGGCGGGCAGGTTGATAAAGCGGTGCGTCGATGTCACCGCGTGTCCCCATGTGGGGCTCATTCTCGGTTCGCGACACGATCATCGCTCATTGGGGTTGGCGGGGGAGGTTATGCAGAACTCGCCGGATCTGGGTTCGGCGCTTTCAAATTTCTGCGCGCTTCAGGATGCGAACTCTCGCGGCGCCGCCGTCTATCTTCGCAGAGCGGGTGACGTCTTTGTGTTCGGTTATGGCATCTACGATCCGGCCGCCGTCGCTCACGAGCAAGTCTATTCTCTTGCTTTAGCTATGGGCGTCAATATCATCCACGCGCTTACCGAAGGGGCGGTCGAGCCGGTCGAGACGCTTCTTTCGAGCCGCCGGCCCGCCGATGTTGAACCCTATCAGTCCATCTTGAAGTCGCCCGTTCGCTTCGACCAGCAGGAGACTGGCATTGTCCTCCATCGCGCGTCGATGGCGGCCCCGATCCCGGGAGCGTCGTCGCAGGAGCTCGCGCGGCTGAGAGAGCGCATCGCGTTGCTTTCGCCCGCTTCGGATCACGTCTGGACGGATCGCGTGAAGCACGCTGTAAGACCGCTCCTGCTTGAAGGAGAAGCAACGACCGCCAGCATGGCCAGGCTCCTCAACCTCAATGTGAGAACGCTCTCGCGCCGCCTCGAAACGGAAGGAACGACCTTTCAGCGCATTTTGGAAGGCGTGCGTTATTCAATCGCTCGGGAGCTGCTCGAGGTCACGCTCCTGCCAATCGGCGACATCGCTGGCGCGCTTGCCTATACGGAGCATTCGAGCTTCTCCGACGCCTTCCGCAGGTGGAGCGGCGTCACGCCCTCCGAATGGCGCGAGAAGAGCCGCGTCTCGGAAATCGCACGCTAAGAGCAGGCCCCGACCAGGGACGACGGCGAGCGTGAGACACGCGAGCGGCGTGAACAGGTCGAGAGTCGTTAGCGTGCGGCCGATCGTTCTTCTGCTTGCTCCGGTCCGAGCTGAGGAAAGAAGCTTCCGCCGGCATGTTCGACAGCCGCCTCGGCCAAAAGATCGCGCCACATCCGATAGGGATCGTCAAACACTGCTTGACCCAGATCTTTCTCGACGATCGCCGACGCCAAGAATTTGAGGCCGTCGGGGATCGTAAGCGCATTTTCCAAATAGAGCAGGCGAACCCCAAGGGCCTCGCGGCCCATCACCGACATGGCCGCTGCTATCTCGATATTATCACGCCGGCCCTGGCCCGGGCCACAGACGCCGACGAAACACTGTCGCCAATCGTCCGGATCGCTGTCGTCCTTAAACGCCTGGAAACTACGTGTGAGCGAGTCAAAAGCCGCTTGACCAACGGCTCTGATGACTTCTTCGAGCTCCCCCTTGACCCGCCGTAAGGCGGCCGGAAGTTGATCATGCGTCGCCGCCTGGCCGGAACACCAGAGATCGGACAGATCTCGTAGTTCAGTCAAAACGACCCGCGCTGGAATGGCCAATTCGACAGGCAGTTCAGCGGAAACCCGCTCGATGGCCTGGCCGAGCGCTGCGTTCAGCCGCATTGCCGCCTGCAGCGCCAAGTCGGCATCCTGGCGCCGCACCAGCTGGCCCCAGGTCCCGTGGGCGCCGAGGACGGCATGCATCAATCCTTTTGCCTTCGGAAGCATCTCGACCGGCTGATAGCGCTTCACGAGCTCGCCGCATTCGACGCGCCAGATTTCGCCAGTTCCGATCAGGGTGAGCGCGGCAAGCGGAAGCTCCGCCAAGAGCTGATCGCGATTGGCGCCATAAAGCGCACGGAAGGTCAAATTGAGGCTCGCGACAGGATCGAGGGGACCGTCCGCTTGACCGGATTGCGGAGGAAAATCCGCTGATGCGCCAGCATTCATGCATTAACTCCCACCCCAAAGGGAAGATGGAATAAGGCCCGACTTTTCGGCGATTGCAACACTATTCGACCCGAAACTGTGCGCTGTGGGCATGTCTTGTGGAAGCCTCGCAGCGGCGCAGCGTGAATTAATGTGGCGCGTGCGAGCGGTGTTTGACAGATTCCAAGCGAAGGAAAGATCGCGACATGTGGCTATGGAATGAAAAGGCGCCGACAACAGCCGTCTTGCTTGCGGCGCTAGCAATGTCGGCCTCCTTCGCAACACAAGCCCAAACGCCACAGGCGAGCTATGGCCCGATACCCGACCATGTATGGAGCTATATGCAGGGCCGGTCCTGGCGGCCAGACCTGCCCTGCGCCCAGCGTGGGGATCTCGTGCTGATGCGCATTCCTTACCGGAATTTTCACGGGGAGACGCAAACGGGCGAAATGGTCGTGGCGCGCAAAGTCGCTGCGCAGGTCGCCGAAATCTTCGCGGAAATTTACAGAAACGGCAAGTTCCGCATCTTCCAAATGCGTCTCATAGACGACTTCGACGCTGATGACGACAAGTCGATCGCGGCGAACAACACGAGCGGCTTCAATTGCCGGCTGACCGATCACGGCGGGCTTTCGAAGCATGCGCTCGGCCTCGCGATCGATATCAACCCGGTACAAAACCCCTACCGAGAGGGAAGCTTAACCGCCCCAGAGGCTGGCAGGGCTTACGACCAGCCAGACGAGCGGCGCAGCGACATTTTGGGGATCATAACCGAAGGCGACGTCGTTACCCGGGCCTTTGGGCGACGCGGGTGGTCATGGGGCGGCAGATGGAAACACACGGTCGACTACCAGCATTTTTCCTTTGGCGGCCATTGACTAGCCGTCGAGGCGCGAGCGCTCGTTTTTGTTATATTTAGAGCCGGCGATTGATCGCCCTTTCGCACTTTGCGCCTTATCCCGCTGCTTGATTCTGCGCCGTGCAAACAGCGTAGTAATCATAGAGAGGCGACGTCAATTCGCGGCCGGGCCAGTAAGCCCGATGGAGATCGGCTAGGGTGGCGGTCTCGATCACCCTGAACCCGCAGGAGGCTCCGAGCGCCTCGGGATCGTTGATCCCATAGGTCCAAGGCGCTCCCATCGCCGCAAAACGTTGGACCACATTCGCTATCTCCGGGTCGCCCGTCCTGCCTTCAATCACCGCCTCGGCCAAATAATCAAAGGAGATCGTGCAATTTTGAATGTCGCGCGCAAGGGCGGCAAGGACTTGCCGGACCGATTGGTCGCTCAGATACATGCTGTTTCCCTCCCATATGACAAAAGTGGAAAGGGCGACGTTGAAGTCACGGCATGTCAGCCGATCGATGATCGAGCCAGTCAGGTAGTCGCCGCTTATGAATGTCGTATTCGGGTCGATGTTACGCTCTTCGAGCCTGGCTTTCTTGAAGGCCTGGATCCCAGGGGCGTCGATTTCGAAGAAGACGACGCCGGGCGCCGCCATCCTCTGCGGCCTTGTGTCGAGGCCGGCGCCCAGGATCACCACCTGGCGGCATCCCTGTCGCAATTGTTGATCGAGCTTATCGTCGAAATATCGCGTTCTAAGCCTCACATTGTTCCTTATCGGGGGGAAAGACCGAGAAATATTCGCTGCCGCCTTTTTTGATTCCTCGTCGAGAAACAGGCCGACGAACCGGTCATGATAAAGCGGATGCGGTTCCCCGTTCTCTTCATTGCGGAATTCCGCCACGACAAAGGCCGTGCCTTCGACAGTGTGAATCTGGGTCATCCCGGGCCCTTTCAATTCGACTCGCGAAGGATCGCGCCGGGGCGCCGACCTCTTCAAGCCATAGCGTAGCAATGAGCAGCGCGCCGTCTTATTGCGAACAAAACAAGAAAAGACACAAAATGCTCCTGCAAATGGGTGATTCGCACTTGTCTCACGGCCTTCTCGACAAACTCAATAGCGAACAGCGGCGCGCCGTCGAGCACGGGCTGGAGGCGCAGGGCAGGATCGACTGCCCGCCCCTGCTCGTCATCGCGGGCGCTGGCTCGGGGAAGACCAATACGCTCGCCCATCGCGTCGCCCATCTCGTCGCCAATGGCGCGGATCCGCGCCGCATTCTGTTGCTGACTTTTTCGCGCAGAGCGGCAATGGAGATGACGCGGCGCGTCGAGCGAATTTGCGGCGATGCGCTCGCCTCGAAGGGACGAGCCAGGGAAGCAAAGGGAGCGATCCTGCCTTGGGCCGGCACTTTCCACGGCGTCGCCGCTCGGCTGCTGCGGGAATATGCGCTCCAGATTGGGCTCGATCCATGTTTCACCATCCATGATCGAGAGGATTCAGCCGATCTCATTAATTTGGTTCGTCACGAGCTTGGCTTTTCGAAGACCGAACGGCGTTTCCCGACCAAGGGAACGTGCCTTTCCATTTACTCGCGATGCGTCAACGCCGAATCCGACATCGACGCCGTCCTGACGACGTCTTTTCCCTGGTGCGCAGGTTGGCGCGAGGAGTTGAAGCGGCTTTTCGAAGCCTATGTCGAGGCAAAGCAGGCTCAGAACGTGCTCGACTACGACGATTTGCTGCTCTACTGGGCCGAGATGACGAACGACCCCGTTCTCGCGGCCGAGATGGGCAGGCGCTTCGATCACATTCTGGTCGATGAATATCAAGACACCAACGCCGTTCAGTCGTCTATTCTTCTCGCCTTGAAGCCCGACGGACGCGGGGTGACGGTCGTCGGCGACGACGCGCAGTCGATCTATTCGTTCCGCGCGGCGACGGTTCGCAACATTCTCGATTTCCCCGCGCGCTTCGATCCGCCGGCCAAAATCGTCACTTTGGAACGCAATTATCGCTCGACGCAGCCGATACTGGCGGCGGCAAACGCCGTTATCGACCTTGCGCGCGAACGCTTTGCCAAGAACCTTTGGACCGAACGGAATTCTGGCGGACGGCCATTGCTTGTCGCGGTTGGCGACGAAGCCGATCAGGCCCGATACGTCGTCGAGCGGGTCCTCGACAATCGGGAGGCTGGCGCCGCCTTGAAGCAGCAGGCGGTGCTGTTTCGGACATCGCATCACAGCGGGCCGCTGGAAGTGGAGCTGACGCGCCGGAACATTCCCTTCGTCAAATTCGGCGGGCTGAAATTCTTGGACGCGGCCCATGTCAAGGATCTGCTCGCGCTGCTGCGCTTCGTCGAGAACCCGCGCGATCGCGTCGCAGGCTTTCGCTTGATGCAGCTCCTGCCCGGCATGGGGCCAAGCACGGCGACGCGACTTCTCGACGGCATGAAGGAAGATGCGGATCCGCTGGCGGCGCTCGCGGCCGTGGCCGCGCCCGCGCGCGTCGGCGCCGACTGGCCCCTGTTCCTGGCTTTGATCGACCATCTCAAAGCCGGCGCGGCGGGTTGGCCGGCTGAAATCGGATATTGCCGGGAGTGGTACGAGCGGCAGCTCGACCGCATCTATGACGACGCGGCGACGCGGCGCGCCGATCTGGTCCAGCTCGAGCAGATTGCGAGCGGCTACCCGTCGCGGGAGCGCTTTCTGACCGAATTGACGCTCGACCCGCCGGACGCGACGAGCGACGAAGCCGGGCCGCCCCATCTCGACGAAGACTTCCTTATCCTCTCGACGATCCATTCAGCCAAGGGGCGGGAGTGGAAATCAGTTTTTCTCCTCAACGTGGTCGACGGCTGCATTCCGTCGGATCTCGCGACAGGCGCGTCGGCGGAAATCGAGGAGGAGCGCCGCCTGCTCTACGTCGCCATGACCAGAGCGAAAGACGATCTTCACCTCGTCGTCCCGCAACGATTCTATACGCACGGCCAACACCCGCGCGGGGATCGCCATGTCTATGCGTCTCGCACGCGTTTCATAACAGAAGAGATTCTGCCTTTGCTAGAAGTCGTGTCCTGGCCGACGCCCACGACACAAGCCGCCGAGGCGAGGTCCGCGCGGAGCGTAAGAATAGACGTCGGCGCAAAAATGCGCGGCATGTGGCGGTGAAGGATCGCTGCGTGGAAGCTGCACAATAGCGGTTGCGGCTCTCTCTCCTGGCGATCAGGGCATCGTCCATTCTTGCAGAAGCTTTTCGGTTTTCACGATGCGAGCAAAGCAGGAAAGGGGCATAAGCGAATTGGAGCGCGACGCCGAGATTTCGTCGACATCGGCCGCACCTAGGGGCACGGCGTCGCTGACGACAATCATGGGATGTCCCGTCAGAAAGCTGTCGATCGCCGTCTCCATGACAAGGCCTTCCAGATCATCGCTAACCAGAATGAGCAACGGTCCGCCGAGATCTTCGAAGAACCTGTTGAAGCGCGAACTGCGAAACAGCGACTGCCCCTGTGGCTGAAAGACGAGATCGCCCGGGCGGGGCCTGACCAGCGGATCGGAATATTCGTGACAGTCGTTCCGCGAAGCCCAGCAGCTTCCGAGCGTCGCCGGGGCGTCGAACTGCGCGCGCGCGCATTCCTGGACGTCTTGGGCCGCCAGCGAGGCATGTTCGACGAACATGAGGGGCAATTCGGCGTTCTCCCACTTCTCAATCAGCGTTACGCCATTTGCTTCGAGCTTGCTCGGCTGCAAGGCCCTCCCGGTTTTTCGCGGGAGGGCCGGACGGTTGGCGATAAAAATCAAAAGAGCTCGCATTGAATGACCGGTCCAAATGTCTCTATGAAAATTCATTGTCGCTTTCCGGATGAAACCCGCCCCGAGACCACATTATCCGTCGTCGGATGCAGGGGACGATGGGCGGAGAGCTCCAAAATGCCGGGACGCTCCCAGTCTCCTTCGGGTCGAAGGATCACCATCGGATCGCTGCCGATCGAAATGGCGTCCGGCAAGGGTTCGAGATCGAGGTTCATCTCCGTGTAATTGAAACCGGAGAAACGGAACGGCTCCCGGTTTTTCATGGGCTTCGCCCCAAAGCGCGCCCAAAACGGCTCGAGCCCCTCGCGCGCATGGCCGTAGGCCCGTCGAAACCCCTTGCGCCGCGCGTGTTCGAGGCCCGTTCGAACAAGCTGAAATGCGAGCGATGTCGGACGAAAATTCTTTCGAACCGCAAGACGCTCCAGCTTCACGAAATCATGGAAAAAGCGAACGCGCAGACATCCAGCAGGTTCGTCGTTCCAGAAGCCGATGAAATGCGTGGCGCAGTGGTCGTTGCCGTCGAATTCCTCGGCGAAAGGGCAATCTTGCTCGGCGATGTAAACGGCCGAGCGGATGGCGTAAACCATAAGCAAGTCATCGAGGCCGCGAGCGACTCTCACGTAAGTTTTCTGGTTCCGGCGCGGGGGGATTTTGTCCTCGGCGAGCGCATACTCGTAACTCACAAGAACCTCCTACTGCTTTGTCCAATTAGAGACGCTTCACGCGGCGGTAAGCCCAGAGCGACGCCGACGGGCTGGAGTCGGCCACCGGACGAAAGCCCGTCTTGACCATGAATTGCTCGCCCTTCAGCGTCGCTGGACGAGCATAGATGTCCGCCTCGGCATGGGCCGGCCCGCGAAGCAGATGCATGATGTTGCCCATCGCGCCGATGACCGAGCCCGGCAGACACATGGCCCATGCGTATAGGGCCGCGGCCTTCTCATCCCCGCGAGCGAGCAGGCGCGTATTCGGGCTGGAGATTGGAAACTCTCCCTCGACCAGGGCCTCGAAACCTGCCTGGTTGAGAAACAGGAAGGCGATGCTGCCGACGACGCCGCGCTGCTGGCGGATCGCCAGAATGCTCCTCGAGAAATACTGAACGGTTAAAATATCTCGATACGCTGTTTTAATTCCTGGAATATATTGCGAAGTTACATCCATAAGCTCCTGAAGCTCTTCGATTCTCGCCGGCGCGACCGTGAACCGACGGCTCGAAGGGAGATTATCGAGCAACCAGTGCTGCGCAGACGCATCAGGAGAATAGGCCACGCTTGTGAGAGTCATTGTGTGGGGTCCGGATTAATGTCATTTCTAGGTAGAAATGTACTGAATGAGGCCGGACGATGCCGCCTAAAACATTACATAGCCGCGCTGCAAAAACGCATCGGCCCACGACGACTGAATATCCGACGCCGTCCTGGGATGATCTGCGGCTGTTTTTAAACTGCGCCGAGCTTGGCAGTTTCCGTCGCGCGGCGAAGGAGCTTGGCATTGATTCCGCGACGATGGTGCGTCGGATTTCGCGGCTCGAGGACTTGATGGGGCAGCGCCTGTTCCTGCGCGCGACTGGCGGATTGAAGTTGACTGAGGAAGGCCGGAGAATTCTCGAGGACGTGCGCGCTATGGAACAAGCGTCGCTGAACATCTCCCGGCAATCCCAAATGGCCTCGCAGGGCGTGCGCGGTCTCGTTCGCGTCGCCATCACAGAAGGGCTCGGCACCTACTGGGTCTTACCTAGGCTGCTGGAATTTCAAAAGGCCAACAGGTTTCTGACCTTCGAATTGCAGGCGACGATGCAACATGTCGACGTCGGGCGTTTGGACGCCGACATCTCGATCCAGTTCACGCGGCCGAGCCGGCCGGATCTGAAAGCCGTTCAGCTCGGCTATCTGCATGTCTACCCCTTCGTTTCGGAAGGCTACCGACGCATGCATGGGATGCCGAAATCAGTAAACGACCTGAAGCTTCATCGCGTCATTCAGCAAATCTCGCCGCTCTTGGAAGAAGGGGCCTATGAACGCGGCCTGGGGGTCGACAGCCTGGAAGGCATCGTGGGCGTTCGCACCAACGCAAGCTCAGCTGTTCTTTACGCCGTCGAGCGCGATGCGGGAATCGGGTTCCTGCCCAGTTACGCTCTCGCTCTGGGAGCCAGGGTCGTACCCGTCGATATCGGGGTGCGGCACTGTCTCGACATTTGGATGACCTATCATCCGGACATCCGCAAATCGAAGCGCCACGTCGTGGTCATCGACTGGCTCCGACGAATTTTCGACCCCAAGCGCTTTCCCTGTTTTCACGAGTCGTTCGTCCACCCGCGGGAGCTGCTCCAATCGATGTCCGAGTCTGCCGCAATCAATTACGGAGGCAGCTTTCTCGCCGCGCACCCCTATTCGACCTTCTCCCCTGTGCCCTCATCGATTCCGGAGGATGCTTGACGCCGACGCGATCGCGAGGACCCTCGGCGACGCCGGCCACAGTCGAAAGAGAGCGCCGCCGCTAGAGGGTGAGAGGGGGAGGCGCAATCAACCATCGATCGCACCACACCCGCCTCTTCGCACTTCCAGTCGGACGTAGATTGTATTTCGTATTCGAAAAGCGATGGCCATGGCTTGCCTGAAACCCGCTTTTGCAAAATCCTGGCCCCGAGCCCGGCGAATCGCGAGGCTCGCAACAAAATCATCGGGGTAGAGGCATAATGTTTGTGCATGTTTCTCTCGATCGCTATCCGGTCGGGGTGGCGGCGATCGCCTTTTCGGTCGGCGCTGTCCTTGTTTTCCAGGCAATTGTGAGGAAATCAATCGGCCCGGAGACGTTGAAGAAATCTCATGAGGTCGGTGGATATTATCTTTCTCTCGTTGGCACCTTCTATGCCGTTCTTCTCGGATTGGTCGTGCTCGACGCGATGGGGAAATTTCAGAGCGCCGAAAAGACGGTACAAAATGAGGCCAAGGCGCTTTTGTCGATTCACTCGCTGTCCGAGCAATTCCCCGGTGAACAGGCGGCGGTCAAAGATCTTGTAAAGTCCTACGCCCGCGAAGTCGCCGACAAGGAATGGGCTTTGATGGAAAAAGGCCAGGTGAGCGCCAAGGCTCAGCATACGCTCTTGTTGCTCGCGCGCCACGTGAAGAGCCTCGATCCGAAAACCCCAAATCAGCAGTCAGTCCACCCCGCTCTTCTTTCAGAAATCATATCCCTTTGGGAAAATCGGCTGGACAGGACCCGCGTGTCCAATTTCGGGGTGCCGACCGCGGAATGGGTTGTCCTGCTCGTGGGGGCGGCGATCACGATCGCCTTTACGTTCTTCTTCACGACAGAGAGCCATGGAATTCATCTCGTCATGCGCGGCATGGTCACTCTGTTGATCGCGATGAGTCTATACCTGGTGCTGCTGTTCGGTTCGCCCTTTTCCGGCGATCTGAAGGTCTCGCAACGGCCATTCCTGTTCATCGAAGACGTCGCTTCTGAGTTCTTGTAGGCCGTGCAGCGAGGAAACGAAGCGGGCGTCGGAGCGACGTTGCAGGACCCCCGACCGTTACGTGCTATTGACACCGCTCGCCGGCCAATGCCAGGATTCAGGTTGCGGAATAGCTGGCGACCTTTCAAAAATATGTGCCCGGAGCGACGTAACCTAAGTCGGCGCGAGCGTCTTTGCGATCGCAGGCGCTCATGATTCCCCAGCGGAGAGCTCGAGGCGCGTTATGAAGCTCAACTTTCTCACGAAAAATTTGGAACAGCCGGATTTTGTCGCGCGCGCGGTGACCGTCGCCTTTGTGGCGGCCGCCGCTGTCGTGCTCGCGTTCCTGTTCTGGCGGTTGTCGGAGTTCATCCCCATCGTCTTCGCGACGATTGTGCTTGCAATCGGCTGGCGCGGCGCGGCGGAAGGCTTCGGCCGACGGTTCGGGATTTCGCCGGGCCTTTCTCTTCTGGCGGTCGCAGTGGGGCTCATCGCCGGAACCGCCGCGACGCTGATGGCCTTCGGCAATCAACTCATCCGTCAATATGATGAAGTCGCGCTCGACATCCCCGCCGCCATCGCTCTCATCGAACGTCTCGTCGAGGAGCATCCCTGGGGACGATTTGTCGAGAAACTTGTCCTGGACGTCGACTACTCAAAGGCCGCGGCGCCGATCGCACGGCATGTCGGCGCCGCGCTCGGGTCGTTGGGCGGCGGTCTCGCCCTTGCGGCCCTGGCGATTATCGGCGCCGCTTATCTTGCCGCCGATCCGAAGGGACATATCGAAGGCGTCGTCGCTCTGACTCCGGTCCAGCACCGCACAAAAATGATGTCGTTTCTCCATCGGTCTGGCGCTTCCCTGCGCCAGTGGATGGTGATCCAGCTCTATGTCGTCGTCATGAATGCGGTCTTCGCCGGCGTGGCGCTTTGGGCGTTCGGAGTCCCCGCGCCGCTCGCCCTTGCGACGATCAGCGGCGCGCTCGCCTTCATTCCCTATATTGGCTCGATCATCGCGATCCTGGTCGGCGCGCTCGTGGCCCTGCCGCATGGCGGCGAGACCGCCGCGCTCGCCGCGCTCGCGATCGGTGGCGCGAGTTTCATCGAGGGTTATCTGATCACGCCGTTTCTGCAGAGCCGATCCTTGAGCGTGCCGGCGGTGGTGCTGCTTTTTTGCATGCTCGCCTTCGGCGCGCTGTTCGGCGCAATGGGGGTGGTGCTCGCTGTGCCGGCGACTGTCGTGCTCAGCGTCGCCTATGACGTCGTCACCCGGTCCGCGTCGCCATCACTCCCGCACCCGCGAAGTGAATGAGGTCCTTGTCTCGAACGAAAGGGGAGGACGGCAGGCGCCGTCCTCCCCTTGATTGATCTCTGATCCAAGTTTTCGTGTCACCGCCACTGAACGCAGCGGCGGTGGCCGAACCCGTGCCGGGTATTCCACCTCCGCGTCCATTTGACACAGTTCTTGCCGGCGGGGGTCGTGTGCGCCGTCTTCTCGACGATCGAAGCGTCGAGGCCATCTGCATTGACGCCCGAAAGAACCGCCGAGCCAGAAGGCGCCGCAAAAAGGAACATCCCGCAAATCGCGCCAAACAATGAAGCTTTCAGGTTCAGGCCCATATAAGTCCTCCCTTATCCGCGTCAAATAACGGATTTCGTCTTTTGAACGCCATCAAGCGTCGCAGTCATAGTGACCCAGCGCGAATTAAAGTCAAGAATAGCTGGGCGCGCACGCTCTTTTGCCGCCGATGCGAAGGGGCGGGGAGCGACGCCCTCGAACGCGACTTGAATTTCGCTTTAGCTTGAGGACTAATCGCAATCGTTGCCTGCGGGAATTTCGCTTCTTGCGCCACGTCCGCCTTTGCGGAAGATGAAAGGTCAGAGATGACACGCGACACGATCTCGGTCGATCTCGCCTTGCAAGGCGGCGGCGCGCATGGCGCCTTTACGTGGGGCGTGCTCGACCGCCTCCTCGAAGAAGAATGGCTGAAGATTGAGGGCATCTCCGGAACGTCTGCGGGCGCGATGAACGCGGCGGCGCTCATCAGCGGCCATATGCAGGGAGGTCCGCAAGGGGCGCGCGCGGCGCTCGAAACCTTCTGGCGGCGCGTGTCCGACTCCGCGCGCCTCAGTCCTCTGCAGCGCAGCCCCGTCGACGTGCTTCTCGGTCGATGGACGCTCGACAACTCGCCTCTCTTCGTCGCGACCGACCTGATGTCACGGCTTTTGTCGCCGTACGACGTCAACCCGAACGGCGTCAATCCGTTGCGACGCATTCTCGCGGAGGTCATCGACTTCGACAACGTCGCCCGCGCGCCCATAAAGATTTTCGTCACCGCCACAAGCGTTTCGACCGGGCGCGCGCGCATCTTCCGAAACAACGACGTCACCCCCGACGCGCTTCTCGCCTCGGCGTGTCTGCCGACGATGTTTCAAGCTGTGGAAATCGAGGGAGAGCTTTACTGGGATGGCGGCTATTCGGGCAATCCGACGATCACGCCGCTGGTGCGGGAATGCGTTTCGCGGGACACGATCCTCGTCCAGATCAATCCGATCGAGCGAAAGGAGAGACCGCGCTCGGCGACGGAAATCGCCAACCGCCTCAACGAAGTGTCTTTCAACGCGGTTCTTCTCAAGGAGTTGCGCATGATCGCGCTCTTGCGCCAGGCCGCCAACCCTGGCGACCGGGAGGGCGCGCAATGGGCCGGCATGCGCATCCACCGCATCTCGACGGAGATGATGACTCAGCTCAGCGCCTCCTCCAAGCTCCTCGCCGAGTGGAAGTTCTTATGCATGTTGCGGGACGAGGGACGCCGCGCCGCGCAAGCCTTTCTCGATCTCAATGGGGCGGACGTCGGGGCGCGCTCCACGCTTGACCTCGACGCTTTGCTCGAAGGAATCTGACCAATGGGACTGTTGGGAATTCTCATTGCCCTCGCGGCGCTCATCTGGTTCGCTTATCGGGGCTGGAGCGTTCTATTGCTCGCGCCCGCAGCGGCGCTCGTCGCCGCCGCCTTCGCCCGCGAGCCGCTGCTCGCCCACTGGACAGTGACTTTCATGGGCGGCGCGGCGCGTTTCGTGGCGCAGTTTTTTCCCATATTTCTCCTCGGCGCGCTCTTCGGCAAGCTCATGGACGATAGTGGCTCGGTCACCGCCATCGCTCATTTCATGGCCGATAAATTGGGGCCGCGTCGGGCGATCCTTTCGGTCGTGCTCGCAGGCGCCTTCGTCACCTATGGCGGCGTGAGCCTCTTCGTCGCGTTTTTCGTGCTCGCGCCCATGGCGCAGCAGCTATTTCGCAAGGCCGGCACGCCGCGCCGTCTCGCGCCGGCCGCCATCGCGCTCGGCACGTCGACCTTCACCATGTCGGCCTTGCCGGGAACGCCCGCGATCCAGAACGCGATCCCCATGCCGTTCTTCGGCACCACCGCCTTCGCCGCGCCCGGCCTCGGCGTGATCGCCGCCCTCATCATGCTCGGCTTCGGCATGTGGTGGCTGGGGCGCGCGGAGCGCGCCGCCAGACGGCGGGGAGAGGGCTTCGGCGAGGAGCCGGGCGTCCGCATCGATGCGACGGAGAACCAGGCCATTCGCGACAGGGCGGCCGTCGCCCGCGAATTCGATCTCGCCGAGATTCCGCATGGCCATCGCGGCGCCGCGCCCCATGTGCTCGTCGCAATCCTTCCGCTTATCGTCGTCGTCGGCGTCAATCTCGTGATGTCGCTTCTCGTCATCCCGCGCATGGACGACTCCTTCCTCTCGGAGGAGCGCTGGGGGCCGACGACGCTCGCCGCCGTTGGCGGGGTCTGGTCGGTCATCGTGGCGCTGGCCGTCGCAATCCTGACTCTCATCCTGTTGAACTGGCGACGTCTGACCGAGATCCGCGAAAGCGTCGACGCCGGCGCGACCGCCTCCGTGCTGCCGCTGCTCAGCGTGGCGAGTCTCGTCGGCTTCGGCGCGGTCGTCGCGGCCCTGCCCGCCTTCGCCGCGGTTCGGACCTGGGTGCTGTCGATCGAGGGTGGGCCGCTCGTTTCGCTCGCCATCGCCACCAATGTTCTCGCCTCCCTGACCGGATCGGCTTCTGGCGGGCTCACCATCGCCCTGGACACGCTTGGAGAAACCTATTTGCGCCTCGCCGAGAAGCAGGGCATCGACCCGGCGCTCCTGCATCGTGTGGCGGTGATCGGCGCGGGAACGCTCGACAGTCTCCCGCACAACGGCGCCGTCGTGACCTTGCTCGCGGTATGCGGCTGCACACATAAGGAGAGTTACCTCGACATCGTCGTCGTCGCCATTCTCGGGGCGATACTGGCGCTTGTCGCCGTCATTGTCCTGGGATCGACGGTCGGCTCGTTTTGAGTTTACGGCCACGGGCCCTTGTCGGCTTCATAAGCCTCGTTGGCGCGCGCGATCTCGGCGTTGCGCGTCGTCGGCGACCAGCCGCCGCCGAGCGCCTGGTAGAGGCTGACGGCCGATTGGTAATATGCGAGCCGGGCCAGCGTGAGATTGAACTCATATTGGAAGAAGGTGGTTTGCACCGTTGAAAGCGTTATGACGTCGACCGTGCCTTCGAGGAGCTGCGCTTCGACGGCGTCCAGCGCGATTTTCGACGCGGCGACCGCTTCGACGCCGATCTTGACGCTTTTTGCCGTCTCCTTCACGGCGATGAGGGCGCTTTCCGTGTCGGCGAGCGCCGCCAGAATGCGCTGACGGTAAAAGGCCGCCGCTTCCTTGAACCGTCCCTGTTCGAGCTGATACTGGCCTTGGAGCGCAAAGCCGTCGAACAGGGGCTGCGCGAGATTCGACCCGATTTCCCAAGCGATCGCTTCAGGCCTGAGCAGGTTGCGCAAAACGATGCTTTGCAAGCCGTATCGACCGTTCAGCGTGATTGACGGAAAAAACGCCGCGCGCGCCCGCAGCACCGAGAATTCCCGCGACGCGAGAAACGCCTCCGCCTCGGCCACGTCCGGTCGTCGCAGCAGCACCTCCGACGGAAGGCCCGCATCGAGCTTGGGATAACGCAGCGAATTCAAAGTCCCGCCTCTGACTTCGAGCGTTTCGGGCGTCTGGCCCAGCAGGACGGCCAAAGTGACCTTCGTTTGCCGCAACGCCTGTTCGAGCGGCGGTATCGTCGCCCTCTGTCCTGCGAGAACCGCCGCCTGCTGGCCGTAATCCAGCATCGTCGCCGCGCCCTTCTCCAGCCGCGCGTTGATCGCGCCGAGAACGCGCTCGGCGATGCGCACGTTCTCCGCCGCGATGCGCAGTTGATCCTGCACCGCAAGCACCTGAAAATAGGCGTTCATCACCGCGGTGAGGGTCGCGATCTCGACGACGTCGCGATCGAAGCGCGAGGCGTTGGCGAGAAGACGCGCCGCATTGGAGGCGTTCTGGTTCTTGCCCCAGAAATCGATTTCATAGCTCGCATTCACGCCGAGCGCGAAGAAGTTCGTGCGCGTCGCGCTGAACGTGCCGAGATTATCGGCGAGCGCGGCCGCCTCGCGCTGGCCGGCCCCCTGCAGGATCGATCTCGCCGGATTGAAATTGGGTAAGTCGCTCGTCACCGTTCCCGGGACTTGCGTGCGCAGCGCTGAAGAGCCGAGACTGACGGATGGCCAAAGGGCGGAGCTGACAATACGGGCGTTGGCGTCCGCCTGTTCGATTCGGGCCATCGCGGCGGCGATCGCCAGATTGTCGGAGAGCGCTTTCGCCGTCAGCTCGGTCAGTTCCTTCGAACCGAATTTCGCGGCGAATTCCGGCCCGCCGACGATCGGCGAGGCGGACTTCGGCTTGCCTTCCAGAAATTGCTCTGGCGGCACGACGCTCAGATCGGGCTTTTCCCAATCCAGATTGCAACTGGAAAGGCCGGCGATCGCCAGGCCCGTCGCCAGAACCGCCGATGCTCGAAGTCGTCTCGATCGTGCCAGCAACGCCGTGGTCCGCACGCTCTTCCCCTGGCGCGTTTTTCCCACCGCGCGAGGCAGGAGATTGGCCGGCTGACGCCAGCCAATCTTTATTTATCGGCTCTCGACGGCGCGCCCGCGTCGCATGGCGTGTTACTGCTCAGTTATCCACAGAAAATCGCCCAGTCGTCGCGCGTCGTTGCAGACCACATGACCTTTTCCATTTACCGATTGCAGGAGGGCTAGGACCGCATTTTGGATGAAACATTGGCTCTCATCAGGCGATTGGCGAAGGAATCGTCCTGGCGGCGCATGGTTTGGGCGGCGCCGGCGTTCCTGTTGGCGCTCTCGGGATGCGGCCGTGACGCGGAAAGCGACGCCGGCGCGCCTCGCCCCGTGCGCGCCGTCGTCATCGAGAAAAGCAAACTCGGCGAAACCGTCGAACTGACGGGAAGCATCCAGCCGGAAAACGAAGCCGCCCTGTCGTTTCGCATCGGCGGCCGCATCGCCGAACGTTTCGTCGGCACGGGCGACCAGGTCAAAGCCGGGCAACTGCTCGTGCGACTCGATCCTCAAAACGAGATGAATGCGCTGCGATCCGCGCAGGCGCGGCTGACGGCGGCGCAAGGGCGCCTGCGCGAAGCGCGCAATAATTTCGCCCGCGAGCAGGCTCTTCTCGCGCGCCGCTATACGACCAAGACCAAATTCGACCAGGCGCAGACCGCCATGGAGACGGCGCAGTCGGACATTGTGGACGCAACCGCGCAACAAAAGATCGCGCAGGACAATGTCGGCTTCACCGAGTTGAAGGCGGATACGCCCGGCACCATCGTCGCCCGCGCGGCCGAGGCGGGCGAAGTGGTCCAGCCCGGCCAGCTCATTTTCCGTCTCGCCCGGACCGGCGGCTGGGACGCCGTCTTCGACGTTCCGGCGCGCGTGCTGCGCGACGCGACGCGCGACGCGCGGGTCGCTCTGGCCCTGACCGACGATCCGAACGTCACCGCCGTCGGCCGGGTTCGGCAGGTCGATCCGCAGGCCGACCCCAACACGCGCACGTTTCGGGTGCGGGTGAGCATCCAGTCGCCGCCGCCGGCGATGCGGCTCGGCGCGACGGTTTCCGGACGCATCCGGCTCGACCCCGCCGCGGCGATCGCCATTCCGGCCGCGTCGCTGACGGAGACGGATGGACGGCCGAGCGTCTGGATCGTCGATCCCGCGACGCTGACCGTGTCGCTGCGCAACGTCAAAGTCGCACGCTTCACGAGCGACGCCGTCATCGTTTCTGAAGGATTGAGGCCCGACGACACCATCGTGACGGCGGGCGTCCAGGCGCTCCATCCCGGTCAAAAGGTCCGACTGCTGGACGCGCGTCAATGAGCGGCTTCAATCTATCGGCCTGGGCGCTGCGACACCGCTCCTTCATGATTTACTGCATGATCGCGGTCGTGATCGCGGGCGCGAACGCCTACGCCAGTCTGGGGCGCGACGAGGATCCGGCCTTCACCTTCCGCACGATGGTCGTGCAGGCGTTCTGGCCCGGCGCGACGATGGATGAGACGCTCAAGCAGGTGACCGAGCGCCTCGAACGCAAACTGCAGGAGACGAAAAGCCTCGACTTCGTGCGCAGCTATACGACGGCCGGCTCCACGACCATCTTCGTCAATCTGAAGGGCGCCACCGCCCCTGCGGATGTGCCGGACATCTGGTACCAGGTGCGCAAAAATATCGGCGACATCCGCCATACCTTGCCCGCGGGCGTCGTCGGTCCGGGTTTCAACGACGATTTCGGCGATACGTTCGGCATCATCTACGGGTTCACGGCCGACGGCTTTTCACAGCGCGAGCTGCGGGACTATGTGGAGAAAATTCGCTCGCGTCTGCTCGCCGTCCCGGATGTGTCGAAGATCGAAGTGCTGGGCGCCCAGGAAGAAAAGATCTTCGTTGAATTTTCGACCCGCCATCTCGCGGGATTGGGGATCGACCGCTCCCAGCTCATCAGGGCGCTGCAGGAGCAGAACGCCGTCAGCCCCTCGGGCGTCGTGCAGAGCGGCGACGAAAAAATTTCGCTTCGCGTATCCGGCGGTTTTCAGTCGGAGCAGGATCTCCTTTCAGTCAATATCTCTGCGAACGGCCGGCTCGTGAGGCTGCGCGACATCGCCGAGATTCGCCGCGCCTTCGCCGACCCGCCGCAGCCCCTGTTCCGAGTGAACGGCCGCTCCGCCATCGGGCTCGCGATCGCCATGCGGCCCGGCGGCGACGTGCTGGCGCTCGGCGCCAACATCGAAAGGGCGATGAAGGAGGCGACCGCCGATCTGCCTTTGGGGATCGAGCCGATACTCGTGGCGAACCAGCCGCAGATCGTCGAGCACGCGATCGGCGACTTCATGACGTCGTTATGGCAGGCCATCGGGATCATCATGGCCGTCAGCTTCGTCAGTCTCGGGCTGCGCGCCGGGGCGGTGGTCGCGATTTCGATCCCGCTCACCCTCGCCATCATCTTCCCGATCATGCAGCTGATCGGCATCGATCTGCAGCGCATATCGCTCGGCGCGCTGATCATCGCGCTCGGGCTTCTCGTCGACGACGCCATGACGACCGTGGATGTGATGAGTTCGCGTCTCGCGGCCGGCGACGACAAGGAAGCGGCGGCGAGCTACGCCTACAGCAGCGTCGCCATGGCGATGCTCACCGGCTCCTTCGTCTCCGCGGCGGGGTTCGTGCCGATCGGCCTGGCGAAAAGCTCCGCCGGCGAATACACCTTCTCGATCTTCGCGGTCGTGTCGATCGCGTTGATTGTCTCGTGGTTCGTCGCGGTGCTTTTTACGCCGTTGATCGGCGTGTTTTTATTGTCGAAGCCAGACGGCCCCGCGTCGGGCGAGGAAGGCCGCGTGCTGCAGGCCTTCCGGCGGCTGCTGCTCGCCGCCATGCGCGCGCGCTGGGCGACGATCGGCGTCACGCTCGCCTGTTTCGTCATTTCCTTGCTGGTCTCGCCGCTCGTGCCCCGGCAGTTTTTCCCCGCCTCCGACCGCCCCGAACTCGTCGTCGACCTGTCCCTGCGCCAGAACGCCTCGATCTATGCGAGCCAGGAGGTCGCCGAACGTCTCGAAAAGGTTTTGAAAGACGACCCGGACGTGGCGAGCTGGAGCGCCTATGTCGGACGCGGCGCGATCCGTTTCTACCTACCCCTCAATGTCCAGCTCGCTCACGACTTCTTTTCGCAATTCGTGATCATCGCCAAGGATGTCGAAGCGCGCGAGCGGCTGCACAAGGGGCTCGAATCAATTCTGGCGGAGCGTTTCCCCGGGCTCGTGACCCGCATCGCCCCGCTCGAACTCGGGCCGCCCGTCGGTTGGCCGGTGCAATATCGCGTGAGCGGTCCCGACCCTGAGAAAGTGCGTGACATTGCGCTCGATCTCGCCAAGGCGATGGGTCAAGATCCATCGGTGACGCGGATCAATTTCGACTGGATCGAGCCCGCCCGCGCCGTCCATGTGAAGGTCGACCAGGATCAGGCCCGCCTTCTCGGATTGAGCTCGCAGGCCCTCGCCAACGCCCTGCAGGGCGTCGCCACCGGGCAAACGATCACGCAGCTGCGCGACGACATTTATCTCGTCAACGTCGTCGCCCGCGCGACGGATGAGCAGAGAGCCTCGCTCGAGGCCTTGCAATCCTTGCAGATTCCCTTGCCCAACGGCGGATTTGCGCCGTTGAGCCAGCTTGCGACATTCGAGTTCCAGCAGGAGAGCCCGCTCATTTGGCGGCGCGACCGCACGCCGACGTTGACGGTCCAAGCCGACCCGGCCGCGGGGCGAACGGCCGAAACAGCCGTCGCGGCGCTGGCGCCCGCCGTCGCCGCCATGGCGGCAAGTCTGCCGCCGCACTATCGCATCGAGACCGGCGGCACCGTCGAGGAAAGCGCCAAGTCGCAGGGCTCCGTGTTTGCCCGCGTGCCGCTGATGCTTTTTCTGATGACGACGTTCCTGATGATCCAGTTGCAAAGCTTCGCCCGCATGTTCCTCGTATTGGCGATCGTGCCGATGGGCCTCATCGGCATCATTCTGGCGCTGCTGATCTTTGGCAAACCGCTCGGCTTCGTCGCCATCCTCGGCATTCTGTCGCTGCTCGGCATGATCGCCCGCAACGCGGTCATTCTCGTCGAGCAGATCGAGATCGAGCGCGAAGAGCAAAGCAATCAGTGGCAAGCTGTTGTCGACGCGACGACTTCCCGATTCAGGCCGATCATGCTGACCGCCGTCTCGACGGTGCTCGGTCTCATTCCCATCGCGCCGACCGTGTTCTGGGGCCCGATGGCCTTCGCCGTCATGGGCGGATTGCTGGTCGCGACGGTCCTGACCCTCATCGTCACGCCGGCGCTCTATGTGCTGTGGTTCGGCATTAACGAAGCGGACGAAGGAAAAGCGTAACCAATGCCTAATCCGCTCGAGCGCGACGCGCAGCGCCGCTGGGATATGATGTCGAAAATCTCTCAGCGCTTGGCGAATTAAAAGGAAGCGGCCTTCCACGCCACACTTTACTCAGAAGGCTCGATCGGACAAGATCACGCCAACCCCGGGGGCCTTGTAATGACGCGTAAAGACCTCTCCAGAGACGCCATCTGGCACGCTGTCGACGCGGGGGAGGCGTTACGCCGCCTCGAGAGCGATCCTTCGCGCGGACTGGCAAGCGACGACGTCGCGCGGCGGCTGAAGCAATACGGACCAAACCGACTGCCGGAAGCCGCCAAACGCGGTCCGTTGATGCGATTTCTGCAGCAGTTCGACAATGTCCTCGTTTACGTCTTGCTCGCCGCCGGCTTCGTCAAACTCATGCTTGGCCTTTGGCTGGACGCATCGATCATCACCGGCGTCGTCGTGATCAACGCCGTGCTCGGCTTTCTACAGGAGGGAAAGGCCGAGAAGGCGCTCGACTCGATCCGCAACATGCTGTCGGCGGATGCGCGCGCGCTTCGCGACGCAGAGCTGCGCGTCGTTTCGGCCGAAGAGCTGGTTCCCGGAGACATTGTCCTGCTGGAGTCGGGAGATCGGGTTCCCGCCGATCTGAGACTGATCGACGTCAAGAACCTTCGCGCCGACGAAGCCGCTTTGACGGGGGAGTCCGTTCCCGCCGACAAGGCGACCGCGCCCGTTCCCGAAAATTCGACGGTGGGCGACCGCGAGGACATGGCTTTTTCGGGCACGCTGATCGTCTCGGGCCGCGCCACGGGCGTCGTCGTCGCGACGGGGGCCGGGACGGAGCTCGGCCGCATCAATCAGATGCTTGCGGGCGTCGACGCGCTCGAGACGCCGCTGCTGCGGCAGATCAAGGCGTTTGGCCATACGATTGCGAAAGTCATCGGCTTTGTCAGCGCCGCCGTTTTCGCCTATGGGCGGTGGGTGCGCGACCTGCCCTTCGTCGAGGCCTTCCAGGCGGTCGTCGGCATTGCGGTCTCCGTCATCCCCGAAGGCTTGCCGGCGCTGATCACCATCACCCTCGCCATCGGCGTGCAGCGCATGGCGCAGCGCAACGCCATCATCAGGCGCTTGCCGGCCGTCGAGACCCTTGGGTCGGTTTCCAGAATATGCTCCGACAAGACGGGCACGCTCACCCTTATGGAGATGATGGTCGCGTCGGCCGTCACGGCGAACGCCGCCTACCGGGTGACGGGCGACGGCTACGCCAGCGAGGGACAAATTTTGCTCGACGGCGCGCCGGCGGCTGGCGGCGCCGTCCTCAAGCGCATGGGAACCGTCTCGGCTCTGTGCAACGACTCCGAGTTGCGCGCAACCGACAATGTCTGGAAAGTCGAGGGCGATCCGACCGAGGCCGCGCTCTATCCCTTCGCCGCCAAGATCGGCGTGGACCGCAACGCGGAGCGGGAGAGCAGGCGCCGCGTCGACGCAATTCCCTTCGAGTCCGAACATAAATTCATGGCGACGCTGCATGAGGAGGCGGACGGCGGTCGGCTGCTCCTCGTCAAGGGCGCGCCGGAAGTCATTCTGGCCCACTGCGACCGTCAGGAGACGGAGAACGGTCCCGAACCCTTGCGTGGGGATTATTGGGACGAAGCCTCCAATCGGCTCGCGGCGCAAGGCGAACGCGTGCTCGCCTTGGCCTGGCTCGTCAACCCGCGCATCGACGCGGCGAGTCTGAGCCCAGCCGACCTGCCGAAGTCCCTGGCGCTTCTCGGCCTCGTCGGGCTGATGGACCCGCCGCGAAAAGAGGCCGTCGAAGCCGTCGCGGAGTGCCACAAGGGCGGCATCCGCGTCACCATGATCACGGGCGATCACAAGATCACCGCGGCGGCGATCGCCAAAATGCTGGGGATCGGCGATGGCGAGACCGCCGTCGCCGGGACCGAGATCGAGTCGATGAATGACGCGGCGTTGCAGCAGACCGTGCAAAACGTCGACGTGTTCGCGCGTGCGAGCCCAGAACACAAGCTTCGTCTCGTGAAAGCGATACAAGCCAACGGCCAGGTCGTGGCGATGACCGGCGACGGCGTAAATGACGCTCCGGCGCTCAAGCGCGCGGATATCGGCGTCGCCATGGGCATAAAAGGCACCGAAGTTACAAAGGAAGCGGCGGCGATGGTGCTCGCCGACGACAATTTCGCTTCGATCACCGCGGCGGTGCGGGAAGGGAGAACCGTCTACAATAATATCGAAAAGGCGCTTCTTTTCATGCTGCCGACCAATGTGGCGCAGGCGTTGGTCATTTTGGTCGCGATCGTCGCGGGCTTCATGCTCCCGATCACCGCGCCCCAAATTCTGTGGGTCAATATGGTCACCTCGGTCGCGCTCGGACTGGTGATTTCCTTCGAGCCGCACGAAACGGACGTGATGCGGCGGGCGCCCCGCGCCGTCTCGCGGCCCATATTGGATGGCTTCGCGATCTGGCGCGTGATCTTCGTGGGCGTTGCGCTCCTCGCTCTTACGCTCGTCGCGTTCTTCTGGTCGAAATCGACCAACGCTTCGGACGAGCTGTCGCGGACGATCGCCGTCAACACGCTGGTCGTCGGTCAGATTTTCTATCTGCTGAACAGCCGGTTCAAGACGGAGTCCTCTCTGTCGATCTCCGCCCACCTCGGCAATCCCTATTTGCCGCTCGGAATCGGCGCCGTCGTCCTGCTGCAGCTTCTCTTCACCTATGCGCCGCCGCTTCAGCGCCTGTTCGGCACGGATGCGATCCCCTTGGACATGTGGCCGTGGCTCTTCGCCGGCGGGCTGGCGTTCTTTCTCGTCGTCGAGGCTGAGAAGTTCCTCATCCGCACCTTCAAGCTCGCCGGACAGGAGGCCCCGGCGTCGCAGCCGACGCTTCGCGCGGCGACCTCGGAAGCGTATACGCCGCCGCCGAAGTGGCAGGCGCTGCTCGGCGCCCTCGCGGTTGCAGCGCTCATCGGCGGCGAGCTTTATGTTTTTTGGCGCGGCGCGCCAAATCAGGTCGCGACCGCCGCGCAGACGCCGTCAAACGTCGCGAAAATTCTGGACACGTCGCCGCCGCGCGAGGTCTTCGCGCCCGTTTCGGGGACGGTGGCCGCCATTCTCTGCGACAAGGGCCAAGAGGTCGAGTCGGGGCGTATCTGCGCGAAACTCGACCCGGCTCCTTTCACGGAAGCCGTCGCGCGCGAAAAAACTGCGCTTGCGACAGCCGAGCAGCGCCGCCAGGCCAGCGCCGCGGCGGCCGCCAAAGCCCAGGCAGACCTCGAGCGCAAGCAACGGAGCGGCAAGCGCTCCTCCGCCTCGCTCGAGCAGGCGCGCGCCGCCGTTGAGCGCGCGAGGGCACGCGCCGACGCCGATCAGGCGGCCGTCGATCGAAGCCAAGCGGCCTTGCGCGCTGCAGAAGATGCGTTGGGGCGGGTCGACGTTGCGGCGCCCGTCGCCGGCACGGTCGTCTCCACCGCGGTGGTTGGCGCGGCGGTGGAAAGTGAGAAAGGGCCTGCGCTGTTTTCGATTGCGCCGTCCGCCCGCCCCATGGGCGCAAGCACGGATATGACCCGCTAGGTCATGATCTTCAATAAAACTTTCATCTCGGAAACGCCAAATATCCAGGAAGGTATCGCCACCATGCAAGACGTCGTCGATTCTCCCCGCCCGCGACAGGCTGCGCCTCAGCGTAGCGTTCGCGGCTGGCTCGCCCTCCGTCTGCCCTATCTTGTCGTCCTGATCCTCGCGATCCTCGGCGTCGCCTACACGAGCATGTCTGGGCAGCCCCTGTACGGCTATTGGGAATTCCTGGGCTTCGCCATCGGCCTCGCCTGCATCGCCATCGGCTGGCGCCAGACGCCTGACAAAGCCGCGCGGCGGCAGCTCGTCATCACCCAGTCGCTGCATTGGCTGGCGTTCCTGATCGCCATGAGCATCCTGCTCTTCCCCTCTGTGAATAACTTCCTCAATGGACCGGCGACGGGATTGGCGCTCATGTTGCTGCTCGCGCTGGGAACGTTTGTCGCGGGCGTGCATGTCTCCGCCGATATCGCCGTGCTCGGGATCGTTCTGGCGCTCACCGTGCCGGCGATGGCGTGGCTCAAGCAATCGGCGCTGCTGCTCGTCCTCATTGGTCTCGTCATTGGCGGATTCGTCGTCGTTCTGCGCCCCCACCGGGCGAACCAAGCGTAAAGCCGGAACGACCCAATGGCGGTGAGGGCGAAGCAGCGCCCCGGCCCTCGTACGGCCCTCTTGGGCGGCGTCGGACGCGCGTCGCGCGCGCTGGTCCTGATGGGGCTTGCGCTCGCGGGTTGCGCTGCGCCGGTCGGCGTTCTCGAACCGCCGATGGCCGTCGCGCCAGATGCGACCCGTCTCGACATGCTGGTCGCGACGACGCGCGCGCCGTCGCCGGAGAGAGGGGTGCTTTTTTCGGGGGAGCGCGCCGACGCGTCTCTCGCGAGTTTCGCCGTCTCGATCCCGCCGGACGATCGCCGTGAAATCGGTCGCGTGCAATGGCCGCAGGCGCTGCCGCCCGACCCGACGCGCGAGTTCGCCACGCTCGACGTGACGGCGCTCTCCGGACCCTCGCAGATCGACGGCTGGCTGCGCCGCCACGGCGCCAAAAATCGGCGCGTCTTGGTCTTCGTGCACGGCTTCAACACGCGCTTCGAAACCGCCCTTTTCAACTTCGCGCAGATATTCCACGACTCGGGCGCGGAGGCCGCGCCAATCTTGTTCAGTTGGCCGTCCCGGGGCGGCGTCTTCAATTATGTGTACGATCGCGAGAGCGCGACTTTTTCGCGCGACGCGCTTGAGAAGCTGCTGCGGCGCCTCGCAGAGAGCCAGAATGTGACGGAAGTTTCCGTGCTTGCGCATTCGATGGGCGCTTGGCTCGCTATGGAGTCCTTGCGTCAGATTGCGATTCGAGACGGGCGCGTTCCTGCCAGGATCCGCAGCGTCATTCTGGCCTCGCCCGATCTCGACGTCGATGTTTTTCGCGCTCAGCTCAACAGCTTCGGCGAACGACGCCCGAACGTCGTGGTGTTTTTGTCGCGTGAAGATCGCGCGCTGCGCCTCTCGAGGGGGATTGGCGGGAATGTTGCGCGTCTCGGCGGCGCAGACCCGGCGGAAAAACCCTGGATCGAAGAAAAAGGCGTCGAGGTGATCGATCTCAGCGGCGCAGGCGCCGGCGATCCGCTGCGCCACAGCAAATTCGCCCAGAATCCAAATGTCGTGCGTTTTCTCGGCGAAGAGTTGATCAATGGCGCGTCTCGCGACCAGCAATCCGAGTTACGAGGGCAGATTGAAGGGCTGTCGATGGGCGTCGCGCAGGGCGTGACCAACGCGGCCGTCTTCGCCATCGGCGCGCCGCTTGCGATCGTCGATCCAGACCTGCGTCGCGCTTATTCAAATAAGGCGCAATAGTTGGGGCGGCTCCCGCGGTTGCCTCCGATCCGAATTGGCGCCACTGTGAAGCGCGAGCGCATTAAGTTCAAAAGCGCACCCTGTGCAGGAGTCGAATATGAGCGACATCCAACGCCGCGCTCTTCTCGAAATGCTGATCGGCGGCGCCACGGTCGCGGCGGCGGGAGCCTTAATGTCCTCGACTGCCGCAAACGCCGCTCCATTGCCGGTCGGCGCGGCCGCAGCGTCCCTGATCGAGGCGCCCATTGAGGATGCGGCCGTCCGCACCACCTGCTGGTGGCGCAGAGGACGGCGCGTCTGTTACCGCCGACCGGCGCGACGCCGGGTTTGCTGGTGGCGGGGCGGGCGGAGAATCTGTCGCTGGTGACGAAGAGGCCGCGAGGCGCAGAGCGAGGCGCGTCACAGCCGGACGGCGCCCTAGTTCGAGCGGCTCTTCACAGCGCGCTCTGTCGCGCATATCAAAGGCAGTCGTACGAAGCCCCGATGAAGTTCCCCACCGGCCTTACGCGCCCCTCGACGTCCTTTCGCAAGGTCACGCGAGCGTGCAGCCTCTCGCGCACGCCGATAAGCTACGACCGCCCCCCAACGGCGAGGTTCGCGTAAATGTTCGCCATGGTTTTGAAAGCGGTCAAATGGTCGGCAATCCTGCTGAGCCTTGCTTTCGTGATTTTCCTCGGCGTTCGAATTTACGTCACCCAGCGCGGGCTCCCGTTGGAGGTATGGCACACTTATGCGCCGGAGGAATTCACCGCCGAGGAAATCGATAACGCCGACTGGACCGCTTACCTCGCGAAAGAAGACAGGCTGTTCGACTCCCTCATCCTGAACGTCAGCCGAAGGCTGGAGCCAGATGAGCGCGTTCCGTTCAATAGATATTACGAAGACAGCCCCGTCTATCCCGGCAAGTTCAAACAGAACTGGAACCGCTCCTATCTCCTCGAGCCGACGGGCGCGCCTTCCGGCGCGGTCGTCTTGTTGCACGGACTGACGGATTCTCCCTATAGCCTCCGACATCTCGCCGCGCATTATCGCGACCGCGGCTTTGTCGTCGTCGCCATCCGCTTGCCGGGCCACGGGACCGTGCCCGCGGGCCTCACGGACGTCGACTGGCGCTCGTGGCTGGCGGCGACGCGGCTTTCGGTTCGAGAGGCGCGGCGGCGGGCCCCGGCGCCCTTGCCGCTCCATATCGTCGGATTTTCGAACGGCGGTTCGCTCGCAGTGAAATATGCGCTCGACGCCCTGCTCCATCAGGACTTGCCCCAGGCGGATCGCTTGGTCCTCATTTCGCCGATGGTCGGGATAACCCGCTTCGCGCGCTTCGCCGGACTCGCTGGTCTTCCGGCCATGCTCCCGGCGTTCGCAAAGGCCGCCTGGCTCAGCGTGATGCCGGAATTCAATCCGTTCAAATACAATTCTTTCCCTGTCAATGGCGCAAGACAGGCGTACCGTCTGACCGATTCGCTGGGCCAGCAACTCATCGCCGCTCAACGTGACGGAACGCTAAGCAAACTGCCTCCCATTCTCACTTTTCAGTCGGTCATGGATTTTACCGTGAGCACGCCCTCCGTTCTGACGGGGCTTTACGATCGCTTGCCTGCAAACGGCAGTGAATTGGTGTTGTTCGACGTCAATCGCAACGCGAAATTCGGGCCGCTGCTCCGCGCCTCCGCCGATGCGAAGCTCGGCGAGATCGCGCCGCCCGCGATCAGGAGCTATCGGTTAACGATCCTGACAAACGCCGACGAAGGAACGGACGAAGCGATTGAGCGGACCGTCGACGCGGGCGCGACAGAACAGCACATACGCCGAATTGGGCTCTTTTACCCGAAGGGCGTTTATTCGCTCTCGCATGTCGCCCTGCCTTTCCCCCTCACCGACGCGCTATACGGCTTGACGCCCGACAGCGCGGAAGACTTCGGCGTCCAATTGGGGGCATTGGCGCCACGCGGCGAACGCGGCGCCTTGATCGTCAGCCTCGACGCGCTGCTGCGGATGTCGTCCAACCCCTTTTTTCCGTATCTCGTTGAGAGGGTTGCTGAATTCACGCCGAAGCCGGCTGCGGCCCGCGACCCGGAGGTCGAGGGATCGGCGCCTGTCGCGCAACGCCCCCCGCCCGTGGCGCCACGGCGCGCCCGCAATAAACGCGGGGGCGGCGTCTGACAGGGCCATGAGGGGGGCTAACCGTCCGTGCGAACGCCTGAATCGGCGCACGGCGACGGGGTCGCCCAACCTTGACGGCAGGCAGGATTACGATCAAAGTCCAGGCGCACGAGCTCTATAAATGGGAGGATTCTTCGATGAATAAAGATAATAAAGAGCCCGAATCTCTGTCTCGCCGCTCTTTCGTCGCCGCGCTCTTCGCGGCCGCCGCCATCCCTGTCGTTTCCCTCGCTTCCTCGGACGCTGAAGCTTTGGAATCCACTGAGCGGCAATTCTCCGGCTTTCGCCATCAGCCCCGTGTCCAGCGGCCGAGGAGCCCGGTTCGGGGATCGCGCCGTCACCGCCGCGTCGCCCGCGTGAGGCATACTGGCAAGCCTCAACCGCGCCAGGACGCGCCCCAGGCGGACGCTCCGAAGCAATAAGCGTTTTTTAAAAGCGCGCCTTCCCAGGCGCGCTTTTTCAATTGAGCGACGCGCTAGACGCGATCTTCATTTTGATAGACTGGAACGGCCTCCGGGGGTCCACTCGACAGGAGCGCCGCAATCCATCGGGACGGCTCGAACTGTTCGAAAGCGCTGAGGATAGCGATTGCGAGCGGGATCCCCAGAAAGGCGCCGACCGGTCCCCAGAGAAAGGTCCAAAGAATAATCGCGAAAAGGACCACTGGGGGCGAAATCGACAAAGCCGCGCCGGAGAAGGCCGGCTCCAAAAGGCTGCCGATGATGAAGTTGATCGCCATCAGCCCGAGAAGGACCATGAGGGGCGCGCCAATCGTTCCAAACTGAACGAGGGCGAAGATCGGCAGGCTCACAACGGTGATAAAAGAGCCGAGGTAAGGAAGATAGTTCAGCGCGAAGGCCAAAACGCCCCAGGCAAGAGCTAACTCCAACCCGACATAGCGCGCCAGGGCCCATGTCGCCAAGCCGGTCGCAACGCTCGCGACGGTGCGAACGTAAATATAAGAGCGGAATTTCTTTTGAATGTTCGCGCCGCAAGCGAGCAGCTTGACGCTTGTTTCCCGGTTCCGAAGAGCGGAGATTCGCGCCAGAAAATAGTCCGCCTCGGCCAGTCCCAAGATCACATAGACGATCACAATCAGCGAAAAGGCCAGGATGCTATTCGCGCGCAACGCGAAAGCCTGCAACCTCGGGATCAGCGCAGGTCCGCTGAATTGCTCCGCCAGGAGCGCGAAGAGCGAGATATCATGTCGTTCCAGCCATGCGCTCACGCTGAAGAGGGAATCCTGGATCAGGTCCAGGTTCTGTCTCAGCCAATGCGCGACCTCGCCTGCGCTCCACATCACAATGGAGACGAGCGCCAGCACGATGGCCGAGGCGCATACGACCGTCAAAGACAGCGCCGCCGCCTTGCCAAGCCTTTTCTGGAGCATGTTTTGGAGAGGCCAGGCGAGAATGACGACGAAGAGCCCGAAGACCGCGGGCTCGATCACGGCTTCTGCGATTTTGCAGGCGGCCAGAACCACAAAGACAAGCATAACGATCGATGCGGCGGTGACGATCCGGTTTTGAAACATTGCGGCCCTTTCAACGGCAGCGGCAGTGAGTTTCGACACTCTCGACAAGACGCCTTAGTCGCAACCGACGGCTAAAGCCAAGCTCAACGGCGGAATAAACCCAGCTCGGCCCTGCCAGGCGGGCGCCGATACTGGAAACATTCCCGCCCCGGGCAAGTTATTGGCCACAGGCAAGCGGCTTGCTCCATGTCCGCCATTCCTCTAGGGCGCTTCGCAAAGTGGCGGAAGTCATCGTATCAGCGATTGTGGTGGTCGCCATCGTGTATGGGCGCGAAGTGCTCATGCCGTTGTCCCTCGCCGCCGTCGTCGCCTTCATGCTCTCGCCGGCCGTGGCCTGGCTCGCCCGATTCGGCCTTCCCCGCCTCCTCGCAATCGTCTTGGCGCTCTCGACGCTCGTCGGCGCGACGCTGTTTGCGGCCACGGTGTTCAGTTCGCAGATTATCAGCCTGACCGGCAGCCTTGCGACCTATAAGAACAACCTTGCCGAAAAGGCCCGCTCGCTCACCCCGACGACGGGCGGCGGCGCGTTGCAGCGCGCGATCGACTCGCTCGACGCCTTGCAAAGAGAGGTGGAAAAGCAGACCCACGGGCCCGAAAGGGACGAGGAGATCCGGGTCGTTGTCGAGAACCCTCGGGAGGGCGGCGTCTCGGGCGTGCTGGAGACGGTGCGATCGGTGCTGGGCCCGCTCGAGATGGCGCTCCTGACCCTCGTTTATGTCGCCGTGCTGCTCGCTGGCCAATATGATCTCGTCGACAGGGTGGTGCGTCTCGCCGGCGTCGAGAACATGTCGGAATCGACGGCGGCGCTGAGCACGGCCGGCGAGCGTCTTTCAAGCTTCTTCCTCGGTCAGGGCGCAATCAATCTGGCCTTTGGCGTCGCAACCGGCGCGGTGCTGGCGGCGCTCGGCATTCCGAACGCCATCCTCTGGGGGATGGCCGTCGCGCTGCTGCGCTTCATCCCCTTCATCGGCATATTTGCGGCGGCCGTCCCGCCGCTGCTGCTCGCCGCCGCGGTTTCGCCCGGTTGGGGCCTGCTGCTCGGCGTCCTCGCCTATTTCCTGATCGCGGAGCTGATCACGTCCAACATTGTCGAGCCCGTCGTCATGGGCCGCCACGTCGGATTGTCGCCGCTCGCCTTCATTGCAGCCGGCAGTTTCTGGTGGGTCGTCTGGGGCCCGGTGGGACTCCTGCTCGCCGCGCCCCTGACCACTACGCTGGTTGTGCTCGGCGAGTTCTTTCCGTCAATGTCGTTTCTCAGCCTTCTCTTCGGGGATCGCCCCCCTCTCACGCCCGAGCAGGAATATTACCATCGCTTGCTGGCGAGAGACGCCGCGACCGCGGCCGAGGCGCTGGAAAGCGCGACGCGCGGGCTGCCCGAGATTTGCGACGCTGTCGTGCTTCCCGCCCTCGCCGTTGCGACAAAGGATTTTCGCGACCGTCGCATTTCGGCGGAGCGCGCCCAGGCGATCGCCGACACGATGCGCGAGGCGACCGAAAGCGTCTTCCCGGTCGCCAAGCCTGGGGCCGAGACGGCGGCGCGAACGATCATCATCCCTGGCCTCGGCCCGATCGACGCCGCCGCGAGCGGCTTGGCGGCGGCGGTCCTCTCCGAGACGACGGGGAAACCCTGCGCCGCGGTTCAGGCGTCAACGGGTCTCCTCGCGCTCGCCTCCCTCAAGGAGGAAGAGACGGCGCCGCCCGAGACGCTTCTGCTCTTCACCGTGGGCGGGCTTGCGCGCGCTCAGATGAATTACATGGCGCGCCGCGCCGGCGTCCTTTTTCCCGAAACGCGCATCATGCTGTTCGAGAAGGAAGAGGGTGGGCCGATACATGCGGGCGAGGAAGAGGGTCGCATCGTCCGCTGTTCGTCCTTGAGCCGCGCGGATCAACTCCTCAGGCTGGCGCCGCAGGGCTCGCCCTGAGGCGAGCCCGAAACGAATTTCCTATCAGCCAGCCGTCGGATGAGGCGCGCCGATAAAGGGAAACACATTCAAAATGTCGGTGTGCGGCTTGAGGCCGTCACGAGGGATTTCGCCTTTCGACAAAAAGGCGAGACGGTGGTTCAAGACGTCGTCGGTGAGGCGTCGGCCGTTGGGGTAGGCCGCGGGCTTCGAGGGATCGAAGGTCAACAGGTCGGGAAGAATGCCTTCTGCGTCGAGCGCGCGGATTGCTTCCTCTTCCGTATAGTCGCCCGTATGGCCCATGAGATGTACGAATTGGCCGAGCCAGCGGTTTCGATCATTGATCGGCTCGCTGGCGTTGTATTCCTCCTTCGTCTCGTCCGTATTGAAGAAGCTGCTGACCGACGGATGACCCGCGCGATCGACATGAAGGAGCTTGCCGTCCCGACGCAGGCTGCATCGGCCCCAAACGCCGATCAGCGGCTTGGGCTGCAGCTCCGACGTCGGAATCTCGATCACCGTCGAACAGACGTTTGCGCGCAAGTTCGAGTCGATTCCGGTCCAGGGCGACTTGCCGCCGAGCTGCGGCGAGGTGAAATTTCGTCCTCCCTTCGTGTCATAGAGATTGAGAACGCCGTCGAGATCAAAAAAGAAGGCGTCGCTTCTGGCGCCCGCAAAGAAGCGATAGGGACCGACGCTCACAATGTTCGGCGCCGTCTGAAACGAGACTTCGGCGTCGGCGATGATGCGCTCGCCGGCGACTTCGGCGGATTGCGCGTCAGCGCCTTTGGCGATGAAGACGCTCGCGGTTTGCTTCCCATTCTCGACCGGCGAGAAGACATAACTGACCGCCACGTCGGTCAGGCAATCGCCGTCCGTGTCGATATTCAGGCGATAGATCGCGTCCGGATGGAATCCGTTGGCCGAGGGGTTTGCATTGAGAATGAAGACTGTCTTCGCACTGTCTTCAGGCGACTGGAACAGATAAAGATCACAAAGGTCGAGACGCTGATCGTCGAGCGGCGGACCGAGACTCAGTCCGGTGAAATGATTCGACATTAGGCTGCCCTCCATTGTTTCGCGAACGAACCGTAGAGAAGATTTTTGCAACTTGCGGGGCCGAAATCGCACCGCCCCCTTTCACCGCGTCGCGGCCCCCGCCTTATTTCGGCGGCTCCCAGCTTTTCTGCAAAAGGCGCCGAACCATTGGCTCGAAGGTGGACAAGGGCTCGTTGGGGTAATCCGGGTCAAACGAAACCTCGTCATACCGCGCACAGAACTCAACGGTCCGCTCATAAGCAGGATCAGACTTGAACTGGTCGCGCGCATTGGGGTCGAGGCCCAGGTGCGCCGCGTAGAAATAGGTTTGAAACAAGCCGTGTTTGGCGAGCATCCAGTAATTGTCGCGGCTGATGAACGGCCTCAGGATCGCGGCGATGACCTCGCCGTGGTTGAAAGGGCCAAGCGGCTCGCACGCATCATGCAGCAGCGCGACGACGACATATTCCTCGTCCTTGCCGTCGCGCAGCGCGCGCGTCGCCGTTTGCAGGCAATGATCATAACGGCTGATATTATAGGCGGTGTCCTTGCTGAGCTCCCGGAGCAATCCGAAAAGTCGATCGGGTAAGGCTCTCAACGTCCGTTCGTGCACATGCTTGAGCACGAGAAAATCTTCGTCCGTGCCTTGGTCCATGCGCGAAAAATGCATTTTTTCCATGAGGCGCTCGCTACGGCGCGCGTAAAAAGGTTACGCTGCGACGCGGATATCGTGCCCTTGGCAAGCGCCGAAAGCAACGGCCATATCGAGCACAAGCTTCACAAGTCGCATCGAAGGCGGACTTCGCCTCTCCTCACACAATGGACCCGCGGTCGGCCACACGGTCAAAGATGCGCGATTGCTTCGCACACGTATCGAAGCTGAAGGAAAACTCGGCGTCGCTCGGTTTAGCGGCGGAGCAAGCCTCGCTCTCGGAGATCATCCGATTGCCGATGAACTCCGATCCTTGCGCATTGGGGAAGCCGCCGTTCAATGCATATACGTTCAGCAAGCGCATAGCATTCATTACGATTCGAGCGAGCGCCCGCCTTTAGTTTAGCGGATCGTCACGTGAGCCTTTGGCGCGCCGGTTGCGCGCGCTGTCGCTCTTGGCTGCCGCTTCGCGGGCCTAAGCGCTGGGGGTCAACGGCGGCGACGACGTGAAGGGCCGCGAAATTATTTTTCATTTTTAAGTTACTGCGCACAGGAGCACTCCGCCCATCGGGGATAGACGGCTCGCCGCCTGCTGGCCTTCAACGCCTGGGAACAAGAAAATTACCTTCGCGTTGCAGGGGTGGCGTCGGGGCTTTGTCAGACAAGGGCGCGGAGATGTGGCGATGACAAACACACGTAAGATGATTACTGCAGCGCTCGCCGCCACCATGCTGGTCAGCACGCTTTCAATTTCGACTCCCGCTTCCGCCTGGGGCGGCTATGGATGGGGTCGCCATTGGGGCTACGGCGGCGGCTGGGGATGGCGCCATCGCGGCTGGGGACGCTGGGGATATGGCGGACTCGGGCTCGGCCTGGCCACTGGCGCGGCGCTCGGCGCGGGCTACCCCTACGGCGGCTACGGCTATTGGGGCTCCGCTTATCCCGGCGGCTATTGGGGTTCCGCGGGTTGCGGCACTTACGGCGCAGCCTATCCGGCCTATTACGGCAGCGCCGGCTGCGGGTGCTGGTAAAGATTTGCGCGGCCCGGAGCCCCTTCGCCGGGCCGCTGCGCCAAAGGAAAAGGCGGGCCCTACGGCGCCCGCCTTTGCTTTGTCCCGATCGATCGACGCTCAGCGGTCGCGCGGCGGCAGGATCGGCAGGACGATTTCCGGCTGCTTGCCGGTCAAGGATTTGAGGAAGGCGACGATCTTGGTCGTCTCGTCGTCCGAGAGCTTCGTCCCGAGCTGCGCCTCCGCCATGATGTTCACCGCCTTGCGAAGATCGAAGGTCGAGCCGGTGTGGAAATAGGGCGCGGTCAGTTCGACGTTGCGCAGCGAGGGGACCTTGAACACGTAACGATCGGCGTTCGCTTTGGTGACAGCGTAGCGGCCGGCGTCCTCCGCCGGCAGATGCTCCGGCCCCGGCGCGGCGACGACGCCGAATTTGGCGTAGCTCGCGCCGCCCACGTTCATCCCGTTGTGGCAGCCCGCGCAGCCTTTCTCGACGAACAGCTTGAGGCCCGCTTTCTGGGTCTCGTCGAGCGCCGCGTCGTCGCCTGTGAGCCAACGGTCGAAGGCCGAGTCGGGGGTGATGAGCGTCGCCTCGAACACGGCGATGGCGCGGCCGATATTGTCGTAGACCAGCGGATCGGCGCTCTCCGGGAAGGCTTTCTGGAAGGCGTCCCGATAGCCGGGGATGGACTTGAGCTGATCGATCTCCCGCTGCTTGGTCGCGGCAAGCTCGGCCGGATTGATCGCCATGGGGCCGCCGCGGGTCTTCAGCATGGCCTTGGGATTGGCCATGACGGAGTTCACCACCTGGTCCTTGAGATCCGAGGCGCGGCCGTCCCAATATTGCGATTTGTTGAAGACGGCGTTGAAGACGGTCTGCACTTCGCGGCCGGCGAGCTGCGCGGCGCCCGAGGAGAGCGCGCCGCCGTCGACGCCGCCCATGCTCAGATTGTGGCAGGTGGCGCAGGCGAAGCTGCGGCTTTCGGAGAGGCGCGGCTCGAAATAGAGCATCTTGCCGAGCGCGAGCTTCTCCGGCGTCGTCGGATTGTCGGGCAGGGCCGGCGCCGTTTTGGGGATCGGCTCGAAGAGGCCCTTCGCCTGATCGCGCAAGGCGTCTTCGCCGCGGGCGGAGGCGGCGCCGAGCGACAGGAGAGCGAGAAGCGAGACGATCAGGGACTGGCGCATGTTCTAACCCGTCGTTGGGAAAGGGCCTTCGGGGAATCGTTCTATAGCACAGCTCTTCGCGCGCGACTCACTGGCTCGCCCATAAAATCCTCGCCATCCAGGCGAGCTCGTCGCGCGATATAACGCGGTCGGGATAGGCGGGGTTGATCGAGCGCAGCTCGACCGAGCGGGCGGTCTGCCGCTTGAGCTCCTTGGCCATGATTTCGCCGCTCCTTGTCTTGACCACGACGCGGTCGCCGCGCCGCACAGGAGCCGAGGGCGAGACGATGACAATGTCGCCGTCGCGATAGAGCGGCTCCATCGAGTCGCCCGAGATCTCGAGCGCATAGGAGTTTTCATCCGCGCCGGCGAGCACCTCGATCTCGTCGAAGCCCGCCCCGACCACGAACCCCGCGTCGTCGAAGAACCGGCCCTCCCGGGCCTGCGCCAGACCGATCAGCGGCCGCGTATGCCGGCGCGACGCGCCGCTGTTGGCCGAAATGAGCGCCATGAATTCGTCGAGGCTCGCCCCCGTCGCCTGCAGAACCTTTGCGATCGACTCTGTCGAGGGCCAGCGCTGGCGGCCGGTCGGGGTTTCGCGTTTCGAGCGGTTGAAGGTCGTGGGATCGAGGCCGGCCTTGCGCGCAAGCCCCGACGGGGTCAGCCCATAGCGCTCGCCGAGCGCGTCGATCGCGGCCCAGATCTGCGCGTGCGAGAGAATGTCCATGGCGCCGGCCCGGCAAGAATTCCTACTCTCAGGAATATATGCTCCCGCTCTCTCGATCAACAGCAAGTTGTCTTTTGCTGACGGCAGACGCCTCGGACAGAGGCTTCTCAGACCTCCTCTCCCGCTTCTTCGGACGAGCGGCCCGAAATGCGGCGGCGCGCCTGTTCGCGCTTGATCTCCTTGCGCCGCTCGGCCTGCCGCGCCCGCGCCTCCTCGCCCGTGGGCTGCAGAATTTTGCGAAACTCGTCCCGCTTCTCGTGAATCGAGGCGATGACATAGCCCATGGGCACGCCGACGTCGACCAGAACCGTCTCCGCGAGTTGCAGGCTGGCTTCGATCGTCTCGGGAATCGCGTCGCTGGCGCCGAGCCGATAGAGCTTCGTGGCGTGACGCGCGTCGCGGGCGCGCGAGACGATCACCAGATCCTCGCGGATTTCATGGGCGAGCCGCACGATCTCCTCGACGGCGGCGGCGTTTTCGATGGTGACGACGAGCGCCCGCGCCTGTTCGACGCCGCATCTGAGAAGGAATTCCCGCCGCGCCGCATTGCCCCAATAGATTTCGACGCCCTTCTCCCGCCCCTCGGAGACAATCGAGACCAGATTCTCCACGGCGACGAAGGGCACGTTATGGCGCTCGAGCATCTCGCCCACGAGGCTGCCGATGCGCCCGAAGCCGACGATGACGACCCGGCCTTCGGCGACCGGCGCGTCGGGCGCGAGATGCGCATATTGCGCCTCGTCGTCGTCGCGTTCGGCGGGCTGCGCCAGGCGCGCCCCGAGCCGCCCGAGCAGCGGGATAAAGAAAATGCTGAGCGTGACGACCACCATGGCGTCCGCGCCGAAATGGCCCGGCAGCACGCCTGCGATCATCGCCGAGGTGAGCAGGGCGAAGGCGAATTCGCCGCCCGGCGCCAGCAGCAGCGCGGCTTCGGCGGCGGAGCGCCAGTCGATGCCGAAGAGCAGCGCGAGCGGGAAAATGATCGCCGCCTTGGCCAGGGTCAGGCCGAGGGCGTGCAGAACGATGGGGGCGGGGTTGGCGACGAGCGCGTCCATGTCGAGCCCCGCCCCGACCGAGACGAAGAACAGGCCGAGCAGCAGGCCCTTGAAAGGCTCGATCGTGACTTCGATCTCGCGGCGGAACTCCGTTTCCGCCAGCAGCAGACCGGCGATGAAGGCGCCGAGCCCCATGGAGAGGCCCGCCGCCGCCGTGACCAGCGCCTCGCCGACGACAACGAGCAGACAGGCCGCCATGAACAGCTCCGTCAGTTGCACGGAGGCGACGAGGCGGAACAGCGGCCGCAGCAAGAGGCGTCCAACGAAGATCAGCGCGGCAAGCGCGACGAAAGCCGGCAGAAAGGCGGTCGCCGCTTCGAAGGCGCTGAAGTCGCCGTCCTTCGTGCGCGCCAGCACCGAGACGAAGAACAGCGCCGGGGCCACCATCAGATCCTGCAGCAGCAGCACGGAAAAGGCGACGCGGCCGGGCGCCTTGTTGATGCGCCGCGCCTCCGAAAGCACGGGCATGACCACCGCCGTCGACGACATGGCGAGCGCCGCGCCCATCAGAATCGAGGGCGCGGGATCGACCCCGAACCAGTAATGGCCGACAGCCGCGAGCACGGAGGTGGAGACCGCGACCTGCGCCAGGCCGAGGCCGAACACCAGCCGGCGCAAGCGCACGAGGCGCTCCCACGACAATTCGAGGCCGATCATGAACAGCAGGAAGACGAGCCCGAATTCGGCGAGCTGCGAAACGCCCTGCACGTCGGTGATCGTGAACAGGGAGGCGACGTTGTGATTTTCCGCAAAGCGCCCGAGGCCATGCGGCCCGAGCGCCGCGCCGGCGAGCAGAAAGCCGAGAACGGGACTGATGCGCAGCCGGTGAAACAGCGGCACGACGACGCCGGCGGTCGCCAGGAAGACCAGCGCCTCGCGATAAGACTCGAAATGCAGTGTGTGTTCGCCCACGAAGCCTCCCCCGCGCCCGCTACAACACAGATAGCGCCCGTGCGCTGTGAATCACAAACTTGCAGGCCGCGCTCGACGCAGCAATTTGCGATCCAATAGGCGGCTGGCGGCCTTTACGGACCAAAAAAAGCGCCGCCCGAAGGCGGCGCCGGGTCATGAGCAAGGGGCCGGCGGCTATTGCGCCTCGCCCCCGCTCGCTTCCTTTCCATGCGATCTCGCCGCCGGGCCCGCGGCGGCGACGCGCGTCCAGGTCTCGCCGCCGCAGAGAACGCCCCACAGGCAGCCCTTGAGTTTCAGCTCATTGGCCGAGCGCAGGATGACGTGTCCTTCGTAAATCTTGCCGTCGCGCGCATTGTAGAGCTTGCCCTTCCATTCGTTGGGCCCGCTCTTCGCGGCGCCGCGCAAGATCACCGTTCCGATGGCACCCGCGTCCTCGGGCTTGCCCACGGCGACGAGCTTGGCGCAGAGCAGCCCGCCGTCGCAGTCGTAGAAGCTGAACTGCTCGCCGCCGTCCGGCCGGCGCCAGACCCCGTGCGGATCGTTCGGGTCGCTGGCGCCGAACGCCGCCGGCGCGGTCGCCAGGGCGACAAGCGCCACGGCGCCAAACAAGCGCGCAAAGGGATCGAAGACAGAGAAATAACGCTTCATGTCGATCGCTCCTTTCCAGTTGCGATGCACAAAAGCATGCAGGATTTTATGGGCGATTCTTCGGCCTCAATGCGCGTGCGCTCGCGTGCGACGGCCACAATCCGTCCCACAAAGACCGGGAGGAGGCCGCGTCAACGCCGCAGCAGGCGCCGATAGACGTCGAGCGTCGCATGCTGCATCTGCTCGACGGAAAACCGCGCCTGCACGTTTTCGCGCGCGCGCAGCATCATGTCGTCGCGCTCCGAGGCGCGCATGGCGAGCGCCTCGCCGATGGCTTCGGCAAGCTTCGCCGGATCGCCCGGCGGCACGCGCCAGCCGGTGGCCTGATGACGCGGCGTCTGCGGCGGCGCGCGCACGATTTCCGGCGCGGCGCCGATGTCGGAGACGACGACCGGCGCGCCCATGGCCTGCGCTTCGATCGCCACGCGGCCGAAAGCCTCGGGCTCGGTCGAGGGCGCCACGATAACGGCGGCGGCGAGGTAGGCGGCCGGCATGTCGTCGCAATGGCCGACGCTGCGCACGAAACCCGCGACGCCGGCGCGGGCGATTTGCGCTTCGAGGGCGCGGCGGAAACTGTCGCTGTGCGGATCGCCGACGAACAGAATGCGAATGTCGTCGTGACCTTCCGCCGCGAGGCGGCGCGCGGCGTCAATCGTCACCGCATGGCCCTTGCGCGAGGCGAGCCGCGCCGGCAGCAGAACCACACGCTCATGCGGCGCGACGCCCCACGCGGCGCGCAGCCTTTGGACGCGCGCGGGCGACACGGCGGCGGGAGAAAAGGCGCGCAGATCGGCGCCGCGCGGAATGACGACCACGCGGTCGGCGGCCTCGGGATGCAGCTTCCGGATGCGCTCCGCCGCGAATTCGGAAATCGCGATCACAATGTCGCCGGACGCCATGATGGCGTTATAGCGCAGCTTGATCGGCGAGGCCCCGTAATAGGCGCTATGGTAGGTCGTAATGAACTTCGCGCCGGTCTGCCGCGTGGCGAAGTAAGCGACCCAGGCGGGCGCCCGCGACCGCGCGTGGACGATGTCGACGCCCTCGTCGCGGATGATGCGCGCGAGTTGCACCGAGTTCAGCGCCATGGCGATAGGGTTCTTCGTCGCCGCCGGGAAGGGAAGCCACACCCCGCCCTTCGACTGCAATTCGCTGACCATGCGGCCGCCGCGCGAGGCGACGAGGCACCGGCCGCCGGCCTGCGAGATCGCCTCCGCCATGTCGATGGCGGCGCGCTCCGCCCCGCCCGACTGGAGATCGGGAACGATCTGCAGGACCGTGCGCCCGGCGAGGATCGGGTCGGCTGCGGCGGTGAGAGGGGCGAGGGTCTGTGACATTCAGCGATTTAGCGAGCGTTCGATCCCGATGTGGCGACCCGCTCGCATTCTCTTGCGAGATTACTTACCAAGTGTGAGCGTGGGCCGGAAAAGCAAGCTTGGGCGCCACGGCGATCATCCGGGAAGCATATGAGTCACAGCGATTTAGAACTCGATTACGTCGACATTGAGAACCCTGGCGGCGGAGCCCCCTGGCGGATCGCGCGGCGCCTCCGCCCGCCCGCCCGAGGGGGCGACGGCGGACCGGGCCTCGTCTGGCTCGGCGGATTCGCCTCTGACATGGCGTCGACGAAAGCGGCCTATCTCGACGACTGGGCGCGGGCGCGGGGCCGCGGCTTTCTGCGGTTCGACTACTCTGGCCACGGGCTCTCCGGCGGAAAGTTCGAAGACGGCTGCATCGGCGACTGGCTCGCGCAGGCCGAAGGCGTTTTGCTGCGCTCGACAGCGGGCCCGCAGATCCTCATCGGCAGCTCCATGGGCGGCTGGCTCGCCTTGCTGCTCGCGAAGCGCCTCGCCGAACGGAGCGAGGAGCGGCGCCTTGCGGGGCTCATCCTGCTGGCCCCGGCGGTGGATTTCACCGAAGAATTGATGTGGAAAAACCTCGACGCCGCCGCGCAGCGCGACATCATGGAGAAAGGAGTCCTCCTGCGCGCCTCGCAATATTCGCCCGTCCCGACGCCGATCACCCGCCGGCTCATCGAAGAAGGGCGCCGCCATCTTCTGCTCGGCGGCATGATTCGCGCCCATGCGCGCGTGCATATTCTACAAGGCATGGCGGACCCCGACGTGCCCTGGCGCCACGCGCTGACGCTCGTCGAGCATCTTCCGGCCGATCCGGTGACGCTGACCTTCATCGCCGACGGGGACCACCGCCTTTCGCGCGAGGAGGACCTCGCGCAGCTTGGCGCCGCCGTCGAGGTGATGAGCGCGCCCCCGGCCGGAGAGCCGCCGCGCGACCTCTTTTCGGCCGGTTAGCCGCAGCGCCGTCCGTTAAGGAAGAGCGTGGATTTCGGGCCTTGACAGGCCCGGCTCGCGCCTCGATGTTGCCGAACAACGCGTTCGGCATATCGAACGAGAGGATATTTTGACTGAATCCGAGCAGGCTCAGCAGCAAAGCGCCGAGCCGCAGGCCGCGCCTGGCGGCGACAACGGCGGCGACCTCGTCGGCGCGGCGGCGGCCCGGACGAATGGCAAATCGGTCGTCTTTCCGGTCGAGCAGGCGCTCGTCACCGACGGCGGCGGCTGCATTGCGCCGCTGGCCATCGGCTATGAGACCTATGGCGCGCTCAACGCCGACAGAAGCAACGCCATTCTCCTGTGCCACGCGCTGACCGGCGACCAATATGCCGCCGGCGTCCACCCCGTCACCGGCAAGCCGGGCTGGTGGGAGGCGATGGTCGGCCCCGGCAAGCCCTTCGACACGGAGCGCTATTTCCTCATCTGCTCCAATGTCGTCGGCGGCTGCATGGGCACGACCGGGCCGAGCTCGGTCAATCCGGCGACCGGCCGGCCTTACGGCCTCGACTTTCCGGTCGTCACCATTCGCGACATGGTGCGCGCCCAGGCGATGCTGATCGACCATCTGGGGATCGAGACGCTGTTTTGCGTCGCCGGCGGCTCCATGGGCGGCATGCAGGTGCTGCAATGGGCGGCGAGCTATCCCGAGCGCGTCTTCGCCGCCATGCCCATCGCCACGGCGGCCAAACACACGGCGCAGAACATCGGCTTCAACGAAGTTGGACGGCAGGCGGTGATGGCCGATCCCGACTGGCGCGGCGGGCGCTATCTCGAACAGGGCGTGCGCCCCGAGAAGGGCCTCGCCGTCGCGCGCATGTCCGCGCACATCACTTATCTCTCCGAGGCCGCTCTGCAGCGCAAATTCGGCCGCAAGCTGCAGGACCGCTCGGCGCCCACTTTCTCTTTCGACGCCGATTTCCAGGTTGAGAATTATCTGCGCTACCAGGGCCTCGCCTTTGTCGAGCGCTTCGACGCCAATTCCTATCTCTTCGTGACGCGGGCCTGCGATTATTTCGATCTCGCGGCCGATTACGGCGGCTCGCTGGCGCAGGCGTTCAAGGATACGAAGACGCGCTTTTGCGTCGTCGCCTTTACTTCGGACTGGTTGTATCCCACGTCCGATTCGCGCGCGATCGTGCATGCGCTCAACGCCGGCGGCGCGTCGGTGTCCTTTGTCGAAATCGAGTCCGACAAGGGCCATGACGCCTTTCTCCTGCACGAGCCCGTTTTCATCGCGACGACCCGCGGCTTCCTCGAAGCGGCGGCCGCGGCGCGCGGCCTAAAGGGGCGCGCATGATCAGGATCGGACAACCGCGCCAAGATCACCTGCTCATCGTCGACATGGTCGAACAGGGCGCGCGCGTGCTCGACGTCGGCTGCGGCGACGGCGCGCTGTTGCAGCTCCTCGCACAACGCAAGAACGTCGACGGGCGCGGGGTCGAGCTCTCCCAGCGCGGCGTCAACGAATGCGTTGCGAAGGGGCTCTCCGTCATTCAAGGCGACGCCGACGCCGATCTCGCCGATTATCCGGACGACGGTTTCGATTACGTCATTCTCTCGCAGACGCTGCAGGCGACGCGGCGGCCGCGCGAGGCGTTGAGCAACATGTTGCGCATCGGCCGGCGCGCCATCGTCTCCTTTCCCAATTTCGGCTATTGGCGCGTGCGCGCGCAGCTCGCCTTCCGCGGCCGCATGCCGGTCACCGGCAATCTCTCCTACAGCTGGCACGACACGCCCAATATCCACCTGTGCACCATCCGCGATTTCGTCGAGCTCATCGACGAGCTCGGCGCCGGCATCGAGCGCGGCGTCGCGCTCGATCACGCCGGCGTGCCGATCCGCGTCCATGCGCCCTGGTGGGTCTGGAACCTGCTGGGCGAGCAGGGTGTTTTCCTCCTGGCCCGCGGCGCGCCCCCGCAATAGCTCGCGCCCGTCGAATTGGCGCGCAAACATGCGACGGTTTGTCCCGCGCCCTCGGCTTTCGCGCCGCTTTCATTCGCGTTAGCCTCAGCGAGTCGACCGGTCGAGCGCCATCGCCCTTGAGCTGGCGCCCCCGGCGGGAAAACAAGCTTTTATGCCAATGAGCCATCGCGACGACGTGCGCGAGAAGGGGGATGCGGGCGTGTCCACACAGACGAGCGACATCGCTTTGGGCCTCGCCGCCGATCGAAAAGGCCGGGCGGGCCGACGCAATGGGCGCATCGCCGTCGCCGAGCCTCCGGCGCTGCGCGATCTGCGCTTGTTTTCCCTCGTCGACGAGCCGACGCTCGCACGCCTTGCGCTCGAGGCGAAGGTCGAGACGTTCGACGAAGGCGGCGTCATTTTCCGCCAGGGCGATCCGGTCACCGCGGTCGTCGTCATTCTGCATGGTTTCGTGAAGGTGCTGCGGATCGCCTCCTGCGGCGACGAGACGTTGATCGGCATTCGCTCGAATGGCGAAACCGTGGGCGAACCGCCCATGAACCCCGGCGAGACCTGCCGCGTCTCGGCGGAGGCGATCGGGCCGACCTCGGTGCTCAAAATCCCCGCCGCCCGCTTCATGCGGCTGATGAAGGAGTCGCCCGCTCTCTTCGCCGCCGTCCTGCAGGACGGCAAGGACAAGATCGCCGCGCTCGTGACCGAGATCGAATCGCTCAAGGCGCAGAACGCCGATCAGCGGCTGGCCGGGTTCATCTTGTCGCTCTGTCCCCCGGGCGTCGAACAGTGCCGCTTTCGCCTTCCCTATGACAAGCGCCTGATTGCGGCGCGGCTCGGCGTTAAGCAGGAGACGCTGTCGCGCGCCTTCGCGAAGCTGCGCGACCATGGGGTGCGCACGGAGACGCGGGACATTCTCGTCGAAAGCGTGTCGCGCCTGGCTGGTCAGTTCGAGCAGCTCAGCCGGCAGACGCGGATGCCCTCCGAAAAACCCGACCCGCGCCGCGAGGATGCGGCCTGAGAAGCGCCCCGCCGTCGCGCGCCGCAGCAACGCTCAAGGCCGAGGCTAATAAGCGCTTGTCAATCCTGCGAAGCTGACCGAAAAGTCCTTCCCGCGAGTCGCGGGAGAATTGAGCGTGTCCAGCACGGATGTGAGAATTGTCGTCTGCGTGTCCTGCCGGGACGCGGGCGATCCCAATATCCAGCCCGGCGCCCGCTTTCTCGACGCCCTCCGCAAGAGACTGGCGGAGCGCAATCTGGCGATTCCGACCGAGGCCGTCGAATGTCTCGCCGTGTGCAAGCGGCCAGCGACCGTCGCCCTCGCAGCGCTTGGGAAATGGACCTATGTGATCGGCGATCTGAACCCGGAGACGAGCGTCGACGATCTGATCGAATCGGCCCTGCGCTTCGGCGAGAGCGAGAACGGCATCGTCGCCTGGAAAGATCGGCCGACGTGCTTCCGCAAGGGCGTCGTCTCGCGCACGCCGCCGCTCCCCTGAAGTCCGAGGCGCGGCGGCGTCGGCCTTCGCGGGTTACTTGGCGGCCTTGGCCCGCTCGATCGCCGCGGTGATCAGCCCGCGGGCGTCGGCGGCGTCGCCCCAGCCGGCGACCTTGGCCCATTTGCCCGGCTCGAGATCCTTGTAATGCACGAAGAAATGCTCGATGCGCCGCCAGGTCATCTCCTGAAGGTCGGTGTAATCGTGCACGTCATTGTAGCGCTGGGTCAGGCGCGAGGACGGGACTGCGACGATCTTCTCGTCGCCGCCGGCTTCGTCCGTCATGCGCAGAACGCCGATCGGCCGCACCGCGATGACGGCGCCGGGCGCGACGGGCCGCGTATTGGCGACGAGCACGTCGCAGGGGTCGCCGTCGTCGGAGAGCGTGTGCGGAATGAACCCGTAGTTCCCCGGATAACGCATCGCCGTGTAGAGGAAACGATCGACGAAGAGCGTGCCGGAGGCCTTGTCGAGCTCATATTTGATCGGCTCCCCGCCGAGCGGCACTTCGACCACGACATTGACTTCATGCGGGGGATTCGCGCCGATCGGAATGGCGTCGAGACGCATAATGTTAAGCTCCGGTTTCGAGAAGAGTCTTCAAAGGGCGCGCCGCGCGCTCGGCCACGCGTTGCGCGGGACCGGTTCCGTCGCGCTCCTTACGGACGCGCGCGTCTGGGACCGGCGCTCAGCGCGCCTCTTAGGGACTGGACGGGCGCGCAAAGTCAACCGTTTTTGCGCGGTTGCGTTCAGGTTTCGAAAGCCTTTCGGGCGGTCAAGGCGCGTCTGGCGCGGCGCTGACGGCGCGCGCCGCGCGCTCGCCCGCCGCCTGCATCTCTTCCGACGATAGCGGGCCGACGAGGACGAAAGCGAATCCCGCCGCCCGCCACTCGACCGCCGAGACGCCCTGCCCGGCGCGCGGCGCCTGCGGCGCATTCGCCGCCTCGGCGCGCTCGAAATAGAGACCGACCCGCGCGCCGTCCGCCCGCTCATAGATGAGCAGTCCGGCGGGGGCCGCGACGCCCGGCGCGACACGGCCGCCGATGAGTCGCAGGCCGAGGTCTGCGAGGTCCGGCGTAGAGGAGAAGCCGACGCGCTCCTGCAGCCAGGCCGCGAGCTCGCCGCGCCGGGAAATGTCGATTTCGACCGGGCGCGCGTCCGAGGCGTAAGTGGCGTAGGTCAGCCCCGCCCGTCCCGCATAGCTCTGCGTGAACGACGCGGCGACCGGCGGACGCGGCGTCTCGTGGCGGCCCACGAACACCAGCGCCGCCAGCCCGGCGACGGCGGCTCCGGTGAGCAGCGTCAGCAGCGTCGACAGCATCGCCTGCCGGCGTCGCTGGGCGCGTAAATCGTCCAGTCGCTGCGCAGGCCGCGACGCGCCGGGCCGACCCCAGTGGATGGCGCCGGTTTCGATGGGCCCCTGAGTCGACGCAGGCGCGCGCGACGCCGCGTCCTTGAGCGAGAGCGGCGGCGTCTCATGCGCGACGGGCTCGAAAGCTGCGCGCAGCGCGGCGTTCTGGCGCCGCCAGCCCTCCACGAGGGCCGCATGTTCCGGGTGCTGCAGCAGATGATCCTCGACCTTGCGCCGCCGTTCCGGATCAAGCTCGCCGTCGACGAGCGCGTGCAGGTCGCTTTCCTCGATAAAACCAGAGGACTTCAAGACTCGAGCCTATTTCACGACGCGGAGATGCGCCGCCGCCCGACGCGCGCCAGTGTCGACGCTGGGCGGGCGCAGGCCGTCTGCGGCGAGCGCGGCGCGGGCGCGCGTCAAGCGGGCGAGCAACGTCTCCCGCGGGGCGCCGACGATCCGCGCGGCGGCGTCGTAGCCGAAGCCTTCGAGCGCCACGAGCAGCAATGCGGCGCGATCGTCCAAGGAAAGCTCGGCAAGGCCCTGGACGATGGGCGGCTGGCGCGGCGCAGTCCGCGGCGCAGCGGCGAGGCGCTTCGTCGCCATGGCGGTCAGCGCGGCATAGGCCTCGACGCGCGCCTCGTCGAGATCAGCCGGCCGCAGCTCCCTGGCGCGGATTCTCGCGCCGACGCTCTGCAAGGCGCTCTGCACGAGTTCGTCGGAAAGCGCCTGGCCCGCGCCGGCGCAGAGCGCGCGCGCGTAGCGGCGCAATGCGGGGACGACCCCGCCAAGACCTTCGAGGATCCCGGCTTTCCTGGACATATCCGGCCCATTCAGAAGATGAGGGACCCGCCTTTAGTGGCGTTTCCTATGGAATGATAGGTCAAGCGACGGCAAATGGCCACAGGCTCGCGACCGCATTTTCATATACTGCCGCCCCCGGCGCCGCCCAGGGTTTCCTTTGGGCCAAATCCACGCTAAAGGGCGCGCGACCCGTTTTCGCTTGAGATATGGACGCCCCGATGACACAGCCCGCCGCGCCCGCCGCTCCTTTCGCCGGAATCCTCGCCGGAAAAAAGGGCCTGATTTTGGGCGTCGCCAATAATCGCTCGATCGCCTGGGGCATCGCCAAGGCCTGCGCCGACGCCGGGGCCGAGCTCGCTTTGACGTATCAGGTCGAGGCGCTCGAGAAGCGCGTGCGCCCGCTCGCCGCCGAACTCGGAGCCCATGTCGTCGGCCGTTGCGACGTCGCCGAGCCCGAGACGATCGACGCGATCTTCGCCGAGGTCGCGAAGCTTTGGGGCAAGGTGGATTTTGTCGTCCACTGCCTCGCTTATTCCGACAAGGATCAGCTCGACGGCCGCTACGTCGACACGACGCTCGACAATTTCCTGATGTCGATGAACATCTCCTGCTTCAGCTTCACGGCGATCGCGCAGCGCGCCGAAAAACTGATGCCGGAAGGCGGTTCGCTGCTCACCCTCACCTATTACGGCGCCGAGAAATGGATGCCGCATTACAATGTGATGGGCGTCGCCAAGGCGGGGCTCGAGGCCTCGGTGCGCTATCTCGCCGCCGACCTCGGCGAGAAGAACATCCGCGTCAACGCCATCTCGGCCGGCCCGATCAAGACCATGGCGGCCTCCGGCATCGGCGACTTCCGCTATATCCTGCGCTGGAACGAATATAACGCGCCGCTGCGCCGCGTCGTGACCATCGAGGAAGTCGGCGAGACCGCCGTCTATCTGCTCTCGCCGATGTCGCGCGGCGTCTCGGGCGAAATCCTGCATGTCGACGCCGGCTACCATGTGGTGGGCATGATGAACCCCGCCGCCGCGCCGAAGATGGCGGACCTGCTGGCGCTATTGCCGCAGAAATAAGGCGCTCTCGCCTCAGTCACGCCCGCGCTTGTCGCGGGCGTCCAAGGCGCGTCCGCGCGCGACGGCGGGTCATGACGAGGGACCCCCCGGGTTAGCCGCCCACAAGCGGGGCGTCACACCCCCTCGGGCCGCCCGACCATCGTCACCAAGAGCTTGCCGTCGCCCAAGAGCTTCTTCGCCGCGCGCTTGGCGTCCTCCAGACCCACGGCGGCGATCTTGCCGTTTCTTTCGTCGAGATAGCTCGGCTCGAAACCGTCCATCTGCAGATGGACGAGCTGGCTTGCGATCTTCGTCGAGGTGTCGAAGCGTAGCGCATAGGAGCCGATGAGGAATTTCTTCGCCTTGTCGAGCTCGTCCTCGGTCGGGCCCTCCTCGGCGTAGCGGCGCACTTCCTCTTCGATCACGCGCAGCGCTTCGCCGGCGCGCTCGTTCTTGGTGGCGGCGGCGCCGATCAGCATCGGGCACTGGTCGTATTCGTTGAGCTGCGCATAGACGCTGTAGGCCATGCCGCGTTTCTCGCGCACTTCTCTGAACAGCCGCGCCGTGAAGGAGCCGCCGCCGAAGATGTGGTTCGCGACGACGACCGCAAAATAGTCCGGATCGCGCTTGGTGACGCCGGTGCGGCCAAAGCGGATCGTCGTCTGCGGGATGTCGAGATTGACGATATGGCGCGCGCCCGCGCCGGCGACGATCGTCGGCGCAACCTCGATCAGATCATTGGCCATGGCGAAGGCGCCGAAGGTCGAATCGAGCCGATCGGAAAGCGTCTGCGCGTCGATCGCGCCGACGACGGCGATCTTCAGATCCTTGCGCGCGAACAGCCGCTCGCGCAGCGCCAGGAGATCGGCGCGCGACAGCGTGTCGATCGAGGACAGCTCGCCGCGCACCGGGCGCCCGTAGGGGTGGCCGGGGAAGGCCGCCTCGCGGAAGGCCTTCGCCGCCATGGCGTCGGGATCATTGGCGTCGCGCTTCAGTTCGGCCACGAGCTGGCTGCGCACCCGCGCGACGTCGGGCTCGGCGAGATGCGCGTCGATCAGCGCGAGCTTCAACAATTCGAACGCCTTGTCGGCGTTCTTCGACAAGGTCTGCAAATGGCCGGAAATCGAGTCGCGGTCCGCCCCGAAACCCAGGTGAATGGCGAGTTCGTCGATGGCGCGGTGGAAGCCGCGCGCGTCATAGGGGCCCGCGCCTTCGTCGAGCAGGGAAGCGAGCAGCGTCGCGAGGCCGGGCTTGTCGGCCGGGTCCTGCGCTGCGCCGCCGCGCAGGGAAAACTCCAGCGCGACCAGCGGCACGGCGTAGCTTTCGACGAGCCAGGCGGTTATCCCGCCGGGGGTGACGACCTTCTGCACATGCTCGGCGCGGGAGGCCATGGTGACGGCGGGGGCGTGGGCGGTCATGGAGCGATCCTGAAAAGAGTCGGGCCGGCGCGCTCGCCAGCCCGTCGATGAAGCGTCAGGCGTCGATGTCGGCCGGCAACAGGAAGCCGGTCACGGCGCGGCGCTTGTCGAGCCATTTGCGCGCCGCGGCGGTCACGTCCCCGGCCGTCACCGCCTCCATGCGCGCCGGCCAGGCCGCCACATCTTCAATCGTAAGGCCGGTCGCGAGCGCCTCGCCATACCAGCGGGCGAGCGAGGCCTGGCTGTCCTGCGCGTAAATGGCGTCGGCGACGAGCCGCGTCTTGGCGCGCTGCAAATGCGCGTCGTCGATCGGCTCGTCGATGAAGCGCTTGACGACGCGGTCGATCGCCGCGTCGAGCTCCTCGAGCGAGACGCCCGGCGCCGGGGTCGCATAGACCCACAGCCGCGTGTCGTCGACGGCCGAGCCCAGATAATAGGCCCCCGCGCCCACCGCGTATTTCTCCTCGACCACCAGCGTCTCATAGAGCGCGCTGGTCGCGCCGCCGCCGAGCATATGGGCGAGCGTCTCGAGCGCCTCAGCCTCGCCGGAGGCGGCCGTCTTGTAGGAAGGGACGAGGAAGACGCGCTCATGCGCCGGCTGCTCCACTTTCTCGTCGGAAAGCGAAACGAGACGATGGGCGCGATGTGGCGGCTCCTGGGTGCGCCGGCGCTGCGGCGGTTCGGCGCGGGCCGGTATCTTGCCGTAGGTCTCGCGGGCGAGGCGCGCGACCTCCTCGGCCTCAATGTCGCCGGCGACGATGAGGATGGCGTTCTCGGGCGTATAGAAGCGATTGTAATAGAACAGCGCGTCTTCGCGGTTCAGGTCCTCGATCTCATGGTTCCAGCCGATGATCGGCGTGCCATAGGGATGGTGGGCGTAAAGCGCGGCCTGAACGGCCTCGTCGAGCTGTGCGGCGGGATCGTTGTCGGTGCGCATGCGGCGCTCCTCCAGCACCACGTCGCGCTCCGGCGTGACGACCTCGTCGGTCAACACGAGGTTGATCATGCGATCCGCCTCGAACTGCATCAGCGTGCCGAGGTGCTCCTTGCCGATCCGCTGGAAATAGGCCGTGTAATCGTAGCTCGTGAAGGCGTTCTCCTGGCCGCCGAGCTCGGCCACGAGATTGGAGAATTCGCCCTGCGGATGGTTCTTGGTGCCCTTGAACATCAGATGTTCGAGGAAATGCGCGATGCCCGATTTGCCGATCGGATCGTCGGCGGAGCCGTTCTTGTACCAGATCATATGGGTGACGACGGGCGTGCGGTTGTCGGGGATGACCACGACCTCGAGACCGTTGTCGAGCTTGAAGTGCGAAATTTCCGCGCCGGCATGCGCCGAGCCGCCGGCCGCGCCCGGGGTGAGCGAGACGGTCGGCGGCAAAGGTGAAGACGACATCGACGAGCCTTTCTAGCGGCGCCCCGGCCGCCCGAAACGATAAACTTCGTCTCTATATAGGCCCAAATCCGCGCCGCCGAAACTCAATCCTTGTCGGGGTCCTTCTGGACGAAACGTGGCCAGCGGAACCAGGATTCCGACCCGCCGCTCGACGGCTTGGCCTGCTGAGCAGGCGTCGCCGCGCCCGGCTGCGCCACCGGGTCTTTGTCGTCCTTGTTGCCGAGATAGCCGAGCGGGTTCCACCAGCTCGATTTCTTGGCCTCGGAATCCGGAACCTTGCTGAGGTCCATGGAAGGCCGGCGATAGCCCGTCGGGGGTTCCGTCAGCATGCGGCGGCTCGGCTCTTCGGAAGAAAGGGCGACGTCGGCGCGCTTGTTCAACAATACGCGCTGGAAGAAGCCGGGCTCGTCGTCCGTGCCGGGCGCCGCGTCGGGCCGCGGGCCGCGGACGCGTTCGAGAAGACCGGGCTTCTTCTCCGGCGGCGGGGCGTTCGGCACGCGCGCGTAGCGATCCGTGGACCGGTTCCGGTTGGTCGTCGTGTCGGTGGGCCAACCCTCGGGGCGATCCGCCCGGTCGCGCGGCGCCGGCAATTCGCCGATCTTCGGCGGCAGCACGAGCTTCGGCCGCTCGCGGTAATCAATCGACGCGGCGGAGGGGTCGGATGAATAGCCGAAAAGCTCCATGACCGCGCCAACGGTGGATTTGTCGTCGGCGGCATGCGCCGCCCCGCCGCAGACCGCGACGAGGCCCGCCAGGGCGAAAGCAGCGCGGCGCGGGAACCGAGCGAGCTTCATCATTTGAACTCCTTGGCAAAACGAAAACATGGGCGCGCCCTCGCCGGGCGGCGTCAAAGGCCCAACATGCGCGTCCTTTGGTGGCGATTTAGTGGCGAAAGCTTCAGGCCGCGCTTTCGGCCGGCGGCGGCGGCGGAAACAGGGTCTCGAACAGCAGCAGCGCCACGCCCGCGGTGATCGCGACGTCGGCGACGTTGAAGACGTAATTGGCCAGCGGCCCGACCGGCAGGGTCGTATGCAGATAGAAGAAATCCGCCACGGCGCCGCGCGCGATCCGGTCGAGCGCGTTTCCCACGGCGCCGCCGACGACAAGACCGAGCGCGATTGCGGTGAGGCGGCTCTGCGCGCGCCACATCCACGACAACAGAAACGCGACGATCATCGCCTGCCCCGAAAGGAGCAGCGCCCGGCCTGCGCCCTCATGGGCGGGAAAAAGCGAATAGGAGACACCGTAGTTCCAGGACAGCACCAAATCGAGAAAGGGCGCGACCGTCACCGGCTGGCGGCCCTCGATGCCGAAGACATGGAGCATCCAGAACTTATGGGCCTGATCGAGCAGAGCGGCGGCGCAAACGGCGGCGAGGCCGAGCGCGCGGGGGGAGGCGGATAAGGACGGCAACGACTCGTTCTCTGACTGAGGCGACGGCGAGCCATTTTAATGGACCCGCTCCGGCGCGGCTAGCGGCGACGCGACAAACCTTGACATCGCCGGCCGCCCGACATATTTCCGAGCCGCTGTTGGCACTCGTCGTAAGAGAGTGCCAACAATTTCGCTTATGGCTTGCGGCGGGCGGCATTTTCGTCCGGCGCGCAAAAAAGGAAGACTTAACAATGGCGTTTCGTCCCCTGCACGACCGGGTCGTGGTCAAGCGTCTCGAAGGCGAGGAAAAGACCAAGGGCGGCATCATCATCCCCGACACCGCCAAGGAAAAGCCCCAAGAGGGCAAGGTGATCGCGGTGGGTCCCGGCGGCCGCGACGAGAGCGGCAAGCTCACCCCCCTCGACGTGAAGGCCGGCGACCGCGTCCTGTTCGGCAAGTGGTCCGGCACCGAGGTCAAGATCGACGGCGAAGATCTGTTGATCATGAAGGAAAGCGACATCCTGGGCATCGTCGACTAACTCGACCCGACCCTCAAACGCTTCCCTCAACCCATTCCAGGAGTTTCACATGGCTGCCAAAGACGTCCGTTTCTCCACCGACGCGCGCGACCGCATTCTGCGCGGCGTCGACATCCTCGCCAACGCCGTCAAGGTCACGCTGGGCCCCAAGGGCCGCAACGTCGTGATCGAGAAGAGCTTCGGCGCGCCCCGCATCACCAAGGACGGCGTGACCGTCGCCAAGGAGATCGAGCTTTCCGACAAGTTCGAGAACCTCGGCGCCCAGCTCGTCCGCGAAGTCGCCTCCAAGCAGAATGACCTGGCCGGCGACGGCACCACCACCGCCACCGTTCTCGCCGCCGCGATCGCCCGCGAAGGCGCCAAGGCCGTGGCCGCCGGCCTCAATCCGATGGATCTGAAGCGCGGCGTCGATCTCGCCGTCGACGCCATCGTCGCCGACCTCAAGGCGCATTCGAAGAAGGTCACCTCCAACGACGAGATCGCCCAGGTCGGCACCATCTCGGCGAATGGCGACACCTTCATCGGCGAAGAGATCGCCAAGGCGATGCAGAAGGTCGGCAATGAGGGCGTGATCACGGTCGAGGAGGCCAAGAGCCTCGAGACCGAGACCGACATCGTCGAGGGCATGCAGTTCGATCGCGGCTATCTGTCGCCCTACTTCATCACCAACGCCGAGAAGATGATCGCCGAGCTCGACGACGCGTATCTTCTCATCCACGAGAAGAAGCTGTCGACGCTGCAGCCGCTGCTGCCGATCCTCGAGGCCGTCGTCCAGACCGGCAAGCCGCTCGTCATCGTCGCCGAGGACATCGAGGGCGAGGCGCTCGCCACCCTCGTCGTCAACAAGCTGCGCGGCGGCCTGAAGATCGCGGCCGTGAAGGCGCCGGGCTTCGGCGACCGCCGCAAGGCCATGCTCGAAGACATCGCCATCCTCACCGGCGGCCAGATGATCGCCGAGGACCTCGGCATCAAGCTCGAGAACGTGACGCTCCCCATGCTCGGCCGCGCCAAGCGCGTGCGCATCGAGAAGGAGAACACCACGATCATCGACGGCGCCGGCGACAAGAAGGACATCGAGGCCCGCATCTCCCAGATCAAGGGCCAGATCGAGGAGACGACGTCCGACTACGACCGTGAGAAGCTCCAGGAGCGTCTCGCCAAGCTCGCGGGCGGCGTCGCGGTGATCCGCGTCGGCGGCGCGACCGAAGTCGAGGTGAAGGAAAAGAAGGACCGCGTCGACGACGCTCTCAACGCCACCCGCGCGGCCGTTGAAGAAGGCGTCTCGCCCGGCGGCGGCGTCGCGCTGCTGCGCGCCATCAAGGCGCTCGACGGCGTCAAGGTCGGCAACTCCGACCAGCAGACCGGCGTCGAGATCGTCCGCAAGGCGATCCAGGCTCCGGCCCGTCAGATCGTCGACAACGCCGGCGGCGACGGCGCGGTCGTTGTGGGCAAGCTGCTCGAGGCCGCGGACTACGGCTTCGGCTTCGACGCTCAGAAGGGCGAGTTCGGCGATCTGATCAAGCTCGGCATCATCGACCCGACCAAGGTCGTGCGCACCGCGCTCCAGGACGCCGCGTCGATCGCCGGCCTGATCATCACCACCGAGGCGACGATCACCGAACAGCCGAAGAAGGAAACCGCGCCGGCCATGCCGGGCGGCGGCATGGGCGGCATGGACTTCTAAGTCCCGCCTGCCTGAAAAGCGTTCGAAAGCCCCGGGGAAGCCCGGGGCTTTTTTTGTCGCCCAACCGAAAAATGCGTGGCGCCTGCGAAAAGAGCCCATCCGAGAATCTTCCCCGCACGCGGCTTTCTCCTGTCTTTGCGGGCGTTGCGGACGCTGTGCGGGAGCGACGAAAGCGCGCGCCATCGGGTCATTGCGGGACCGGCGCCGCTCGGCTACCATCGCCACAGGCGCGGCGGTCCTGTTCGCGCTTCTAAAACCACGATCGGGAGAGATTGAGATGGCGAGCAATCGCGCGTCGACGGACGCGGACTGGGCCGAACACATGAAAACCTATAACGGCTTCCTCTGGCTGCTGAAATTTTCCGCAGCGGCCTCGGCGGTAACACTGGTCGCCCTCTTCTTCCTCTTCGCGCGATAAACGCGCAACGCCCCTCACGCCTAGCCGTCAGGGGCCACCATGACGGCGACGGTTTTCGCTTTTGAAAATCGGAGTTCGTCATGCGCATTGCCGTATTGGCCGAAACGGACACAGCCGAGCCGCGCGTCGCGGCGACGCCAGAAACCATCAAGAAATTCATCAGTCTCGGCGCGGAGGTCGCGGTTCAGTCCGGCGCCGGCGCCGGGGCTGGGGTTTCGGATGAAGACTACGCCGCCGCCGGCGCGACACTTGCGCCCAACGCGGCCGCCGCGCTCGCGGGCGCCGATATTTTGCTGCGCGTGCGGCGCCCCGCCGCCGCCGAACTCGCAGGCGCCAAGCAAAATCTCGCGGTCATCTGCATCCTCGACCCGTTCGGAAACGAGGCCGCGCTCGCGGATCTCGCCCGCGCCGGGGCCATCGCCTTCGCCATGGAGTTCATGCCGCGCATCACCCGCGCGCAATCCATGGACGTCCTCTCGTCTCAGGCGAATCTCGCCGGCTATCGCGCGGTGATCGACGCGGCGGCGGAATACGGCCGTTCTTTCCCCATGATGATGACGGCGGCCGGCACCGTGCCCGCCGCCAAGGTCTTCATCATGGGCGTCGGCGTCGCGGGCCTGCAGGCCATCGCCACGGCGCGCCGCCTCGGCGCGATCGTCACCGCGACGGACGTGCGCCCGGCGACGAAGGAGCAGGTCGAATCGCTCGGCGCCAAATTCCTCGCGGTCGAGAACGAAGAGTTCCAGCAGGCGCAGACCGCCGGCGGCTACGCCAAGGAGATGTCCAAGGAATATCAGGCGGCGCAGGCGGAACTGACCGCGAGCCACATCGCCAAGCAGGATGTCGTCATCACCACGGCGCTCATACCCGGACGTCCGGCCCCTCGGCTCATCTCGGCCGCCATGGTGCGCTCGATGCGGCCGGGGTCGGTCATCATCGACCTTGCGGCGGAGCGCGGCGGCAATTGCGAGCTTACGCGCCCGGGCGAGACCGCGGTCGAAAACGGCGTGAAGATCGTCGGCGCGCTCAATCTGCCCGGCCGAATGGCGCCGACCGCGTCGAGCCTCTACGCGCGAAACCTCCTCGCCTTCGTCGAGACGCTCGTCTCCAAGGAGACGAAGCAGCTTGCAATCAATTGGGACGACGAGCTCGTGAAAGCGACCGCGCTCACGCGCGACGGCGTCGTCATCGACGAACGTTTCAAAAAGGCCTGACCCCAACAACTTCTTAAAGAGGGCGTCGAACCATGACCGACTCTACGCAGCAATTGCTTGACAAGGCGCGGGCCGCGGCGGAAGCCGCCCGTCAGCTCGCGGATCAGGCCCAGCATTATTCCGATGAACTCGCGCAGACGGCGGCGGCCGCCGCTTCGCACGGATTGGGCGGCGGGGCGATCGACCCGGTCGTCTTTCGCCTTGCTATTTTCGCGCTCGCCGTCTTCGTCGGCTATTACGTCGTCTGGTCGGTGACGCCGGCGCTGCACACGCCGCTGATGTCGGTGACCAACGCCATTTCCTCCGTCATCGTCGTCGGCGCGCTTCTCTCGGTCGGCGTCGACGCGTCGAGCGCCTCCGACAGCGGCTCGGATTGGGCGCGCTGGCTCGGCTTCATCGCGCTCATTCTCGCCTGCGTGAACATATTCGGCGGCTTCCTCGTCACCGAACGCATGCTCGCCATGTATAAAAAGAAGGGCTGACCGGCATGAGCGCGAATATCGCAGCCCTTCTCTATCTCGTCGCCGGCGTGCTGTTCATCCTCGCGCTGCGCGGCCTCTCCTCGCCCGCGACGTCCCGAGAGGGCAATCGCTACGGCATGATCGGCATGGCCGTCGCCGTGGCCACGACGCTGCTCCTGCATCTGCCGCCGCTCTTCGGCCTCGTGCTGATCCTGATCGGGGCGGGGGCGGGCGGCGGGCTCGGCGCCTATGTGGCGCAGCGCGTGCCGATGACGGCGATGCCGGAACTCGTCGCCTTCTTCCATTCGCTCGTCGGCCTCGCCGCCGTGCTGGTGGCGGGCAGCGCCTTTTTCGCGCCGCAGGCCTTCGGCATTGGCGCGCCGGGCCATATCGAGGGCGGCAGCCTCTTCGAAATGTCGCTCGGCGCGGCGATCGGCGCGATCACCTTTACCGGATCGATCATCGCCTTTCTCAAGCTCTCCGAGCGCATGAGCGGCAAGCCGATCCTGCTGCCCGAGCGCCACACGATCAACATCATGCTCGGCGTTGGCCTCGTGGCGCTGATCCTGTTGTTCGTGACCACGGAATCCGGCCTCTGGCTCCTGGCGCTGATCCTCGTCTCCTTCGTGCTCGGCGTAACGCTCATCATTCCGATCGGCGGCGCCGACATGCCGGTCGTCGTCTCCATGCTCAACTCCTATTCGGGCTGGGCGGCGGCGGGCATCGGCTTCACATTGGGCAACCTCGCGCTCATCATTACCGGCGCGCTGGTCGGCTCCTCGGGCGCAATCCTCTCCTACATCATGTGCAAGGGGATGAACCGCAGCTTCATCTCGGTGATCCTCGGCGGCTTCGGCGGCGAGACGGTGGTCGGCGGCGGGGCCAAGGAGACGCGCAACGTCAAGCAGGGCTCGGCGGAGGACGCCGCCTATATCATGCAGAACGCCGGCAAGATCATCATCGTGCCGGGGTACGGCATGGCGGTGGCGCAAGCCCAGCATGCCCTGCGGGAAATGGCGGACCTGCTCAAGAAGGAAGGCGTCGAGGTCAGCTACGCGATCCATCCGGTCGCTGGCCGCATGCCGGGCCATATGAACGTGCTGCTCGCCGAAGCCAATGTGCCCTATGACGAGGTCTTCGAGCTCGAGGACATCAATTCGGAATTCGGCCAGGCGGACGTGGCTTTCGTCATCGGCGCCAATGACGTCACCAACCCGGCGGCGAAGACCGACAAGTCCTCGGCGATTTACGGCATGCCGATCCTCGACGTCGAAAGGGCGAAGACGGTCCTCTTTCTCAAGCGCGGCATGGGCTCGGGCTATGCGGGCGTGGAGAACGAGCTCTTCTTCCGCCCCAATACGATGATGCTGTTCGGCGACGCCAAGAAGACCGTCGAGGCGATCGTGAAATCGCTGTCGCACTGACGGAAGCGTCGCGCAATAAAGGGCCCGGGCGTTTTCGCCCGGGCCCAAAATTGCGAGGCGGCCTCGTCCTTCGAGACGCGCGCCTCGCGCGCTCCTCAGGATGAGGCCTAAGGTAAGGGTCTCGACCCTGGAGAAAAAAGCCCCTCATGCTGAGGAGCCGCCAAAGGCGGCGTCTCGAAGCATGAGGAGGCCTGCGCAGCCGGCGTCTCGAAGCATGCGGGGGGCAGCCCGCACCGACTCGTCAGAAAGCCCGGGAGCGTGCTCCCGGGCTTTTTTCGTTAGATCAATTCCAGTTGAAGGCCACCGGCTGGAACCAGGTCGAGACGTCCGGCAGGCCACCCTCGTCGCCGGTGAAGAAAATGCCCGGCGCGCCTTTCTTATCCCGCCCGAACTCATATTTCGCGGCGAAATAATAGGTCCGCTGCGGGAACGGGTGGAACAGGAAGTATTTGTAGTTGTTGACGTTGTCGATGCCGAAGTCGAAGGAGAACCGATCGCTCCACTTGTAGTTGATCTTGGTGTCGACGACGAAGAAGGGATCGAAGGCGAAGTAGATCCCATAGGCGCGGTCATTGTTCGCCATGGTGCGCCACAGCTTGCTCTGATAGCGCCCGGCGACCGTAAAGGACCAGCGGTCGTCCGGCCGATAGGTGATCGCCAGCGTCCCGCGCCAGTTCGGCACGTTCGGCACATTCTTGCCCGCCACCGAGGTCGCCCAGGGAATTTCGGCGTTGGCGGCGCTCGGGATCCAGGTCGGATTGGCGATGATGCGCGAGTTGAGCCAGGTCGCGCTGCCGAGCACCTCCAGCCCCCTTAGAAGAACATTGTCTTTCTGAAACGCGACTTCGACGCCGCTGTTGCGAATGCGCTGCACATTCGTCGGCGTCGAAGCGGTGATCGCCGTTCCGGGGACGACGGTCACCTGGCTGATGATCGCGTCGCGCACCTGCTCGTCGAAGAAAGACACGCGCGCGGTGCCGTCCGGCCCGATCCTGCGCTCGATCGCGAGCTCGGAGCTGATCGCATTCTCGGGGCGCAGATTGGGATTGGGATTGGTCACCTGTCCCGTGTTGGTGATGGTCGCCAGATTATAGAGTTCGCGCACGGTCGGGAAGCGATTGGCCATGCCGATCGAGCCCCGAACGGTCCAGTGATCGTCGTAGAAATATTCGAGCGAGCCCTTGGGCGAGAAGCGCGTGCTGTATTGGTTGGGCTGATAGATCGGCAGCCTGGTGCTGAGCGCGCCGGTAAGATTTGTGCCGAAAGCGTTGATGTTGGCCGACTGATTATAGCCGTTCGACGCCTGCCACACTTCGCCGCGGATGCCGGCCGTGAACTTGAGATCCTCGCGCAGCTTGATGGCGTCCTGCGCCCACAGCGCCTGCGTGCGGGTGGTGCCCTGCGCGATGGAGGCGGCGGTCCCCGTATTGGCGCCGAGCCCCGACGCCCAGTTGGAGGTCAGCCAGACCGGGTTGTTGAGGTGGAACTGGTCGCCGTGCACGCCGAAGCTGATGTCGTGGCCCTGGAGCGGACCTTCCGGCGGACGGGCGATGCCCTTGGCGTCGAAGAGCGTCCAATAGGTGCCCGTAAACACTGAGTCGCGGCCGTTGAGCGTAAAGCCGGCCGGCGGCGTCGCCGAGAAGGGCGAGACCTGATCGGACTGAAGATAAGTGAAATTCGACGCCGAAACCTCGAAGTCGAACGGACCGCCGCTGTTCGATCTGACCGCGGCGGCGTTCACCATGATCTTCTCCTGCACCCGGTAATAGGCGCTCGCGAAGTTCTGCAGCGCCGCCGTGCCCAGGAAGCTGGACGTCGGGCCCCAATTGGCGCCGTAGCCGGGAACGAGATAGTTCTCCGGATAGGACGTGCCGTCGTTGGACCAGAAGGCGAAAGTGTAGGTGCCGCGGATCGTGTTGGTGAAGTCGTAGGCGAGTTTGAGTTTGGCGTTGACCTGATCGTTGTTGAGATTGCCGCCCGAGCCGAGGACGTTGGCGAAGGTCGTGCCGTAGACGTTGCTCATGATGTACGAGCCGGGGATCAGCGCCGGCGTCGTCGTATAGGTGAGCGGCTGCTGCGAGCCGCGCTGCCAGTTGCCGGAGATCGTGTAGGAGAAGTCGCCGATCTTGTTGCCGACGAACATGCTCGTCACATTATTGACGAGGGTCTTGTTCGTGCCCCACAGGTGGAAATCCTGGATCGCCACCGTGTCTTTCACCGAGACTTCGAGCTTCTCCGGCATGCGCGTCGTGATTTTCAGCACGCCGCCGATGGAGTTGCCCGGATATTGCGCCGCGAAGGGTCCGTAGAGGAAGTCGACGCGCTCGATTTCTTCCGGCGCGACGAGGCCCCAGCGCGGGGCGCCGATGGTGTTATCGTTGCCGATCAACGCGGTAAGCAGGAGATCATCGGCGTAAACCAGGCTGCGGGCCGAGGAGCCGACGCCCCAGGTGCGGGTCTGCAGCACCGCCTGCGTGTCGCCGACATTGCGTTTGCGCACGAACAGGCTGGGCATGTACCGAACCGCGTCTTCGGTGTCGACGATATTGATCTTCCGCTCGATCTGCTGGCGCGTGACGCTCGCGACCGTATTGGGAAGCTGCCATTTCTCGACGAAGGCCGGCCTCCCGTCGGGAAGCGTCGGCGACCAGCGCGAGACGACGGGCGAGGGCGCGACCGGGACCGCGGGCCCCGGGCTCACGCCGGGCTGCGCGACGGCCGGGCCGGCGGGGCGCGCCGGGCCGCGGTTGACCGCGGCGCGGCGCTGGCCGCCGACGTCGATCGTCGGAAGATTGTGGGTCGCCATGGCTGGCGACAGGACGACGAGAGACAATGCGCCGGCGGAGACGCCGCGCAACAGAAAATAACGGGACATTTTGTTCGAGTCCTTCCGCGGGCGCCGAACGGGGCGGCGCGTCTGATTTGGCGCTTGGCCTTGATTTTTCGCTGGAATCAGACTGCGGAAGGCGGCGCGCGGGCAGGCGCATTCAGATTAATGGCGGAACGGGGCGCGGGAGCGTCGCGCTCGACGAAAGCGACGCGCAGGTAAAAGCGGAGCGCCTGCGCCAGGAAATAGGGCGGCTCGCCACTAATGACGCTGAAGCCGAGCTGACAGAGCGAACAGCTTGCGTGGTCAGCGCCCAACGGCGCCTGCGCCGGGGCGCCCTTGACGTCTGCGGGAGCCGAAGCCTGCGCGGCGACAATCTGGCGATGGCAGAAGACAAAGCCGTCACGCGCCGCCGCGGCGCCCGCGAAGGACGCGCCGAGCTGTGTCAGCAAAGCGACACAGACAATCAGCGATGCGAGTAGCCTCTTGCGCATTCGTCGTCCGGTTGAGACCCCGTCGTCCCCAAAATCGCGCGAACGCATTTCTGCGCGACTCGACATCGACCGCGAGACTTTGCCGTCGAATGACCACGGGTCCAAGCCGTCGCGCGTTGTCAAAGATTAAAAAATCAACTAAGAGACTTTTATGTCACAGTTGCGCCACATCAGCCGCAGGATACGCGCCGTCATCGCGGTCATCGCGGTGTGGGGGCTGATGTTCAGCGTCTCGGCGTCAGGCGCCGCAGCCGCGAACGCAACTGATTTAATCTTCAAAAACAACGCTGCGGCGCATGGCGGGCTTTTCGCCTGCTTCAAGCGTCACATGACGCAGCGCGCCGACTCGATTGGCGAAAAAGCGCGGCACGGGCAGGACTCGACGAAGCATCAGTGTCCCTGCTGCCTCGCGGCGCATTCCGCGGCGGCCGTGCTGCCGCACAGGCTGGCGACGCCCGTTGCGCCGAATCGCGCGCCGACGCGCATCCAGCTTCTCGCCGCGACGGCCTATGAGCCGGAGAGCGTCGCCTTTCATTCCGCACATGGCGCAAGGGCGCCGCCGCGAAGCTAATTTGGAATTTTTCCGATCGGCGGCCCGTAACGCTGGCCCAGCGGCTGCATGCGGTTAAAATGGCCGGTCAGAGGCGCCTTTCGCGTCTTGATCATAACTAAAAATCAAAAGAAGACGCCTGCTGTCGCAGGTTCGCGCGCGCGTCTCGATAGAAGAATGAGTGAGTTCTATGGATCATACCTCGCTTTCCCCGCTCGCCATGTTCCTCAACGCCGGCCCGGTGGGCAAGGTCGTCATGGCGTCGCTGCTCCTCGCCTCGATCTGGACCTGGGTTCTCATCATAGAAGCGACCGTCGCCGTTCTGCGCATCGGCAAGGCGGCCCGCGAGGCCCGCGCCGGTCGGCCGATCGGCGTGCTCGAGCCGGTTGCGGAGGCGGGCCGCGAGGCTTTCGCCCTCGACATTCCGGACGAGACCGTGGGCGACAAGCGCGAGCGCGTCGCCGAGAACATGAGCCGCGCGGCGCGCGAATTTCTCACCAAGGCGGAAGGCGGCCTGCCCAACCTCGCGGTCATCTCCTCCGTCGCGCCTTTCGTCGGCCTGTTTGGAACCGTCTGGGGCATCATGACGAGCTTCGCCGGCATCGCCCAGTCGCAGGACACGAGCCTTGCGGTGGTCGCGCCGGGCATCGCCGAGGCGCTCGCCGCCACCGCCTATGGCCTCGCGGCCGCCATTCCCGCGTCGGTCGGCTACAACCGCATCGGCGCGGCCTTCGCCCGCGCCGGCCAGCAGGTCGCCCATTACATCGAGGACGAGGCGCTGCGCATGACGAGCGCCGGCGCGGCCCGCGCCCGCCAGCAGAAGGAGGCCGCATAAATGGGGCTTCCGACGCGCTTCAAAAACAATAACGACCTCTACCAGCCGCTCGCCGACATCAACGTCACGCCGCTCGTCGACGTGATGCTGGTGCTGCTCATCATCTTCATGGTGACGGCGCCGCTGCTTGCAAAAGGCGTAAAGGTCAATCTGCCGCAAGCCAGCGCGGCGCAGCCGATCAACCAGAAGGACCCGATCGTCGTCACCGTCGGCAAGGACGGCAAGGTCTCGCTCGGCGCCGATCCGGTTTCCGAGGACGCGCTCATCGACGGCATCAACGCCATGATGGGCGACGACCGCACCCGCGTCGTGCATGTGCGCGGCGACACCGAGGCGGTCTACGGCGAGGTCGTCGCCGTGATGGACAAGCTCGCGACGCATGGCATCACCCACATTGCGATCATGACCAATTCGCGCAGCAAGACCGGTCCGGCCGTGAGCAAGGCCGCCGCGCCCGCGGCTCCGGCTCAAGCTCCGGCTCCGGCTCCAGCGGGAGGGGCGGCGAAATGACCGATCTCGCGCTTTCGCCCGGGGTCGCCGGCCAGCGGGATCAAGAGCCGGCGGGTCCCCCGCCGGTCAACCCGCCCTGGCTGCGCCCGGTCGCGACCACCGCCATTGTCGCCGCGCATCTCGCCGTTTTCGCCGCCTTCCTGTTCGCGCCCGCGCCAAAGTCGATCTCGCTCGACTCCCTCACCATGGACCTGGTGCAGGAAGGCGATTTCATCGAGCAGGAGGAAGTGAGCGCAGCGGAGGACACGCCGCCGCCGGTCGCCGTCGAGCAGCCTGAAATTGCGCTTCCGCCGCCGGTTGTGATGGCCCCGGACGCCATCCCGCTCGCCATGAAGAAAGAGGATGTCGAAAAGGTCGAGCGCAAGCGGGAGGAGCAGAAGCAGGTCGAGCGCGCCGAGCAGCGGCGCGAGGCGCAGGCGCGCAGGCGCGCAGGCGCGCCGGAAGCCGGCGGCGGCTCGGGGGCCTCGCAGGCGTCCTGCCTCGCCCATGTGGCGGCTTCTCTGCGTCAGCACACGCCGGGCTCGACGAGCCTCGGCGCCGGCTCCGCCCATGTGACCTTCCACGTCAATGCGGGCGGCGGCATTTCGGGCGTCTCGGCCTCCGGCTCCACGCCCGCTCACGCGGCGCTGGCGCGGCGCATCGTCGCCTCGTCGCGCGGGCCCGGAAACTGCGGCTCTGCTTACGTAAGCCAGGCTTTCGCCTTTCACTGACGCTTGGACGGCGGGTTAATTGGACCCGCCGCCTCTATTTTGCGGAAAGCGACAAACATGAACGCCCTTCCCCGCTGGCGCGTCGCGCTTCTTTGCGCGCTCGCCTTTGGCGGCGTCGCGCGCGCCGAACCCCCCAAGCCGGCGGTCCCCGCCCCTGCTTCGCCGGCGGCCGCGCCCGCGCCTTCGCTTGCGCCGAAACCTGCCGCCGCCCCTGCCCCGGCCTCTCCGGCGGCGCAGCAACCCCCGCCGGCGGCCCCGGCCGCCGCGTCCGGCCAGAAGCCGGCGCCGCAAGCCGCCGCCCCCGGCGGCATGTCGGAGAGCAAATATCTGAGCCTGCTCTACGCCGAGATCGCAAAACACACGCCCGAGGAAAATACGGCCGGCCCGGGCGAAGTTGTGGCGAGCTTCATCATCGGCCCCTCGGGCAGGATCACCAAAGTGACGATCGACAAGACGTCGAGCCCGACCCATGCCGACGTCGTCAAGAAGATTTTGTCCGAGGTCGTGACGCCGCCGCCGCCGGGGGGTTCCCTGGACGTCGGGCAGACGTTCAAATTCCGGTGATCGGATGAGACCGTCCGCGGCCCTTCTCCTGCTCTCTTTCGCGGCGACGCCAGCGTGCGGCTTCGAATGGGACGACGGCCGCGGCGCCTTTCCCTTCCGTCCGGCGACAACGCGCCGCTATGAGGCGGCGCCCGATCGCGACGCGACCGTGCGCGCGCGCCGCAGCGCCCAACGCGACGGGCTTTATGTGATCTCCTCGACGCGCCCGGCGCCTCCATTGATTTTGCGCTCGACTGTCTCGGGACTGCGCGCGCAGCCGGCGCGCCGCCCGGAAGCGATCGAGACCCTCGAGTTCCACTAGGCGACAAACCGCCAAAAGGTCAGAAGCGCTTGAAAGCGTCGAAGCATCGAGAGACGAACACAATGACTCTAAGCCATTATCCCTCCCGTCGCGCCGGCGTCTTCGCCGCGTTTTTGCTTCTCGTTCCCGCAACCGGTCTGGCCGAAGAGGCGGCGGCGCCGTCCGCGCCGGCTGCTCCCCCGCCCGCGCCCGCCGCCGCGAGCCATCACGCCGCGCCCGCCTGCAGCGAGGCCAAGCCGGCCTGCGCGATGACGGTTAATCCCGCCTTCGACAAGAAGGGGACGCTCTGGGTCGCCTTTGCGGTGGGGAGGTCCGTCTATGTCGCGAGTTCCCCCGACGGCGGCAAAAACTTCTCGGCGCCGGCGACCGTGGCGACGATCGGCGACGGCGTCATCGACTCACATGGCGACGCGCGGCCCAAGGTCGTCCCGCTCGCCGACGGAACCCTCCTCGCAAGCTATACCACGCGGCCCGACAAGCAGATGATCGGCACGATCTTCACCGCACGCTCGACTGACGGCGGCAAGAGCTTTTCTCCGCCGCAGCCGATGCTGACCGAAGGCGGCCAGCGTTTCGAGACCTTCGTCGTGACGCCCAAGGGCCGCGTCTATGCGGGCTGGCTCGACAAGACGAACCTTCTCAAAGCCAAGGCCGAGGGCAAGGAGTTCGAAGGCAGCGGCGTCGCCTTCGCCTGGTCCGACGACAAGGGGCAGACCTTCGCGGGCAAGAAAATCCTGCTCGACCATGCCTGCGAATGCTGCCGCATGTCCTCGGCGGTCGACCGCGACGGCCTGCCGGTCTTCCTCTGGCGGCAGGTGTTCGACGGCAATATCCGCGACCATTACGCGGCGAAACTCTCGGCCGACGGCGCGACGCTGTCCGGCGGGCGCGTCAGCGACGACGAATGGGCGATCAACTCCTGCCCGCATCACGGGCCGAGCCTCGCGATCGACGCCAATGGCGTCTGGCATGTCGTCTGGTTCACCAAGGGCAAGAAGCGGCAGGGGCTCTTTTTCGCGTCGAGCGCCGACGGCGGGAAGAGCTTTTCCGCGCCGGAGAAATTCGGCGACGACGCCAAGGCGCCGGGACACCCGGCGGTCATCGCCGCCAAGGGTCGGCTCTATCGCGTCTGGAAGGAGTTCGACGGAACGACGACGACGATTCCGATGCAGATGTCGCGCGACGGGGGCAAGAGCTGGAGCGCGCCCAAAGTCGTCGCCGAGACCGCCGACGCTTCGGACCATCCCGAACTCATCGCCGACAGGAAGACCGCCTATCTCTCCTGGGCGACGCATAAGGAAGGCTATCGACTGCTGCCGCTTCCGCGCGACGAAAAGAGCGCCGCGAAATGAGGCGATTTATTTTTGTCGCCTTGTGGGTCGCCGTCGCGTTCGTGGGACCGGCGTCGGCGCTCGACTTCAAGCCCTATGGCCGCGGCGCTTTCGCACAGATCGTCAAGGCCCATGGAGGGCGGCCGTTGGTGATCCACTTCTGGTCGGTGACCTGCCCGCCCTGCATCGCCGAACTCCCGCAATGGGCGAAGATGCTCGAGGCGCAAAAGGGCGTCGACATCATCTTTGTGAATACGGACGGCGAGGACGATCGCCCCCGCGCCGAAGCCCGCCTCGAAAAGGCCGGGCTCGGCAAGGCCGCGCATTACGGTTTCGCCGACGACTTCGTCGAGAAGCTTTATTTCGAGGCCGACAGAAGCTGGCGCGGCGAATTGCCCTTCACCGCGCTCGTCGCGCCCGATGGGCAGGTGACGACCGTCACCGGCGCCGTAGACGATCCGCTCGTCGTCAATTGGCTGGGAAAGGCCGGCAGGTGACGCCTCACCGCGTCGCGCCGGGCTTCCACAGCACGTCGCCCGTCTCGCGGTTCACATGGCGCGAGGCGACGAAGAGGAAGTCGGAGAGACGATTTACATAGGCGAGCGCCGTTGTGGACAGGTCCTCGCCTTCCGTCTCCATCAGCGTCACCATCACGCGTTCGGCGCGGCGGCAGATGGTGCGCGCCAGGTGCAGATGCGCCGCCGCCGCCGTCCCGCCGGGCAGCACGAAGGACCGTAAGGGCGCGAGACCGGCGTTGAGCGCGTCGATCTCCTTCTCCAGCCGCTCGACCTGCGAGGGCAGGATCACGAGCCGCATGGCGGGATCGAGCGGCTTCTCTGGATCGTGCGGCGTCGCGAGTTCGGCGCCGAGGTCGAAAAGATCGTTCTGGATGCGCTCCAGCATCTGGTCGAGGGACGCGTCGCGCGGTTCGATCGCGAGGCGCGCCACGCCGATCGCCGCATTGGTCTCGTCGATCGCGCCATAGGCCTCGACGCGAATGTCGTCCTTGCGCCGGCGCGCCCCGGTTGCGAGCGAGGTCGCCCCTTTGTCGCCGCCGCGCGTGTAGATTCTGTCGAGCTTGACCACGGATCAGCGTCCCCGGAACCAGAGAACCGTCAGCGCGATCGCGAGCGCCAGGAACTGCAGGCCGACGCGCCAGCGCATGAGCATCTGGGAGCGTTGCGGCGCGCCCTCGCCGCCGCGGAACATGTTGAAAAAGCCCGCGAGCAGCACGACAAACACCGCCGACGCCGCGATGAACACCAGAAGATTGGACATTCCGCCCCCTTGGGAAGCCGGTTCCAGCGCAAGGCCGGGCTCCCCTCTGTTGTTTCCCGCCTGTTCCGCGCCCGGAGGTTCAATCCTGAAAAAATGCGCCTTGTGGCTGTGCGGGTCCTTGCTCAGCAAGTAGACAAGCGCCCGCGCGAGAGCAAGGCCGTTATCGCGTCAGCAGCCTTTGCAGATAGTCGAGCTCCTCGGCCGGGCGTTCGGGCTGGCCGAGGCGGCGGCGCAGCTCCTCCTGCACGCGATGGGCGCGCTGCGCCGGCGGCAGGCCGAGCGGATCATATTTGCCGCGCGTGCTGGCCTGTCCGCCCGAGGAGCGGCCGAGCGGATCGCGTCCCTTCCCGTGACGCGCGCGGCGGCTCTTGCCCTGCCCCTGCTGGCCGTCGTCGCCGGCTTCGCCTTCCTGACCGCCCTGCATCTGCTGGGCGAGCTTGCCCGCCCCCTTGCGCAGCGAGTCGACCGCGCGGCCCTGCGCCTCCACCGCCTTGCCGCGGCCCTCGCCGCCCGGGCCGAGCGCCTGCTCCGCCTCCTTCATCGCCTTGCGGGCGTCGTCGAGGTCTTCGCCCGCCTCGCCGGCGTCGTCTTTCAGCGCGTCCTGCTGGCGTTCGAGCTTCTGGCGCAGGGCCTCCTGCCGCTGGCGTTCGGCGCCGGCCTCGGCGCCTCCCTGCTTCGGCTCGCCGCCGCGCGCCGCCCTCTGGTCCTCCAACGGGGATTTGAGACCCTGGAAGGTGTCGTCGCGCAGCTGCTGCTCCTCGCGCGACAATTGGTCGAGTTCGCTCAAGCTGCGCTGCATCTCGCGCTGGCGCGCCTTGCGCGCGGCGCTCGCGGCGCTGCTCGTCTCGCCGGTCTGGGCGTTCTCCATGATGTCCTGCAGATCGTCGAGCAGCTTCTGCGCCTGCGCCATGTCGCCGGATTTCGCCGCTTGCTCGATTTCGTCGAGCATCGACTGGAGATCGTCGGCCGTGACGCTATCGGGGTCGTCGGCGCTCGCCTCGGGCGTCTCGCCGGATCGGGGCCGGGCGCCGACCTGCTCGAGGAATTTCTCGAGAGCCGCACGCAACTCCTCAGTGCGCTTGGCGATTTCCTCCTCGCTGTCGCCGCGCGCCATAGCCTCGCGCAGCGCCTGCTCCGCCGCGCGCAGATCGCGTTCAGCCTCGGAGGCGCCGCCGTCTTCGAGATGGAGCGCCATGGCCCAGAGCATGTCGGCGACGCCGCGCAGCTCGTCGTCGGTGCGACGCCCCTCGAGGCTGCGGCGCGCCGCGCGCAGGCCGAGATGGACGTTGGAAGGCGTCTCGAAGGCCTCCGGCGCAAGAGCGAGCGCCTCCAGCGCGGCGCGGACGGTGGCGCGCGCGTCCGGATCGAGCGCGAGGATGCGCCGCTGCTCGACGAGGGCCTTGGCCAGCGGCTTGGTGAAGCGCCGCTGCGGCAAGATGATCTCGACGGGCTCGGAGGCGCCCTCGTTGCCGGCCGCGTCTTTGGCGACGAGGCGCATGGTCGCGACCGCGCCGGCATAGGGGCTGTCGGCGAGATCGAGTGTCGCGCGGCCGTCGCCAAGCCCGCCGGCGCCAGCCGGCAGATCGAGGGGCAGGCGAGGCGGCTCGTAGAGCGCGCGGCCCGTTCCCTTCCGGCTGAAGACCGCCTCGGCGCTGACGACGCCGTAGTCGTCCTCCAGGCGATAGGCGAGGGTGAGGGTCCCGCGCGCATTGTTGCGCGGATGTCCGTCGAGGGCGATCTGCGGCGGGAGGTCGGGGATGGCTTCGACGTCGAAACGGCGGCCGTCCGGCAGATCGACGCGCGCCGGGCCGGCGAGCCGATAGGCCCGCTCCGGGGCGCCCTGGCTCTCGGCGGGCGCGAGCGCGCCGCTGACGTCGACGCCAGCGTCCGCCGGCCGCAGGCGCAGCGTCGAATTCACCGGCGCCGTGACGGTGCCGCTCTCCTGCGAGAGCACGATCGGCGGGCGGCCCGTATAGGCCGGGGGCTCGAACCAGGCGTCGATGCGCTGCGCCGAGGCGAGCCGATGCGGCGCGCGCCAGTCGAAAGCCGAAGCCAACCGCGCTCCCTTCTCCTCGCCCGCGACGAAGGCCGCCGCCACCGCGGCGACGAGCGCGAAGGCCCGCAGCGCGTAAGGGTCGCGCTCGGGCAGCCGCGGGCGCGGGGCGAGGACCGGCGTTTCGGCGAGCGCCGACTCGAGACGCTTGCGATGCAGCGCCCAAAGCGCGGCCGTCGCGGGATCGGCGGCTCCGCCCGCGAGCGTGTCGTCGAGCGAGGCGGCGGGTTTGAGCGGTCCGATCGCCGCCGAGTCGAGACGGGCGGCGGCGGCGCGGCGGCGCGGGTAGCCGCGGCCGATCTCGTGCGCGATCACGAACAGCGCGGCAAAGCTAAAGAGCGCGACCCCCGCCATGCGCGCCTCGACCGGGGCCGCGCGCCACAGGCCGAGCCAGGCGAGCGTCAGAAAGAACAGCGCCAGCGTCGCCAGGGCGGCCCCAAGCCGCAACAGCCGCTCGGCGAGGATGGCGCGCGCGGATTTGCGCAGCGCCTGGTCGAGCGCCGTGGGCTTTGGCGCGGGCTTCTTGCTTTCGGGAGAATCGTCCATTCGCGCTCCGGCGAGACGGGTGTCCGTCCTGGTACGGTTTTTCTTGATTATACAGGCGAAAACGCGGGCGCGAAGCAGCAAATCTCTGTCTGTTCGCCTTTTGCGGGGCGGGGCGCTTAAATGCCCCCATGACCCGCGCCCGCAAAACGTCGCCCGACGTCGTCTCCGACCCTTCCGCCGACCTTTCCGCGCTGCCGGCGCCGGTCCAGGCCATCCGCAACAAGATCCTCGCCGCTTTGGAGAAAAACGACGTGGAGGCGTTGCGCGTCCCGATCGACTGGAATGAGGTGCGCCCGCTTTTCGCCAAGAGCGGCAGCTTTCCGGCGGGAACCGATCCGATCGAGATTTTGAAAAAGCTCTCCTTCGACGGCAAGGGACGCGAGACGATGGATCTCGCCCGCGCCATTCTGGCGCAACCATTCGTGCGGATGACGCGCGGACCGGTCACGCTCTACGAGTGGCCGGCTTTCGCCCGGCGGCCGGCGCCGCCGACGAACCCGGACGACTCGCCCGCCCGGTGGGCCTGCGTGCGCTTTGGCGATCTGGCGCGCAGCAACGCGGCGGGCAAGCCCCATCCGACGCGGATCGGAATCGCGTCGGACGGCGTGTGGCATTACTTCTGGAGCGAGGATTAAATTTCGCGCGACTGCTCGTGCGGCTTGGCGTGCGAGCGGCCCTCTTCCTCGGCGCGCTTCAGCGCCTCGGCTTCTTCCGTCTCCAGCGCGTGTTCGGCGTCTTTCGCGGCGGGCTCGACCTTGCCGCTTTCGACGAATTTTCGTTGGGCGTCGTTATATTGCTTGGCGGCGGTCCGATTGCCTTCGCCTTCGTTGCGCGCCGCTTCGTTCGGATTGTTCATCTCGCCTCTCCTTGAAGGGGAGCCATGGCATTTAGCGCGCGTGCAGCCGAAAGCGATTCCGGTTTCGGCGAAGATTGACGCGGAAAGATTCTCGCGTATCGGGGAGGGACAGCCGACGCCCAACGCCCAAGGAGCGGCTTGGCGGCCGGCCTGCTCGGCGGACTGGCGCTCGGCATGATCGCCGGGGCGGCGGCCTACCCGGGCGACGGCTATTGGGGCTATGGCGGCCACCCATCCTATGGCTATTATGGCGCGGCCTATCCCGCCTATGGCTATCGCTGCGGCTGCTAGCGGCTGAGCGCCCGCTGGCGTAGGATCGCCTCAAGGGGCGAAAACGAGATGCAACCGCGCTCGACGCGCTTGCGTCAGCAGGAGTTCAGCCGCGCAATGAGACGTCTCAGCGTTTGTCTTTTCCTTCTCGCCTCGCCGGCCTTCGCCGGATCGGTCGCGTCGCCGAACTGGAACGTCCCCAATAAGGACGTGGTGTTGCGTTGCGCGCCGCTGCCTTACGAGATTCACTGTTCGATCTCGCGCCTGGCCAATCCCGAATACAGCTCCTTTTGCTTTTACGTCGCCAGCGACCGACGCTCTTACCCGATGAAACGCGACTATCGCTTCGGCTTCTCGAATCCGATTGTCACTCTTAAGGTGACGAACGGCCTGCAAATAAGCGCCGATCTGACGGAGCTCAAATCCGGCGCCCATGCGCGCTGCGTGGAGTCGTAAGGAAGCCTCTTACAAGGCCGCCTGAAAGCGCACCGGCCGTCCGGTCGAAGGCGTGACGAGTTCGCCCTCCCACATCACTTTGGCGCCGCGCACGATCGTGCCCACCGGCCAGCCGGCGACCGTCACGCCATGGAAGGGCGTCCAGCCGACGCGCGACGCCACCCATTCGTTGCGGATGGTCTCGCGGCGTTTCATATCGACGATGGTGAGATCGGCGTCATAGCCTTTGGCGACGCGCCCCTTCCCCGCCATGCCGAAGAGTCGCAACGGCCCCGCGCTTGTCAGATCGACGAAACGCGCCAGCGTCAGCCGGCCTTCGTTCACCGCGTTGAGCAGCAGCGGCACGAGGGTTTGCACGCCGGTCATGCCGGAGGGGCTTTTTGGATAGGGCTGCGCCTTCTCCTCGAGCGTATGCGGCGCATGGTCGGAGCCGATGACGTCGACGACGCCCTGCCGCAAGCCCTCCCACAGCGCGTCGCGATGGCGCGCTTCGCGCACGGGCGGATTCATCTGCGCGAGCGTGCCGATGCGGCCATAGGCTTCGGCGTCGAGCACGAGATGGTTGGGCGTGACTTCGACGCTCGCCAGATCCTTGTGCGCGGCGAGCAGCTCGATCTCTTCTGCAGTCGTGACATGCAGCACATGGATGAGCGCGCGCTTCTCTTGCGCAATGGCCAGCAGCCGCCGCGTCGATCGCAGCGCCGTCTCGACGTCGCGCCACACCGGATGGCTCGCCGGATCGCCGTCGACGCGCAGGCTCTTGCGTTCGTTGAGCCGCTCCTCGTCCTCGCTGTGAAAGGCGACGCGCCGTCGCGTATGCGACAGCACCTCGGCGATCCCCGCGTCGTCCGCGATCAGCAGCGAGCCGGTAGAGGAGCCCATGAAAACCTTGACGCCCGCGGCCCCCGGCAAGCGCTCCAGCTCGGCAAGATCCTTGGCGTTCTGATGCGTGCCGCCGACCCAGAAGGCGAAGTCGCAATGCATGCGGCCCGTCCCGCGCGCGACCTTGTCGGCAAGCTGCGTAGCGTCGGCGGTGAGCGGGTTGGTGTTCGGCATTTCGAAGACCGCCGTCACGCCGCCCATGACGGCGCTGCGCGACCCCGATTCGAGATCTTCCTTGTGGGAAAGGCCCGGCTCGCGAAAATGCACCTGGGTGTCGACGACTCCAGGCAGGATATGCAGGCCCGTGCAGTCGATCCGCTCGGCCGCCGCGGCGCGGGACAGGTCGCCGATTTCGGCGATCTTGCCGTGGCGTACGCCAAGGTCGCGCCGTCCCTCGCCGTCCTGGTTGACGAGAGTGCCGCCGGAGAGGATGACGTCGAAACTCTGCTGCATGAATGGCGCCCCGCTTGCAAGTTTGCGATCAAGATAAGCACAAGTCGGCGGCGCGCCAAGCATGCGCGCGATATCGCAATCAACGGAAAAGACGATAATGACGACGGCAATTCCGCTGGCGGACCGCGGCGTGATCGAGGTTTCCGGCGAAGACGCGGCGAAGTTCCTGCATAATCTCGTGACGAACGACGTCGCGGGCTTGACGCCGGGAGACGCGCGCTTCGCCGCTCTGCTCACGCCGCAGGGGAAAATTCTGTTCGATTTTGTCGTCTTCGCGCTCGGCGACGGACGCTTTCTGCTCGATTGTCCGCTTTCGCTCGCGGGAGATCTCGAGAAGCGGCTCAACCTGTACAAGCTCCGCGCCAAGATCGCGATCGCCAACCGCAGCGACAGTCTCGAAGCCGTCGCCTTTCCGGACGCGACCGAGGCTCCGGCGGTCGAAATGCTGGCGCTGGCGCCCGAGCCGCGGTCGGCGGCGCTGGGCTGGCGCGGGATCGCCGAGAGCGGCCGGATCGCCGCTTCCGGCGCCCCCGAGGATTACGAAGCGCGCCGCATCCGCGCCGGGGTTCCCAAGGGCGGCGTCGACTTCGCCTATAGCGACGCTTTTCCGCATGAAGCCGACATGGACCTTTACGCCGGCCTCGACTTCAAGAAGGGCTGCTATGTCGGACAGGAGGTCGTCTCGCGCATGAAGCACCGCAATCTGGTGCGAAAGCGCGTCACGCCCTATCGCGCCGCCGGCGGCGCGCCGGCGCCGGGCGAACCCATCCGCGCCGGCGAAATCGAGATTGGGATCACCGGCTCGGCCGTCGGCGAGGAGGGCCTCGCCCTGATCCGCCTCGACCGCCTCGCCGACGCCAGGGAAAAAGGCGACGCGCCAATGGCCGGCGGCGTCGCCCTCGACTTCGTCGAGCGCAGCTAGACCGCGGCGATCGCGCGCGGCGCGGGCTTCGCCTTAGCCGGGCGGGCGCGGCCCTTGAAGACGAAGTTCTCGCGCGCCCGATGATAGGCCGGATCGGGTCCGAAGAAATTCGCCTTCATGCGGGCAAGCTCCTCCGCCCGATAGGCGGCGAGCGGCTTGGCGCGCTCGTCGCGCACGCGTTTTTCGTGCTTGTCGCGCAGCAGGCTCCAGAAATCCGCGCGCCGCGCCGTTTCGACGGCCTGCGCCGTCACGCCCCGCACAAAGGCCTCCGCGTCGCCGGCGACGACCTCGTCGACGAAGCCGATGGAGAGGGCTTCGCGGGTCCCCATGGGACGGCAGGCCTGCGCCAATTCCTGCGCATGCGCCGAGCCGACCCGCCTCGGCAGCACATAGGTCCAATACTCCGAACCATAAAGCCCGCCCATGCTCCGATAATGCGGATTGAGCACGACGCTCTCGCGCGCCACGACGCGATCCGCGGCCAGAGCGAGCATCGCCCCGCCGGCGCCGGCGTTGCCCGTCATCGCCGCGATGACGATATGAGACATGGTGTTGAGGATTTCACAGACGAGATCGTCGATTGCATTGATATTTCGCCACGATTCGAGCGCCGGATCGGGGGCCGCCTCGATGATGTTGAGATGGATGCCATTCGAGAAGAAGTCCCTGCCGCCATGCAGCACGATGACGCGAGTCGGGCGGCTGCGGGCGAAAAGGAAGGCGTCTCACAGGCGATAGCACTGCTGCGTGCTCATCGCGCCATTGTAGAAGTCGAAGTGGATATGGCCGACGCCGTCCCGCTCGACATAGCGGATTTCGCGATAGCTGCGATAATCGATCTCGGCCACGACCGGCAGCACCGACTCTGGAACGCCGAAGAGCAGCGGCCCGAGTATTTGCGCCGCCGGCAGCTTGACGCCGGAGACCGGGCAGAAGTCCGGTTCGCAATAGGCGCAACCCCCCTCCTGAGTGAAGTGGCCACAGTCGGGACCCGGGGCGCCGCTTTTGAGCTTCAAATGGCTGATCCAGACCGCGCCGTCGACCGTCGCGCGGCAGATGGCGCCGTCGCGCCTGGCGATGACGGCGCCGGGCGCGCCCTTCAGCCGGTCCTCGCCATGCGCCCCATAAAGGAAAACCTGCAGGCCGAAAAGTTCGTCCAAAACGCCCGGCGCGCTGTCGGCCGCGCGCATCTTGCGGAGAACCGTCTCCGTTCGGTCCCGCGACCAGTCGATCGCGCGGTCCCGCTGCGTCATCGCCGGGCGCAGGCGCCCCCGCGCCTCGGGCCGCGCATAGTCGAGCGGGAGAGGCCGGAACCGGCCGGATTCGAATTTCTCCACCGCCTCCAGCACGCCGCGCACCGCCGCCTCCGTGACGGCGTTGCGGTAGAGGCTGCCCTTGGCGTCGGCGACGGGCGGCAATTGAAACTCATGGCTTGCCCAGATCGGTCCAGCGTCCATCTCGGCGGCGGCCTGCAGGACCGTGACGCCCCAGCGTTCAGCGCCCTCCATGATGGCCCAGTCGAGCGAGGACGGCCCGCGATCGCCCATGATTCCCGGATGCACAATGAGGCAGACGCGACGCCGCCAGATCGCCTCCGGCACGGCGGCCTTGAGCATTGGCGCGACGATCAAATCAGGATTGTCGCGCGCGACCGCGTCGACCATCGCTCTCTCGCTATCGGCGATGGCGACTGAAATGGCGTGACCCCGCTCGGTCAATTCGATCAGCAGTCGCTGGCTCAGGCTATTGTGCGCAGTGGTCAAAAACAAAATTTTCATGTCGACCCCCAGTGATCGAAGAAACTGGATTGAAAACGGTCGCGATATTCGAGCGGCCCCACGTCGAGATGGCGTTTGAAGGCGCGGCGCAGGCGATCCACGGTCGCGAAGCCGCAGGCCTGCGCAATCGCCTGTAAGGGAAGGCTGGTTTGTTCGAGCCGGCACCGCGCCGCCTCGACGCGGGCGCGCTCGACGAAGCGCGCGGGGGTCACGCCGGTTTCCGACAGGAAGCGGCGCGCGAAGTTGCGCGGACTCATCGCGGCCTGATCCGCCAGCCGTTCGACGGAGAGGTCGAGATGGCAATTGGCGAGAACCCAGGCCTTGAGCTCGGCGATGTCCCGGCATCCGGCGTTGGGGTCCTCCAAGAAAGGACTGAATTGCGCCTGGCCGCCGGGACGGCGCAAAAACACGACCATCAGGCCCGCGACCTGGCGGGGGACCTCGCGGCCGAGGTCCTCCTCGATGAGCGACAGCGCGAGATCAATCCCGGCGGTAATGCCCCCCGAGGTGTAGACCCCGCCGTCGCGCACGAAGATGCGATTGGGATCGACGCAGAGCTTCGGATAGGCGCGCGCGAGCTCGTCGCAGTAAAGCCAGTGCGTGGTGACCCTGCGATTGTTGAGCAGACCGGCGCTGGCGAGAAGGAAAGCGCCGGTGCAGATCGAGGCCAGCCGGCGCGTGCGCGCCGCCACGCGCTTGATCCAGTCGATGAGTTCGACGTCGGCGCTCGCCGCCATCGCCCCCTCGCCGCCAACGACGACGAGCGTATCGAGCCCCTCGACGATGTCGGCGCATCCGAGCGGCGCAGCGATCTGCAGGCCGCATTTCGCTGTGACCATGCCTTTGGCCGCGGCGATCACGACAATCTGGTAACCGGGTTCGTTCTCCCGTCCCCTGAGGCAGAGGACCCGGTCGGCGTAATAGAATGCGTCGAGCGGGCCGCAAAGATCGAGAATTTCAAAGTCGCCGTAGATCAGAAACCCGATCTTGCGGACGCGCCTTAATTGATCCGGACGTCTTTCGCGGGAAAGCAGATCTGGGTCAAATGGAGATTTGGCAATCGACATCGCGCGATCTTCTCGCCTGCGGCAAATACGCGCAATGACAAAAAGACGGTAGTTTCTGCCAAGAAATGGCGGCCCGCTTTACGCAAGCGAGCGCGTGAGAGCCAAAATAATACGTTCGGCCCGATAGATAGCAGTCGGATTGGATGCGTTCAGCGATGCAAGACGTCCAGCGCCAAATCGAGCGCGCGCACGACCCCGACGTTGGCGAAGACGATCGCCGCGACCGCGGCGACGACGACGACGAGATCCCACGAAGACACACGCTTCTGCGCCGCGGCCGACGCGCGGTCCATAAACTGATTGTCCATAATCGCCCCCCACTGCGACCCGCAACGGCGCTAAAGGCTCGACATGACGGCTATGTGACGAAGGTTAATACCGTCTATAACGCTGTAAGAGCCGCTTTCGTTTCGTTGCGAAGCTCGATAAGTTCCGCCCGCGCCAGCGGGTTGTTTTCGCAAAGACTAGTTCGGCGAAGGCAATGCCGGTAGAGCCAATGGCCAATACGAGGGAAGGACCACAAGTGAGCGCAAGCGAAAACACAGGCCGCGCGACGGCCAGCGTGAACACTCTCGCAGGCGAGATCGTCGACCGGCTCGTCGCCGGCGCCGAGAAATATCGCGTCGCCGTCTCGCGCGGCAGCCTCGGGGAACTGCTCATCGACGCCGGCGCCAAGGCCGCGGGCGGGATCGACGCCGGGCTGCTGCTCACCGAAATCTGCATGGGCGGGCTCGGCAAGGTCACGCTTTCGCCGGCGCCCGGCGCGTCCAAATGGCCGTTCTGGCTCACGGTCTCCAGCAACGATCCCGTCGTCGCCTGCCTCGCCAGCCAATACGCGGGCTGGAGCCTGCAGCATGAGAAATTCTTCGCGCTGGGCTCGGGGCCCGGCCGCGCTCAGGCGCGAGTCGAGAAGCTCTTCGAGGAACTGTCCTACAAGGACCGCGCCAACCGCGTGACCATCGTGCTCGAGAGCGGCTCGCCGCCGCCCAAGGAAGTGGTCGAGAAAGTCGCGTCGAAGTCCGACGTCTCGCCCGACAAGGTCGCTTTCGTCTATGCGCCGACGCAGTCGCTCGCGGGCAGCGTGCAGGTCGTCGGCCGCGTGCTGGAAGTCGCGCTGCACAAGGCGCATGAACTGCATTTCCCGCTCGAGAACATCGTCGACGGAATCGCTACGGCGCCGCTGTCGCCCCCGCATCCGGATTTCGTCCAGGCCATGGGGCGGACAAATGACGCGATCATTTACGCCGGCCGCGCCCATCTCTTCGTGAAAGGACCGGCGGCGGCGGCGAAGGAACTCGCCGAAAAGCTGCCGAGCAGCAATTCGCGCGACTATGGCCAGCCTTTCGCCGAGATCTTCAAAGCCTATAAGGGCGACTTCTACAAGATCGACGGCAGCCTGTTCTCGCCGGCGGAAGCGCTGGTCACGGCGGTCGAGACCGGCGAGACCTTCCGCGCCGGCAAGATCGACGAGGCGCTGCTCGACAAGTCGTTCGGCGGATAGCGCGCACACGGTGTATCCGCGCCTATCCGAGTCATGGCCGGGCTTGACCCGGCCATCCTTCGCGCCGATCCGGAATGTCATGGTTAAAGGTGGCGGCCCCGCGCATCTTTGGCGCCGTTTAGTCGCCGGGGGCGCAGTACGTAGACAGCCGGGACAGGCCCGCCGATGACGACCTCTGTCTCGGCCATGACGCCGCGCGTCGCGATTTTCACCGACAAGCTCGACTGGCATGTCGAGCATACCGTCGCGGCCTTCCGCGCGCTGGGCGCGACGCCGGTCGCCGTGCGGCTCGCCGCCTGCCGCATCGACACGACGCGCCCCAACGGCCTCGCGATTCCCGGCTTTCACGCCCTGCCCGACCTCGCCGTGGTGCGCGCCATTGGCGACGGCTCGCTCGAGGCCATCACCATGCGGCTCGGCGCGCTGCATGCGCTCGAGGCGTTGGGCGTCCCGCTCGTCAATGGCCCCCGCGCCATCGAGCGCTGCACCGACAAAAGCATGGCGAGCTTCCTGTTGGCTCGGGCCGGCGTCCCCGCGCCCGAGACTTTTGCGATGCAATCCTTGGCGCAGGCGCGCGCCCTCGCCCGACGCGAATGCGCGCGAGGGCCGCTGGTGATGAAGCCGCTCTTTGGCGCGCAGGGCTGGGGGCTTCGTCTCATCGAGACCGAACGCGACGTCCCATCGCTTGAAGAGGCGCGCGGCGTCTTTTATCTTCAGCGCTTCGTCGGTCCGGCGCGACCGCCCTATGAGGACATGCGCATCCTCGTCTCGCGCGGCGAGATCGTCGCCGCCATGAAGCGGCGCTCGAGCCACTGGATCACCAATGTGCGGCAGGGCGCGCGGCCAATCGCGGTTACGCCGACTCCCATCGAGCGCGACATGGCGCTTGCAGCCGCCGGGGCGATGGGAACGATTATGGCCGGCGTCGATCTCATCGCGGACGCCGACGGAAAGCCCATGGTCCTGGAGGTCAACAGCATGCCCGGCTGGAGCGGCCTGCAACGGATCACGCCGTTCTCGATCGCCGAAAGGCTGGCTGCGGACGCGCTCGCTTTCGTCCCGGGCGCCCGCGTTCCTCCTCCCAACACCGCGGGAACAGGGTTACGTTGAGACGCGACATCTTGCACGCCTCCAGACATCGAGACGAAGGTTTGACCGCTCCTTCCGCCCCTCGTCCCGACCCGCTCTCCGCCGCCAAGGAGAGCGAGACGAGGATTTCATCGGCCTTCATCGCCGCCTGCGAGGCCGAGCTCGCCGCGCCCAAGCCGGGCAATGTCCATCATTTCGCGCCCGGCCATGGAATGGCCGCGCAGGATTTCGTCCTGAGCGCCCGCGCCGCCGCGCCGTTCATCGCCGCCGCGGAGGCAAGCGTCGGCGCGCGCATCCTGGGCGCGGTCGAGGCGACCTGGGCGGCCGTCGGCCAGAACACCAATCTCGGAATCGTCCTGCTCTGCGCGCCGCTGGCGCAGGCGGCGCTGACGGCGACCAGCGACGATCTCGCAGGCGAAACCGCCCGCGTCCTCGCCGCGCTCGACGTCGCCGACGCCGACGCGGCCTTCCGCGCCATTCGGCGCGCCAATCCCGCCGGTCTCGGCGAAGCAGAGGCGCATGACGTCTCGGGCCCGGCGGAAACCACCCTGCTCGAGGCGATGCGCGCCGCCGCGCCGCGCGACCGCATCGCCTATCAATACGCCCACGACTTCGTCGACATTTTCGAGACCGGCTTCGCCGCCCTCGCCCGCGCCCGCGTCCGCGGCCATGACGCGCCGCGTGCGACGCTCGAGGTCTATATGGCCTTTTTGGCCGCCTTTCCCGATAGCCATATCGTCCGCAAATACGGGGTCGCGGCGGCCTGCGCGGTTTGCGCGGAGGCGGCGCAAAGAGCTTTGGCGATCGAAGCCGCCGGGCGGGGGGAAGCCTTTGAGCTTGCCCTCGAATTCGACCGCGAGCTGAAGGAAAAGCGTGTCAATCCAGGCACAAGCGCAGACATGACTGTCGCTGTTCTTTTTGCAGATTCTCTTCGGTCCATCTTGGCAAGCGCGCGCAAAAATGGTTGAGTCCGCGCCGCGCGGGGCATTCTCGCGGCTATCTGGCCAACCGGTCGGGCAAAATCCTAAAGAGCCCGACGCCGAAAACGAAGGATAGGAGCGCTGCGGCGCATGACGCGCGGCGCTTGGGGGAACCTGGAAAGGAAACGCACATGGCTTTGATCAACAAGATGCTGGTCGGCGAGTCGCTCGTCGGCGAGGGCAACGAAGTCGCTCACATCGACCTCATCATGGGTCCGCGCGGTTCGGCCGCTGAGCTCGCCTTCGCCAACGCGCTCGTCAACAACAAGGACGGCTTCACGACGCTTCTCGCGGTCGTCGCGCCGAACCTGCTCTGCAAGCCGAACACGATTCTCTTCAACAAGGTCACCATCAAGGGCGCCAAGCAGGCCGTCCAGATGTTCGGCCCGGCGCAGCACGGCGTCGCCAAGGCGGTCGCCGACTCGGTCGCCGAGGGCGTGATCCCGGTTTCGGAAGCCGACGACCTGTTCATCTCGGTCGGCGTGTTCATCCATTGGGACGCCAACGACGACAAGAAGATTCAGGACTACAACTATCAGGCCACGAAGGAAGCCATCGCCCGCGCCGTCCGCGGCGAGCCGAAGGCCTCGGAAGTCGTCGCCAAGCGCAACGAAGCCAAGCACCCCTTCGCCCCGAATTGATTTCGGGCGTTATCGCCTCGTTTGCAAAATCGGGGAGCCGTTGCGGCTCCCCGTTCAGCCGTACGGGACGCATCGCCAGAACTCGGGCGTCCGCATAAACAGGTGGGCTCCGCGCGTGCGCTAACAAAAAACGCCGCTGGACGCGAACAGCACCGGGAGGGATGGAAAAAATGGCTTCTTTCTTCGAGAAGATTCTTGGCGCGCTGTTTCCTAAGCCGTCGAGCGGTTTCGGCGGCTCCTCGAGCGCCAAGACGGGAGTGGGCGAGTCGCTCGTCGGCGACGGCAACGAAGTCGCTCACATCGACCTGATCATGGGTCCGCGCGGCTCCGCCGCCGAGAAGGCCTTCGCCAACGGCCTCGTCAACAACAAGGACGGCTTCACGACGCTCCTCGCGGTCATCGCGCCGAATCTGCTCGTCAAGCCGTACACCATGATGTTCAACAAGGTGACCATCAAGAACGCCAAGCAGGCTGTCCAGATGTTCGGCCCTGCGCAGCACGGCGTCGCCAAGGCCGTCGCCGATTCGGTCGCCGAGGGCGTGATCCCGCTCGAAAAGGCCGAAGACCTCTTCATCTGCGTCGGCGTCTTCATCCACTGGGACGCGAACGACGACCAGAAGATCCAGGACTTCAACTATCAGGCCACGAAGGAAGCCATCGCCCGCGCGATGAAGGGCGACCCCAAGGCCCAGCGCGTCGTCCAGGAGCGCGTCACCGCGAAGCATCCTTTCGCCGCCAACTGATCGGCGGAGAAGGCGCAGCGACAATAGGGGAGCCCGTGCGGCTCCCCTTTTATTTTGCGCCGAGCGTCGCGAGATCGTCAGGCGTCAGCCGCCGCTCGTGCAGCGCGGTGGCGACGAGCGCGCCCGCAGCGCCGGCGTCCCGCAGCGCCATGAGATCGTCGAGGCCGCGGACGCCGCCGGCGGCGTAGATCCGCCGCCCTGGCGCGCGCCGCGCAATCTCGCGCAGACGCGTGAGGTCCGGACCCTGCCCGGCGCCGACGCGCGCCAAGGTCATGACGATGACGCGATCCGGCCAGAGCGTCGTGTCGGAGAGCAGGCGAGGATCGCCAAGGAACCCCGCGTCCGAAAAATCCAGCGACAGGATCACGCGCGATCGATCTATTGCCTGCGCGGCCTCATCGACGCTTTCCAGACTCTCGCTGCCGAGCACGATGTCCTTATTGGCGACCATCGCCTCCAGGTCCGCCGGCGCGTCACCCCGACATCCCGCGTCGAGCCACAGGCGCGCCGGGGCGATCGTCTCGGCGATGACCGCCGTCATCTCCCCGTTTGCGCCGCGCCTTTCGATCGCGTCGAGGTCTGCGATATAGAGCGCGCCAAAAGGATAAAGCGACATAAGCCCGCGCGCGACGTCTCGCGGGTCGCTGGTTTTCGACCACGGCGTTTCCAGCGGCTGGTAATCGGCGCGACGTCCCGCGACCGCGCGTACGGCGACGCCGTTGCGAATATCGATGACGGGGATGATCTGCATGAGGCATTATAGAAGGATGCTCATGCTGAAAAAACTCACCATGCGTTTGGCGGCGCTCATTCTCGCCGCCAGTCTCTCGGCCCCGTGGGCTGACGCGCAGACCTCGCAGGGCGACTGGCCCTGCAAGCAGGTGCGCGTGCCGGAGATTGCGCTCGGCGGCGTCTGGACTGGCCCGTCGCTCGACAAGGAGCGGCGGGAATGGCTCAGCGATCCGGCTGTCGCCGACCTCGTCGGACGCATCGCGCCGCGCCGTACGCCGCTCGAAGAGGCCGAGAAAGCCATCGCGGATTTCGCGAAGAACGCCGGCGGCGATCGCAAGGCGCGCCTGACGCTTCTCTTCGCCGGGCTTTATGATCGGATGAACGACGAACGGCGGGACGTCGTGACCGGCCTCGACCGCTTCGGCCGCCGTCTGAAGGACATGGCCGAAAAGACGCGTGAAGAGACGCAGGCCTTCTACGATTTGCAGAACAGGAAGCCGCCTGACCCCGAAGCCGTCAAGAAGGCCGCCGAGGCGCTGCAATGGCGGGTGCGCCTCTTCGAGGAGCAGCGCAAAATGGGAGCGTATGTCTGCGAAAGTCCGGCGTTGATCGAGCAGCGGTTCGGCGCGCTGGCGCGGGCCATTATGGCGGCGATGGAGTAGCGGCTACTCGCGGGGTTCGGGCTTCGCCTCTTCCAGCGGATGTTTCGCCGCCGCCCAGCCATCGGTTCCCTCCGGATACCAAAGGACGTGCGTATAGCCGAGCTTTAACGCGCGCTTGGCGGCGTTCCAGGACATCCAGCAATTCGCGAGGCAATAGAACACGAGCGGCCGAGATGTGTCGCCGCCGGACGCCTTGGCGAGCCCCTTTATCAAATAGCGCTCGGTGGTCTCGGAGAGCGCGCCATAGCCGGTGTCGGGGAGCCAGACGCTGCCGGGGACATCGAAGCGCGGCTGCTCGCGCCAGACGACGTTTTTCGGAAGTCCCTCTGGTTTCGGCGCATGCGGCAGGGCGTCGATGAAAGCCGCGGTCTTGGCGCGCCACAGGTCGAAGGCTGTCGCCGTATCGATAACGGCGGCGCCCTTGAGCGTCGCGGGCGCGGGCGCGCGATAATTCTCCATCCGGTAGCCTTCCGGCTCGCTCGGAGGCGATGCGCTCTCGGCGCGCGCCGAGGCGGCGAAGGCGATCGTCGCGAGGGCGACGAGCGCGTGGATCACGGCGTCGTCCGGATCGGCTGGCCCGCTTCATCGATCGTGGGGACGCCGTAGTCGGCAAGGATTTTGTCGATATCCGCCTTGTTCTGCGCGAGCAACGTATTGAGCTCGCGCTTCCAGTTCTGGTCGGAATGGCGCACGCCAAAGGCGATGCGGAAAGCCATGCGCGTCCCCGGAGTCTCGGCGAGCGGCGTTACAGTGAGCTTGGCGCCGGATTTCTTGGCGTAATAGCCGGCGATCGGCCCCCACAGCAGCGCGACGTCGATGTCGCCTTTTTCGAGGTCGCGGATCATTTGCGCGGTCGAGGACTCGACGCGGGTGTCGACCATCAGCGCATAGGGCTTGACGAGCCCGATCATCCCATTCTTGGCGAGAATATTTCCAGGCGGCGTATTGGCGATGAGGCCGATGCGCCCCTTCTTGTCCTTGAGGCGCGGATCGTCGAGGTTCTCGACGCCGTCGAGATCGGAGCCCGCGCGCGTCACGATCGCGTAAGTGGTGCGGTAATAGGGGTTGGTCGGCTGCACGAGGTCATTGCCCTGCGGCATGCCGAGGATCACGTCGCAAAGATGCGCGTTGAGCGTATTGCGCACGAAGCCCGTCGCGCCCGGATAGAAGGTGTAAGCGAGCTCTTTGTGAAGCTTTTGCGCCAGCAGTTCGGCGAGCTTGTTTTCGAACCCTTCGCCCTTTTCGTTGGAAAAGGGCAGATTATTGGGGTCGGCGCAGACGCGCAGGACTTTGGGATCGATCAGTTCGATTCCGCCGGCGCTGTCCGCGCCCTTGGCGCCGAAATCCGGACCCATATGCTGCGCGAAGCCGGACGCCGCCGCGAAGAGAAGGGCGGCGGCGCCGGCTGAAGACAAGAGCGCGGCGGCGCCGCGCCTCTGTTTCGGGGAGACGATCATGCGATCGGCCTCTTTTGACGCGCGCTTACTTGGCGCTCATGCACTCGGCTTCGGCCTTGGCGAAGGCCTCGGGACGGGCTTCCTTCTTCTCCGGGCGGCCGGCCTGGATGGCGCCGGTCGAGAGCGCGCGGAGATAGACATAGAGGTCGTCGATGTAGCAGACGGCGTTCTTGTTGTCGGCGAAGGCCGGCATGACGCTGTTGCCGTTCTGACGGCCGCCGATCACGATGCCGGCGAATTCCGCATAATTGAAGCGCTTCACCGAATCCTTCAGCGCAGGGGCGTAGGTCGAGCCGCCGCCGTTCGGGCCGTGGCAGACGTGGCATTCGGCGTGATAACGGCGATAGCCGGAGAAGGTGTACCAGTCCACCGTGCCGTCGGCCGCGACATTATAGGTGGGATCGCCCTTCGCGTCGAAATATTTGCCGTCGGTCGATTTGACGGCCTTGGGGTCTCCGGGCGCCTCGGCCATGGCGGAGGTCCCCACACTCATCATGACGCCCAGGGCCAGCGCCCCGAAAAGCGACGATCTCATTACTCTCTCCCTGTACTTTCTTCAGCTTTGTAAAAGACGGCGCCCGGCGAAAGAAGTTCGCCGAGCGCCAATTTTCTCGAGAGGCTGACCTACTCTGCTCAGTTCGGCAGAGCGAAGACGGTCAGCACGCCGCCGAGCGCGGTGTAATTGGCGAGCGAGGCGTAATTGCCGACCGCGCCGAGGCCCTCGTTGGACTTGGAGAGACCGGCCGCCAGGCCGATGCCCGCCCAGCCGCCGACGCCCGACAGCACCGCCACATACTGCTTGCCGCCCGCCTCATAGGTGATGACGTTGCCGATGATGCCCGACGGCGTCTTATACTTGTAGAGCTCCTTGCCGGTCTTGGTGTCGACCGCCTTCAGATAGCCTTCGAGCGTCCCGTAGAAGGTCACGCCGCCGTCCGTCGACGTCGCCCCGCCCCAAACCGAGAACTGCTCCTTGTTCGACCACACGATCTTGCCGACCTTCGCGTCCCAGGCGATGAAATTGCCGGTGTGGTTCGTCCCGTCGCCGAGAACCCGCCCCGCCGGGAACATCTCCAGCGTCGCGCCGACGTAAGGCTGGCCCGCCGTATAGCTCACGCGGAACGGCTCATAGTCCATGCAGACGTGGTTCGTCGGCACCAGGAACAGACCCGTCGCCGCGTCGTAGGACGCCGGCTGCTGGTCCTTCGACCCCAGCGCCGCCGGGCAGACGTTCTGCGTGTTGGTGTCCTCGCCATTGTGCTGCGTCGAATATTTGTCGACGACCAGCGGACGCCCATAGGTCGGCGACGCCTTGTCCATGTCGACCTTCGTCGCCCAGTTCACCGCCGGATCGTATTTCTCCGCGACCAGCAGATCGCCGTTGGTGCGGTCGAGCGTATAGCCGAAGCCGTTGCGGTCGAAGTGAACCAGCGTCTTGACCGTCTTGCCGCCGATCGGCTGGTCGGCCAGCACCATCTCATTGATGCCGTCATAGTCCCACTCGTCGTGGGGCGTCATCTGGTAGAGCCACTTCACCTTGCCGGTGTCGAGGTCGCGCGCCCAGATCGTCATCGACCAGCGATTGTCGCCGGGGCGCTGCACCGGGTTCCACGTCGAGGGGTTGCCCGAGCCGTAGTAAACGAGGTTCAGCTCAGGGTCGTAGCTATACCAGCCCCAGGTGGTGCCGCCGCCCGTCTGCCACTGGTCGCCCTGCCACGTCGAAATGCCCGAATCCTTGCCCACGACCTTGCCGAGATGGGTGGTCTTGTCGGGGTCGATCAGCGTGTCGGCGTCCGGGCCCATCGAGTAGCCGCGCCACGCCTGCTTGCCGTCCTTCACCGAATAGGCGGTGATATGGCCGCGCACGCCGAACTCGCCGCCGGCGATGCCGACGAAGACCTTGTCCTTGAACACATGCGGAGCGGCGGTCGAGGTCTGGCCCTTGGACGGATCGCCGTTCTTCACCGACCAGACGAGCTTGCCGGTCTTGGCGTCGAGCGCGACGAGCGTCGTGTCGGCCTGGGCGAGGAAGATCTTGCCGTCGCCATAGGCGAGGCCGCGGTTGACCGTGTCGCAGCACATCACCGGCACGACCGACGGATCCTGCTTGGGCTCGTATTTCCAGAGGATCTTGTGGTCGGGATCCTTCAGATCGAGCGCATAAACGATGTTGGGGAACGGCGTATGCAGATACATCACGTCGCCCACGACCAGCGGCGCGCCCTCGTGGCCGCGCAGAACGCCCGTCGAAAACTGCCAGGCGGGAGCCAGCTTGCCGACGTTCTCCGTCGTGATCTGCTTCAGGCCCGAATGGCGGACGTTGGCGTAATCGCCCGTCGGCGTCACCCACTGCTTGGGGTCCTTCTGCAGGGTGAGCAGTTCGTCGTCGGCGTTCGCGGCGCCGGCTGCGAACAGCGCGAGAATACCCACAGAAGTCGACAACAACAGCTTATGCATGAGCATTTCCTCCTGATGACGCCGCGGGGCGCCTTATTGTTGCGCCGCCTCCGACGTCACGCCTCTCAAGGGCGCCTCGACATTGGGAAGGCGTTTTCCGTTCTTGTCCCGCGCCGCTCGTGCAATATCACCCGCAGCGCGCCGCTCCCGGTTCCCGTCCGGAAGACATCTTTAACTCGGAAACGGCGGGATAATATGTCTTGACCGGAGGAATCGCAATCCAAAAAACGAAGGCGTCGGCGTAGAGCCGGCCGAACCAGAAGCAGCCATGTGGAACAATAACTTGCGTCTTTTTTTAGCGACGTTCGCCGTGGTCGCGGGCGCCCTTTCGGCCGCGTCTTCGGCGGCGCCCGCAACGACGTTCCAACTCGTCGAGATCGCCCCCGGCGTATACGCGCATCAGGGGGAAACGGCGCTCATGACGCGCGCCAATCTCGGCGCCATCGCCAATCTCGGCGCCATCGTGGGAGGCGAGGCCGTCGCCGTCATCGACACCGGCGGCAGCCTGCTCGAGGCGAAGGCGTTCCTCGCGGCGCTGCGCGAGAAGACGCAAAAGCCCATCCGCTACGTCGTCAATACGCACGCGCACCCCGATCACGTCTTCGGCAACGCCGCCTTTGCGGGCCCCGGCGTGACCTTCGTCGGCCACAAGAATCTGCCGCGCGCCCTCGCCGCGCGCGGCGCGCATTACCTCTCCTCGTTCCGCCAGACCATGGGCGACGCGCTCGACGGCGTGTCCATCATCGGACCGTCGCTCACCGTGGCGGAGACGGCGACGCTCGATCTCGGCGATCGCACGATCGACTTGCAGGCGTGGCGGACCTCGCACAGCGAGGCCGATCTCACGGTCCTCGACAAGAACACAGGCACGCTCTTTTCCGGCGACCTGCTCTTTCTCCAGCATGTGCCGGTCGTCGATGGGAGCCTACTCGGCTTTCTCGAAGTCGCCGACAGGCTCGCGGCGGTGAAGGCCGAGCGCGTCGTGGCGGGTCACGGCCCGATGGTCGCGCCCTGGCCCAAGGCGCTCGAGGATGAAAAGGCCTATCTGACCCGCCTCACCGCCGATCTGCGGGCAGCGATCAAGAAAGGCGAGGGCGTCGCAGCCGCGTCCGCCGACGCCGCCGCCAGCGAGCGCGCAAAATGGCGGCTCTTCGACGACTACAACCCGCGCAATGCGACCGCGGGCTTCGCCGAGCTCGAATGGGAGGAGCCGTGACTTTGTCGCAGGGCCGGGCGGCAGGCTAGGCTAATATCGGCAAAAAGCCGGGAGGAACCATGACCCGAACAGCCCGCGCGACGCTCGCCGCCGCCTTCTTCGCCGTCTCGCTCGCCATCGGCGCGCGCGCTCAGACAAACGCCCCAGACCCCTGGCCGGGCCTGGTGACCGACCTCTTCAAGGGCCGCGACATCCGCAAAGCGGACGGAACCATCGCGCTCGAGGCGCCGACGCGCGCCGAGGACGCCGCGATCGTGCCCATGACCATGCGCTTCGCCGACCCGGCGAACGTAAGGGTCGCGACGCTCGTCATCGACCAGAACCCCATGCCCATGGCCGCGACCTTCACGCTCGGCGACAAGGCGGCGGTCGACTTCATCGAGACGCGGGTCAGGGTAAATTCCTACACCAATGTCCACGCCGTCGCCGAGACGCGTGACGGGGCGCTCCATTCCGAAATGAAATTCGTAAAAGCCTCGGGCGGCTGCTCCGCCCCCGCCGGCAAGGATCCGGACGAAGCGCGCGCCAATATGGGCAAGATGAAATATCGCGAATTCAAGAGCGCCGTCGCCGGCAAGCGCGAGGCGCAGATCATGATCCGCCACCCCAATAATTCCGGTCTTCAAATGGATCAGATCACCCGCGCCTACACGCCGGCGCATTATGTCGATGCGGTCGAGGTCTGGCAGGGGGACGAACTGATCTTCAAAATGGAGGGGGGAATCTCGCTCTCCGAGGACCCGAACTTCCGTTTCACCTATGCGCCCAATGGCGCGAAGACGCTCCGCGTCGTCGCCCACGACAACCAGGGCGGCGCGTTCAAGGCCGAGTGGCCGATCGCCGAGGCGTCGTGAGTCGATAAAAAAGGGAGCCGCAGCTCCCCTCTCTCAGCCCAAAATCGTGACGGCCGCGCACACGGCGAGCGGCAGCCCCGCCAATGCGCAGATCGCGGTCACGCAGGCGACTCTTTCATACGCAGGCGCCTCGTCGCGCAATTTCCTGATCAACGCCATCTCGCATACTCCCAAGCAACGCTTCCCGGCCGGCGCGCTCGTTCACGATGGCGCGCATCTGTTAACGCGCGGAATGGAATTTGGTTGCATTGCGCGCAAGCGGCCTGCCGCTCGCCGTTGTCGTTAAGCGACGCCTAAGCGCGGGCCAGGATGCGCGTCGGTTGGCGGCTAACGGAAGGGGAGACCGGCGCCGGCCGGCTGGTCTCGCTGAAGAGTTCGGCGAGCTTCTCGGTCATGGCGCCGCCAAGCTCCTCGGCGTCGACAATCGTCACCGCGCGGCGATAGTAGCGCGTCACGTCGTGGCCGATGCCAATGGCGATGAGCTCGACCGGCGACTTGGTCTCGATGTCGTGGATCACCTGACGCAGGTGCCGCTCGAGGTAATTGCCCGGATTGACGGAGAGGGTCGAATCGTCGACGGGCGCGCCGTCTGAGATCATCATCAGGATCCGCCGCTGTTCGCCGCGCGCGAGCAGGCGGCGATGCGCCCAGTCGAGCGCCTCGCCGTCGATGTTTTCCTTCAGGAGCCCCTCGCGCATCATCAGCCCGAGATTGCGGCGGGCGCGCCGCCAGGGGGCGTCGGCCGCCTTGTAGATGATGTGGCGAATGTCGTTGAGGCGGCCCGGATTGGGTTTCTTGCCCTCGTTGATCCAGAGCTCGCGCGATTGGCCGCCCTTCCAGGCGCGGGTGGTGAAGCCCAAGATCTCGACCTTCACGCCGCAGCGCTCCAGCGTGCGGGCGAGAATGTCGGCGCAGGTCGCGGCGACGGTGATCGGGCGGCCGCGCATGGAGCCGGAATTGTCGAGCAGCAGGGTCACCACCGTGTCGCGGAAGTCCATGTCCTTCTCGCGCTTGAAGGACAGCGGCTGTTGCGGGTCGATGATGACGCGCGGCAGGCGCGCCGGGTCGAGCATGCCTTCTTCGAGGTCGAACTCCCAGGAGCGGCTCTGCTGCGCCATCAGGCGGCGCTGCAGGCGGTTGGCGAGACGGCCGACGACAGAGGACAGATGCAAGAGCTGCTTGTCGAGATAGGCGCGCAGCCGGTCGAGCTCTTCGGCGTCGCACAGCTCTTCCGCGCGCACGGTCTCGTCGAAGCGGGTGGTGTAGGCGTGATAGTCGGCGCCCGAGCGGTCGGCGGCGGTCGTCGACGGGCGGCGCGCGTCGGCCGCCTCTTCGAGATCGCCCGAATCCGACTCATCCGCCGCTTCGCCATAAGGGGCTTCCGCCGATTCGCTTTCGCCTTCCTGCTCCGAATCCTCGGCGGCGAGCGAGGTCTCCATCTCGGCCTTTGATTTCGCCTGGTCCTCTTCCTGCTGCTGCTCTTCGCTCTCGTCCGGGTTTTGCGGCGCCTCTTGCGGGTTGTCCTCCGCCTCGCTCTCCTCTGGGGCCTCGGCCCCGGCCATGTCGAGATGAGACAGAAGTTCGCGCACGATCTGGGCGAAATGCTTCTGGTTCTCGACGGCGCCGGCGAGCCGGTCGAGATCGGCGCCGGCGCGGTCTTCGATCATCTCCCGCCAGAACTCGACGATCTTCGCGCCATGGGGCGGCGGTTCGAGGCCGGTCAGGCGCTCGCGCGCCATCAGCGCCAGCGCGTCTTCGAGCGGCGCGTCGGCGCGGCTCGCGATTTTTTCCGAATGGCTGCGCGTATAGCGGTCTTCGAGCATGGCGCCGATATTGGCGGCGACGCCCGCCATGCGCCGCGCGCCGATCGATTCGACGCGCGCCTGCTCCAGGGCGTCGAAGGCGGCGCGCGCCTCCATCGTTTCGGGCGCGAAACGGCGGTGAAGGGCGTCGTCGTGGCAGGCCAGACGCAGCGCGAGGGAGTCGGCCTGGCCGCGAACGACCGCCGCCTCCTTGGCCGTGAGCTTGCGCGGCGGCTCGGTGAGCCGCGCCTTGGCGCCCTCCTCGCCGGCGATGAGCGACGGGCGCTCGGGCGCATAAATCACGTCGAGCTTGGGCGTTCTCGCCATGGCGCGCATGGCGCCGGCGACGGCCCGTTTGAAGGGCTCCTGCGGGGCTTCCTTGGGAGAGGCGGGGCGGCGGTTCGTCGGGGCGGGAGGCATTCGGCACTATATGCGCATGCGCGCAAAAAGGAGCAAGTCGGCGCCGCTCGGGCGGGCCCTCGTCTGATAGACCAGGCCGCGCCCACGGCGTTGCCCGCGATGAGGCGGCCCGTCCTGCTCCGGCGCAGTGGGTCAGAGCTTCTCCAGCGTCGATTCGGCGCTCGAGACGGTGGCGAGGCTCGAATTTTCCTCGACGTTGATCCACAGCACCACGCCGTCGTTCACAACGGCCGAAAAACGCTTGCCGCGCACGCCGAGGCCGAATTCCCTGAGGTCCAGTTCGAGGCCGAGCGCATGGGCGAAGACGGCCGAGCCGTCGGCGAGCCCGTCGATCTTGCCGGCGGCCCCGCGATCCTTGAGCCAGGCGTCGAGGGTGAAGACGTCGTTGACCGCCGTCACGGCCACGGCGTCGACGCCTTTTGCTTTGAGCTCGTCGTATCGTTGGACGAAGCCCGGGAGGTGCTTGGCGTGGCAGGTGGGGGTGAAGGCGCCCGGCACCGAGAACAGCGCGATCTTGCGGCCCTTGAAATAGTCGCCGGTCTTGATGGGCTCGGGCCCGTTCTTCCCCATGACGGTAAGCGTGACGTCGGGAATTCTGTCGCCGGATTGGATGGTCATGCCACTCTCGCTTTTTGGGTGAGGCGAAAAAAAATCGTTTCTTAACTTAGCGCGTTTCCAGCCGCTGTCCTCCTGCAAAGTCGCCGGCTCGCAACTCGGACTTCGCAGAAGGGCGTTTACCGCAGCGATTCATGCTGCTTGTGACGCGCCCCGATGCGATGCAACATGGGCGCTGGCGGCTCGAATTACGAGCCCGCGCGCTTGGAGTGTTCTGATATGGCCAACACGGAAGGACACGGAGGGCAGCCGCCCGCCGCCTGGGTCTGGAGTCAGTATCGCGGCGTTCTGCCGGCGGAGACCGAGGCGCCGGCCGCGGACTCGGCCGTCCCCACGCCGGACGAGGCCAGCCCCGCCGGCGGCGGTCAAAAACACGGCCTGATCGGATTGGGCCTCGCGGCGGCCGTGATCGTCATCGCCGGCCTGACCTGGCTCTTCACCACGCGGTCCGCCTACGGCCCCGCCCCTGAAGCGACGCCGCCGGCCGCGACGGGAAGCGAGACGCCGCAAAAGAGCGAGGCGGCGCCGCCGCCGCCCGCAGCTGCGCCGGCTCCCGCCGCTACTGAAACGCCCGCGCCCGCGGCGGAGGCGCCAAAGGCGGCCCCGCCCGCGACCCCGCGCCATGACGGCGACCACGGGAAGAAGAAGAAAAAACACCAGGGCTAGGGTCGTTCGCCGTCCCGCCGGGCAGGGCCGCCCTTTCCCCCATTCTCGGCGAGAGAGAGCGGCGCGTCGTCGTCAGAGAGGCGCGAGATCGTCGGCGCAGTTACCGACCGGCCGCCTCGACGGCTTTCGTCACCAGCGCCCTGGCGTCCGCCGAATGCCAGGCGGCCGGGCCGTTCATCAGCCCGATCTGGCAGCCTTCCGGGTCGACGAGCATGGTGACCGGCAGGCCGAGCGCTTTGCCGGACTGCTTGAGCTCGAAGAAAATATTGGCCTTCGGGTCGGCGTAGAGCGAAAGCGACTTTACGCCGGTCTCTTCGAAAAACTTCTTCGGCCGGTCGAGGCGCGACGTGTCGATATTGACCGTCACGACCTGAAACTTGTCAGACCCCTGCTCCGCCTGCAGCTTGTCGAGCTCGGGCATTTCGGCGCGGCAGGGCACGCACCACGTCGCCCAGACGTTGAAAAGGATCGTCTTGCCCCTGAACGCGGCGAGCGTCGCGGGCTTGCCGTCGGGATCGGTGAAGGCGTAATCGGGAAGCCTCTCGGGCGTCTTGGCGATGGTCATGGCGGCGACCTCGCCCTTGGCGAGATCCTTCACCGCTTCGGCGACCTTCGCCGCCCCGGCGCACTCCGCCGCGCGCGCTTCCTTGCCGCTCGGCCCGCCCGCGTATAGAAACCCGGCGCCGGCCGCGGCAATCAACAAAGTCGCAAGGCGATAGGCGGCGGGCTTTTTCATCAGGCGCAGGCTCCGGGGTGGAAATGACGAGCAAGATATGGGGCGGGCGCTTCCAGAGCGCAACCGACGCGGTTCTGGAGGCCATTAACGTCTCCATCGATTTTGACAAGCGTCTCGGCCCCCAGGACGTCAAGGGCTCGCTCGCCCATGTCGCCATGCTCGCCGAGCAGGGGATCGTCTCGAAGGACGACGCGGCGAAGATCGCCGAAGGCCTCACCCAGATCGGGGGCGAAATCGAACGCGGCGAATTTACTTTCTCTCGCGCGCTCGAAGACATTCACATGAACGCCGAGTCGCGCCTCGCCGAACTCATCGGCCCGGCGGCGGGCCGCCTGCACACGGCGCGCTCACGCAACGATCAGGTTGCGACCGACTTCAGGCTCTACGTCCGCGACGAGATCGACGCGCTCGACGCCCAGCTCGCCGATCTGCAGCGCGCCCTCGCCGAGCGCGCGCTGACCGAAGCGGCGAGCGTCATGCCGGGCTTCACCCATCTGCAAAGCGCGCAGCCGGTCACCTTTGGCCACCATCTCCTGGCCTATGTCGAGATGATCGGCCGCGATCGCGGGCGCTTCCGCGACGCGCGCGCGCGATTGAACGAATGTCCGCTCGGCGCCGCGGCGCTGGCCGGGACCTCTTTTCCGATCGACCGCCACATGACGGCGAAGGCGCTCGAATTCGACCGCCCGACGGCCAATTCGCTCGATAGCGTCTCGGATCGCGATTTCGTGCTGGAGACGCTCTCGGCGGCGGCGATTTGCGCGACGCATCTGTCGCGTTTCGCCGAGGAGATCGTGCTGTGGACGACGCCGCAATTCGCTTTCATTTCGCTTTCCGACAAATTCACCACCGGCTCCTCGATCATGCCGCAGAAGCGCAATCCGGACGCAGCGGAGCTGGTGCGCGGCAAGTCGGGCCGCATCATCGGGGCGCTGCAGGCGCTGCTCATCGTGATGAAGGGCCTGCCGCTCGCCTATTCCAAGGACATGCAGGAAGATAAGGAAGGCGCCTTCGATTCGCTCGACTCTCTGTCGCTCTGCATCGCCGCCATGGCCGGCATGGCGCGCGACATGAAGGTCGACCGCGCCCGCATGAAGGCGGCGGCGGGCGCCGGCTTCGCCACGGCGACCGATCTCGCCGACTGGCTCGTGCGCCGTTTGAACCTGCCCTTCCGCGAGGCGCATCATGTGACGGGCCGCGTCGTCGCGCTCGCCGAAGGACGCGGCGTCGGCCTCGAAGAGTTGACGCTCGCCGACCTGCGGAGCGTCGAGCCGCGCATGACGCAGGAGGTCTTCGACGTGCTCGGCGTCGAGAAATCGGTTGCAAGCCGCGTGAGCTACGGGGGCACGGCGCCGGACAATGTCCGCCGCGCCGCGCAGGGCTGGCTCGACCGCCTCGAGGGCGCGGCATGAGCGAGGACGGACCGCGCCTCGCTCTGGCGACCCCGCCGCTCGCCGAGGCGCGCGACTTTCTGCCGGCGCTCGACAGCGCGCTGTCGGCCGGCGACGTCGCCTCTCTGCTCATCCGCTTCGCGGCCGACGATCCGCGCCGCAATGAGGAGATCGCGCGCGCTCTTGCCCCGCCGGCGCAGGAAAAGGGCGTCGCCGTTCTGGTCGAGGGATCGGCGACCGTGGCGCTGCGCGCCAAGGCGGACGGCGCGCAGATTGCGGGCGGCGGCGACGCGCTCGCGGACGCGGTCAAGAAGCTCTCGCCCAAATATATCGTCGGCGCCGCCGAACTGGCGCTGCGCGACGACGCGATGCGCGCCGGCGAACTCGGCGTCGATTACGTGCTTTTCGAGGAGGACGACCTCGCGGCGCTCATCGAGCGCGTCGCCTGGTGGGCCGAGCTTTTCAACACGCCCTGCGTCGCCCGCGCCGCCACGCTCGACGCGGTCGCGCCGCTCGTCGAGGCAGGCGCCGATTTCGTGCTGCTGGACGACGCCGTCTGGACCGACAGCCGCGGCCCGGCCGCCGCCGTCGCGCAGGCGCTGGCCGCAATCCAACAGGCGGAGGCGAAGCGATGACGGAGAGCGTGAAGACGAGCGGCGCGGCGCTGGCGCTGATCGCCGCCCTTCTGCTTACCCCCGCGGCCGCGAAGGAAGGCGAACCCCAGCCGCCCGCGCCAGCCAGTCCGGCGCGCGATCTCGCTTTCGGCGCCTATCAGCGCGGCGACTACAAGGCCGCGATGACCGAGGCGAAGAAGCGCGTCGACGCCAATCCGAAGGACGCCGCGGCGCTGACCCTGATCGGCCGGCTCTATCTCGAGGGCTCGGGCGTCAAGCGCGACATGAAACAGGCAATGGACTGGTTCCGGCGCGGCGCCGACGCGGGCGACGCCGAGGCCGCCTATCTCTATGGCGTCGCCACGCTCGAGGGCATCGACGTTCCAAAGGACCGCGCCCGCGCCCACCTCTATCTCGAAAAGGCCGGCGTCCACGACCATGCGGCGGCGCTGCATCTCCTGGGCGAGATGGCGCTCGAAAACGACGGCAAGGACCCCGACTTCGCGCAGGCGACGAACTTCTTCAAGAGGGCCTCCGCCGCCGGCAGCGCCGACGCCGATTATGCCCTGGGCGTGCTCTACAAGACCGGCAAGGGCGTCGAAAAGAACGACCAGGAGGCGGCGGCCTGGTTCAAGCGCGCCGCCGACGTCGGCCTCTCCCCGGCGATGGTCGAATACGCCATCCTGCAGTTCAACGGGACGGGCGTGACGCGCGACAAGGTCGCCGCGGTCGATCTGTTGCGCAAGGCGGCGCTGAAGGGCAACGCCGTGGCGCAGAACCGGCTGGCGCATCTTTACGCCGAGGGAATCGGCGTCGACGTCGACCTCGCGCAGGGGAAGGAGTGGCGCGACCGGGCGAAAGCGTCGGGCCTGAACGACCCCTCGCTCGATTTCCTCTCCAACGCCCCCGCTCCCCAAACGCCGGCGGCCCCCAAGGCTCCGCCCGCGGCGCCCGCCGCGACGAAATGACGGCGGCTCGAGGGAGCGGCGCGGCCCGGCGCATGGCGGCCTTTCTGCGCCGTTTCGTCAAGCCGCGCCTGGAGCTTCTCATCCGCCGCGCTCAGGTCGCGGAGCGCTTCGCCGCGCAGTTTTTTGCGCAGCAATCGGCGCCCTTCGCTCCAGAAATTCCGGGCGAGTGGATCGAAGCCGGCAGGAGCGCCGCCGCGACGCTCGTCTATCTTCACGGCGGCGGCTTTCTCCTCGGCTCGCCGCGCGCCTTCCATTATGTGTCCAAGGGCTTCGCGCGGGCGGGCTTCGACGTTTTCGCGCCGGCCTACCGGCTGGCCCCCGACCATGTCTTCCCGGCGGCGCTCGACGACGTTTTCCGCGCCTATCAGGCGCTTCTCGCCGCACGGCCGGGCCCGCTCGTTCTGGTCGGCGATTCAGCCGGCGGCGGCCTCGCGCTCTCGCTGATGCTGAAGGCGCGCGACGCGGGATTGCCGTTGCCAAAAGCCGCGGCGCTGTTCTCGCCCTGGACCGACCTTGCCGCGACCGGCGCCTCGACCCGGGAGAACGAGGACAAGGACGCCCTTTTCACGCGGCGCCTGATCCAGCTCGGCGCGCGCGCGGCGCTGGGGCGCACGAGCGCCAGAAATCCGCTGGCCTCTCCGCTCTACGCCGATCTTTCTGGCCTGCCGCCCCTGCTCGTCCATGCGGGGGCCGACGAGGCGCTGCGCGACGATTCCACGCGGCTCGTCGCCCGCGCCCGCGCCGCGGGGGTCGAGGCGGCGCTCGAGCTGTGGCCCGACGTGCCGCATGGCTGGCAGCTCATGGGCGTCATCCCGGAGGGGAAAGAATCGCGCGACAAGGCGATCGCCTTCTTGAAGGCGCGGCTCGCCTCCGATCAGACCGCGATGGCCGACTGAACGCCCTGGCGGCCGAAACGGGCCGCTGCGACGCTTGCGCCAGGCGGGGCGGGATGAGGCCCTACTCCACCTTCTCGCCGGGATACACCCCCCAGAGATTTTCCTGCTGCATGTAGCCGTCGAAGTCCTTGCCGGCCAGACGGCACCATGCGCCGTCGCAGCCGCGCAAGGAGCCGATCACGTTGGGGGCGAGCTTGGCGACCGGCGTCGTATGGTTGGTGGCGAAAAGCGTCTGCGGCTCTTTCTTCCAGGGCGCGACCAGAGCGGTTCGGCGGCCCGAAAGCAGCGAGTGCAGCACCCAGCCCTCGGAGCCTTCCGAGTCCCGAATCTTGCGCCAGGTCTCGAATTCGGCGGTGATCTCAACGGGCAGGCCGGCGCGCTGATAGATCCAGACCGTGGGGTGCTCCTTGCTCGGTCCCTCGCGCACGTTGACGCGGTCGGATTTGAGGCTGACGTAACGCGGGATGGGCAGATTGCTCACGGGCCCCTTTTGCGGCTCCTGCGCCCGCGCCGAAGCCGCAAATATGAGCAAAATGAGCCCGAACGCCGCGCAGGGGCCAGTCAATGTTATGCTGTCGAGATGCCGCATGGGGGAAGTGCCGCTCGTCTTGTCTTTGGCCCGCCATCTGCTAGGAAACGAAAAACGCAGCGTCGGGCGGCGTATTGGTTTTGTCGCCCATCGTCGTTAAGACCGGGTTGAGACGTAAACCGACTCAAACGCCGGCCCAGGCGATGAGAGCTTGTAGCGAAGTTTATGGATTTTCGCCAAGAAAGTGCGAGCCGAAGGGACGAAGCGCAACATGCCTAAGAAAAAGCCGCTCGTTGTGGTGACGCGCCGACTGCCCGAGGTGATCGAGACCCGCATGTGCGAGCTGTTCGACACGCGGCTCAACGAGAGCGACAAGCCCCTCACCCATGACGAACTCGCCGAGGCGATGCGCACCGCCGAAGTGCTGGTGCCGACGATCACCGACCGGATCGATTCGAGCCTGATCGCCCAGGCCGGCGAGCAGATGAAGCTCATCGCCAATTTCGGCAATGGCGTCGACAATATCGACGTCGCTTCGGCTCTCGGCCGCTCCATCACCGTGACCAATACGCCGGGCGTCCTGACCGAGGACACGGCCGACATGACCATGGCGCTGATTCTCTCGGTCGCCCGTCGCCTGGTCGAGGGCGCGCGCGCCATTCCGGAGGGCTCGTGGTCCGGCTGGTCGCCGACCTGGATGCTCGGCCATCGGATCACGGGCAAGCGGCTGGGCATCGTCGGCATGGGCCGGATCGGCCAGGCGCTGGCGCGCCGCGCCAAGGCTTTCGGCCTGTCGATCCACTACCACAACCGCCGCCGCGCCGCAGCCGAGATCGAGGAGCAGCTCGAGGCGACCTATTGGGAGTCGCTCGACCAGATGCTGGCGCGCGTCGACATCGTTTCGATCCATTGCCCGCACACCCCCGCCACCTATCACCTGCTGTCGGCGCGTCGCCTGAAGCATCTGCGGCCGCATGCAATTCTCGTGAACACGGCGCGCGGCGAGATCGTCGACGAAAACGCGCTGGTGCGTATGCTCGAGGCCAATGAAATGGCCGGCGCGGGGCTCGACGTCTTCGAACATGAGCCGGCCGTCTCGCCCAAGCTCCTCAAGCTCGCCCAGGCCGGCAAGGTCACGCTGCTGCCGCACATGGGCTCGGCGACCATCGAAGGCCGCGTCGACATGGGCGAGAAGGTCATCATCAACATCAAGACCTTCATGGACGGGCATCGTCCGCCCGACCGCGTGCTACCCAGCATGTTGTGATAAAGCGCGGAAGGCTTTAGCGTCTCGACCGCCCGCGCGGACCCCCGCGCCGGAGCCCGGGAGAAATCAGTCAAAAATCAGCGCGCCCGCCGCTTTCGTCACGCGGCAAGACGGCGCGCGAGGGAGACCCAAGAAATGAACAAGCCTTTCTCGATCCTCGCTCTCGCCCTCGGCGTCGCGATGGTCGCCGCGCCGGCCCACGCCAAGAAGAAAGCCCAGCCCGCGGAAGAAAGCCAGGGACAGGAACAGCAGCAGCAGGACGAGGGCAACAAGGAGACGGGGGGCATTCCCCGCTATGTGCCTTTCCCACACAACCGCAACTTCGTCCTGAAGGAAATCAACGGCAAGGCGCCGCCGGTCGAGATCTGGATCAACATCGACTCGACGGGCCGGGCCAACGGTTTCTCAGGCTGCAAGAACTGGTCGGGCGTCTTCGTGATCGGCCCCGACCGCCTGGGCCCGAGGGCCATGCCGGCTGTCAACGAACGCCAATGCGACGGCGCCCTCGCCGGGATCGAGCGCGACCTCTGGGGCGTGCTGCTCTCCGGCCCCTATTGGGACGTCAAGGGCGACGACCTGACTCTCAGGGGCTACAAGGGCGGCGTGCTGAAGTTCCAGCGCTCGCTGTAGAGCGCCGGTCCTCCGTTTCGCCTTGCGCGCGCCCCCCTTCTCCCTTCACGGGGAGAAGGGGGATGCGCAAAGCGGGCGGATGAAGGTTCGACCCTTACTTCGCGGGGACCGCATAAACCGGGCAGGGCGCGTCATGCAGCGCGCGCTCGGTCGTCGATCCGCGCAGCGCGTCGAGCAGGCCGCGGCGCCCCTGCGTCGGCATGGCGATGAGATCGGCGCCGATCTCTCCGGCGTAAGACAGGATCGTGTCGATCACCCCGCCCTGCCGCAACTCGATATGCGGCAGCAGGCCGTCGAAGATCGGCAGGTCCTCGCCCACATGCAGCAGCATGACGTCGGCGGCCGGGTTCAGCGCATGGGCGAAATCGGCGATATGGCGGAAGGCGTCGAGCGGCGGCACGCTCGCCTCGACCGGCATCAGCACCGTATTGAGCGAGATCGCCCCCGTCTCGCGATCGACGAACCCTTTATGGTCCTCGCGCAGGAACAGGGCCGGCATGCGCGTCTCGCGCACGGCCTCCTCGGCGATCGACTCCTCGAGCCAGCGTTCGAGCCCGGTGCGGTTATGCGTCATCAGCACCATGAGGTCGCACAGGTGGCGTTCGACATAGGCTGCGACGCCGTGCACAGGGGATTCCGATTCGATCGACGCCTTCACGAAGTTGACGCCGAGCTTTTCCGCCGCTTCCTGACGCGAGGCGCCGGGCTCGATCATGCCCCAGCGCGCCAGCATTTCCCGCACATGGGGGAAGCGGTTCCAATTGTCGGGATCGTCTTCCTCGGCGTCCGCGATATGCAGCAGATGCAGCACCCCTTTCGTCGCGACGGCGATGCGCAGCGCGTGGGCGAAGGCGTCCTGGCTCGCAAAGGAGAGGTCGGTCGGGTGGACAATGGATTTGGGCGGCTCGCCGATCATGTCGCGCTTCCTTTTCGAGGCGTTTCCCTAAACCTATCGCGCCAGGCGGGCCGCGCCTAGCTTGCAGCGCCCGCGGACGGGCGCCTTTATCCCGGCTCTTTTTGTCCGGCGAGCGCTTTGGCCACCTCCTCGACCAGCGCGCTCTCTGCGACGGAAATCTGCGCCGGCCGCGCCGCCTTCCATTCCTCGTTGGTGGCGATGGCGGCGGCGGCCTTGGCGCCGGCGACGAGATCCTTGATCTGCACTTCGCCCTTCGCCTTCTCGTCCGAACCCTGGATGATCACGAGCGGCGAATTGCGCCGGTCGGCGTATTTCATCTGCGCCTTCATGCCGGCCGCGCCGAGGTAGAGCTCGGCGGCGACGCCGGCGCCGCGCAATTGCGCGACCATGCGCTGGTAATCGGCGAGACGGTCGCGGTCGAGCACGAGCACCACGACGGGCCCGACATGCGGCCGCGCCGCCACGATCGGGCTTCCGACGAGCTTTAGCGCCGCGAACAGGCGCGAGACGCCGATGGAGAAGCCGGTCGCCGGCGTATTATCGGGTCGGAAGCGCCCGACGAGACCGTCGTAGCGCCCGCCGCCGCCGACGGAGCCGAAGCGCACCGGATGGCCTTTCTCGTCGCGGGTTTCGAAGGTCAGGTCCGCCTCGAAGACCGGGCCGGTGTAATATTCGAGGCCGCGCACCACGGAGGGGTCGATGCGGATGCGGTCCGGCCCGAAGCCGGCGTCGCGCGCGAGATCCTCGATCTCCAGAAGCTCCTCCGCCCCCTGCGCGCCGATCTCGCTCTTGCCGAGCAGGCCGAAGAGGTCGAAGGCCGGCGCGCCGTCCCGATACTGGCCGCCGAGGCTGAAGGACATGATCGTGTCGATCGCCTGAAGCGACAGGCCGGCGCCCTTGGTGAAGTCGCCGCTTTCGTCCTTGCGGCCCTCGCCCAAAAGCTGGCGCACTCCGTCGGGGCCGAGGCGGTCGAGCTTGTCGATGGCGCGCAGCACGACGAGCCGGCGCCCCGCGTTTTCGTCGCCCGCGAGACCGATCGCCTGCATCACGCCGTCGAGCACCTTGCGGCTGTTGATCTTGATCACATAGTCGCCCCGCGCGATCCCGAGCCGCTCCAGCGCGTCGGCGGCCATCATGCAGATTTCGGCGTCGGCGGCGGGCGAGGCGGAGCCGACGGTGTCGGCGTCGAACTGCATGAACTGGCGGAAGCGTCCCGGCCCCGGCTTTTCGTTGCGATAGACATGGCCGCAGCGGTAGGAGCGATAGGGCTTGGGCAGGCGGTCGTAATTCTGCGCGACGAAACGCGCGAGCGGCGCGGTCAAGTCGTAGCGCAGCGACAGCCACTGCTCATCGTCGTCCTGGAAGGAAAAGACGCCCTCGTTCGGGCGGTCCTGATCCGGCAAGAATTTACCGAGCGCGTCCGTATATTCGATCGCAGGGGTCTCCAGCGCTTCGAAGCCGTAAAGCTCATAGACCGCGCGGATGACGTCGAGCATGCGCCCGGTGGCGGCGAGTTCCGCCGCCTCGCGATCGGCGAGCCCGCGCGGCGCCCGCGCTTCAACCTTGGATTTCTTTTCGTCTTTGGACATTGAACTCATTCCGCTGCGCCTCCTGCGCGAAGGAGGCGGGATTCGGCCGTCTTCCTAGCATTTTCCCATGCCGAAGGAAGCGCCGCAGAGACTGGAAAAGCGCGCAGATGCGCGGCGCAGCGCGGGCAGCCCGAACTGCCGAAGCCGGGCGCCGGCGCAGGCAGCGCTTCAAGCGCGGCGTTGAGGGCGCATTCGCTTCCCCCCTCGAGAATGAAGGCGCCGAGCACGCGCCCGGCCGCGGTGAGCTGATCGACGTGCCAATGGGCGCGCTTCTCCCGTCGCATGTGGCGGGCGAGCCGCGCGCGCAGCCCGCCGGGCCCCTTGGCGGAGCCGCAATAGAGGTAATCGCCGGCCGCAAGCCGGGTGGCGCTCTTTCCCGCGCGGACTTCCCGCGCCGCGTCGAGCCGCAGCCACAGCACATAAGCGCCCGCGGTGGCAGGGGCGTCGGAGGCGCGCAGGATGAAGCCGATCTTGCCCATGCGCCGATCATGGCGCCTTTCAAGACGAGGGGGGACGTTAACTCTGGCCTGGCTGGCGTCTCGACGGCGGCGTCTCGAACAGTCATGCTCAAGTCACGCCGCGCGTCGCCTCGTCCGTCTCCCGTCGAAATGTGCTGCGCCTATAGCGCCGTGCGCAGCGGTCATCGCCTCGGCGGGCACGACCTTCTTTCCCGAAGACCTCACGCGGCCGGGGGCGAAAAACTATCGCGACGCTCCGGGACAATCAGGCGGGCTGATCGCTCTCAGGCGATCATCACCCGCGCCGCGGCCTTCTCGTCGCCGAGCAGCTCGAGCGCCTTGGCGACCATGGCCTTGCTGTCCAGCATCGCTCTGGCGATCATGATCTCGTGCTTGTCGTGGTCGATATAGGCGTCGGGCAGCGTCAAGCTGCGAAACTTGAACGCGCCGCGCGTTCCGTCGAGCAGGCCGTCGTCCGAGAGCGCCTGGAAGACTTGGGCCCCGAAGCCGCCGATCGACCCTTCTTCGATCGTGATCACCACCTCGTGATTGGCGGCGAGGCGGCGAATGAGGTCGCGGTCGACGGGCTTCGCGAAACGGGCGTCGGCGACGGTCGTCGAGATCCCGTAATCCTCCAGCTCGTCGGCGGCCTTGAGCGCCTCGGCGAGACGCGTGCCGAGCGACAGCAGCGCCACTCTCGACCCCTCGCGCAGGATGCGGCCCTTGCCGATCTCGAGAACGTCGCCCCGCTCGGGCAGCTCCACGCCCACGCCCTCGCCGCGCGGATAGCGGAAGGCGATGGGGCCCTGGTCATAGGCCACCGCCGTCGCGACCATATGCATCAGCTCCGCCTCGTCGGCGCAGGCCATCACCACCATGCCCGGCAGGCAGCCGAGATAGGCGATGTCGAAGGCGCCGGCGTGGGTCGGGCCGTCGGCGCCGACGAGCCCGGCGCGGTCGATGGCGAAGCGCACCGGCAGATGCTGGATCGCCACGTCGTGCACGACCTGATCGTAGCCGCGCTGCAGGAAGGTGGAGTAAAGCGCGCAGAAGGGCTTGTAACCCTCGCAGGCGAGGCCCGCCGCGAAAGTCACCGCATGCTGCTCGGCGATGGCGACGTCGAAGGTGCGCTCGGGGAAATGCTTGCCGAAAGTGTCGAGGCCCGTGCCCGACGGCATGGCGGCGGTGATGGCGACGATTTTGTCGTCATGCTCGGCCTCCGCCACCAGCGCCTTGGCGAAGACGCCCGTATAGGACGGGGCGTTGGCCTTGGGCTTGAACTGCTTGCCGGTCTCGACGTCGAACTTCACGACCCCGTGATATTTGTCGTCCGCCGCTTCGGCCGGGGCGTAGCCCTTGCCCTTCTGGGTCACGACATGGACCAGCACCGGGCCGTCGTCCTTGTCGCGCACATTCATCAGCACGGGCAGCAGATGGTCGAGATTGTGCCCGTCGATCGGCCCGACGTAATAGAAGCCGAGCTCCTCGAACATCGTGCCGCCGGTGATGAAGCTGCGCGAAAACTCCTCGGCCTTGCGCGCCTTGTCGTAGATGAAGCGCGGCAGATGCGAGGCGAGCTGCTTCGCCGCGTCGCGGATCGAGCGATAGGCGCCGCCGGAGACGAGGCGGGCGAGATAGGCCGACATGGCGCCGGTCGGCGGCGCGATGGACATGTCATTGTCGTTGAGAATGACGATGAGGCGGGAATCCAGCGCGCCGGCGTTGTTGAGCGCCTCATAGGCCATGCCGGCGGACATGGAGCTGTCGCCAATGACGGCGACGACGTGATTATTGCCCTGCGCGAGATCGCGCGCCACCGCCATGCCGAGCCCCGCCGAAATGGAGGTCGAGGAATGGCCGGCGCCGAAAGCGTCATATTCGCTCTCCGCGCGCTTGGTGAAGCCCGAGAGGCCGCCGCCCATGCGCAGCGTGCGGATGCGGTCGCGCCGCCCGGTCAGGATCTTGTGCGGATAGGTCTGGTGCCCGACGTCCCAGATGATGCGGTCGCGCGGCGTGTCGAAGACATAATGCAGCGCCACCGTCAGCTCGACCACGCCGAGCCCCGCGCCCAGATGCCCGCCCGTCACCGAGACGGCGTCGATCGTCTCGCGGCGCAATTCATCCGCGACCTGCTTGAGCTGGCCGGGCGGAAGCTTGCGCAGCTCCTCGGGCGTCGGGATCTGATCGAGAAGGGGGGTCTTCGATGTCGTCAAAGGCTTACTCTCGTCTGTCCGCAATTTACATAAATTCTAGGCATATCCGCTCGGCCTCCGCGCGGCAAACGCTTAGCCCGGGCGGCGGGCGGATTCCCGCGCCACTGTTGCTTGTGCGCAACGCTGCGCCCCGGTCAATAGCGATAGATTTGAACAGGCTGGATTTCCGGCTCGACCTCGGGCATGCGCCGCCTGGCGCGATTCGGGCGTCGGCTCTCAGCGGGCGTCTCGCCCACGATCTCGATGGTCGCGCCGCCTTGCGCCTCCACCCACGTGAAAAGCTTCTGGGCGTTGTTGACGGCAAGGCGAACGCAGCCATGGGAGCGCGGACTCCCGAGCCCGCGCTCGAAGGTGCCATGAATGGCGAGGCCCCGCGGCGAAAAGAAGATGGCGTAGGGCATGGGCGCCTGCTCATATTCGTCCGAATAGTGCTCGGCCTCCATCCGCATGACCGAATAGCGCCCGGTCGGCGTCTCATAGCCCGGCCGGCCGCTCGAGATTTTCCACACGACCGTCTCGCCGCCGTCGCGCGCCGCCGTCAGCCGCTGCTTGGAGAGATCGATGGAAATGCGCATCGCCGCCTGGCACGGCGCCCCGGCCAGCAGGCAAGAGATGAGAACAAGCGAGAATTTTTTCATGTGAGCGACCTAAACATGCAGGCGGCTGGCGGTAAAGCCGCGCTGGGCATTAGGGTTGATGGCGCGCGTCTTGAATTCCTTGCGAGAACGGGGCGCGAAGTTCGGACGTCGTCCCGTTTTCGTCTCCTTGGGGGTCAAGATGGGACAAAGCGCGGGATTTGCGAAGGCCGCCGCGCCGTTTCTGCGGGGAAGCCGCCTGGCCGGCGTCTTCGTCGGATGGAGCCGCGGCTTCGGCCGTGCGGCGCAGAGCGCGCCGCACGTCGCGACTGGAGCATGGTTCTTGCCGAAGCCAGTAGCCTTTCAGGCGGTTGAGCTTTCGCCGCAGGCGATCGAAGACGCCCGGGCGGACTGGAGCGCCCTCGCCCAGGGGGCGCTCGAGCCCAGCCCCTTTTTCGAGCATGGCTTCGCTCTCGCCGCGGCGCGGCACCTTCCGCCCGACGACCGGCCGCGCTTCATTGCGCTTCGCAACATGCACGGCGACCTCGCAGCAATCTTTCCGCTCGCGCCGACGGGCCTTTCCGGCGCCGATGGGCTCGTTCGCGTCTGGCGCGGCGACTTGACGGCGCTGGCGACGCCGCTCGTGCTCCGCGATCAGGCGCCGGAGACGCTCGTCGCTTTTCTGGACTGGGCCGCAGCGGCGAGCCCCGCCGCGGGCGCCCTGTTTCCCCGCGTGCCCCTCGGCGGCGCGTTCCACACCGCGCTCGTCGACGCGGCGACGCGGCGGGGGCGGCGCATCGAAATACTGGAAAGCTTCGCCCGCGCGGCGCTCACGCCGGGAGGATCCGCCGACGAAAAATGCAGGCAGGCGGGCGGACTCAAGAAGGTGAACGACATCCGCCGCACCCAACGCCGCCTCGCCGAGCGCGGCGCCGTCGAGTTTGGGATCGTCGCCGATGCGGGCGCGGCGCGGGCGGCGGTCGAGGAGTTTCTGGCGCTCGAAGCCTCGGGATGGAAGGCCGGGCGCGGCGCCTTTCTCTCCGAACCCGCGCGAGCGACGTTCTTGCGCAGCGCCACGCGCCTTCTCGCCGTCGACGGACTCTGCAAAATCGCCGCGCTGCGCCTCGACGGGCGGGCGATCGCCATGGCGATCCTGCTCCAGAGCCAGAACCGCAGCTACTGTTGGAAAATGGCCATCGACGACGGCCTGCGCGCCCTGGCGCCAGGCGTTCAGCTCGCTCATGCGCTCGCCGCGCTTCAGCTCGCGCGGCCGGAGATCGAGCTGACCGATTCCTGCGCCATCGCCAGACATCCGATGATCGGCCGGCTGTGGCCGGATCGCGTCGCGCTCTGCGACATTGCGGTCTCGCTGCGCGACGAGGGTTTCGAGGCGGCTCTGCGCCGCGAGCAGAGGCGGCGGCGGGTGCGGGAGTTCGCCAAGCGCGCCGCGAACAGGCTCTTGAAACGTAAAGTGAGTTGAGGCGGCGCTCTCGCCTTTTCGGGCGGGATCGGTATAGTGCCGCCGTTTCGTAAAAAACGCCGGACGGACAGCCCGTGACGCCTCGCCCTCTTCGCCTCATTCTCCTGCTCGCCGCCGCTGTGGTCGGCCTGTCCGCCTGTGGCCGTCGCGGGCCGCTGGAGCTGCCGCCCGACGTGCAGGCGCGCGGCGCGGCGCTCAGGGCGCAACAGGAGGCGGCGCTGGCCAAGACCGGTCCGAAGCCCGCGCCCGGGCAGGCCGTTCCTGCGCCGCCGCCCCCGCCCATTCCCGGAACCATCGGGAACCGCCCGCCGGAGGACTATCCCTTCCCGCTCGATCCGCTGCTCTAAAAGCCCATGCGCCATTTCGATTATCGCGGCGGCGCGCTCTACGCCGAGGACGTCGCCGTGTCCGACATCGCCGCGGCGGCGGGCACGCCCTTCTACGTCTATTCCGCGGCGACGATCCGCCGGCATTTCCGCGTCTTCGCCGAAGCCTTCCAGGGGCTCGACGCGCTCGTTTGCTATGCGATGAAGGCCAATTCGAACCAGGCTGTGCTGCGTCTTCTCGCCAAGGAAGGCGCCGGCATGGACGTCGTCTCGGGCGGCGAACTCGCCCGCGCGCTGGCGGCGGGCGTCCCCGGATCGAAGATTACGTTCTCGGGCGTCGGCAAGACGGACGAGGAGATCGCCGCCGCGCTCGACGCCGGCATCTTCTGCTTCAACATCGAATCCGAGCCCGAGCTCGAAGCGATCTCGCGCATCGCCGCGGCGCGGGGCGGCGTCGCGCCCGTGTCTCTTCGCGTCAATCCGGACGTGGACGCGCGGACGCATAAGAAGATTTCGACCGGAAAGGCCGAGAACAAATTCGGCGTCCCGCTCTCGCGCGCCCGCGAGGTTTACGCCCGGGCTGCAAAACTTCCGGGGATCAGGGTTTGCGGCGCGGACATGCATATCGGCTCGCAGCTCACCGACCTCGCGCCCTTCGACGAGGCCTTTTCGCTGCTGGCGGAACTCGTCAGGGACCTGCGCGCCGACGGCCATGACATTAGCCATGTCGACCTCGGCGGCGGACTCGGCATCCCCTATCACGAGGGCGACGATCCGCAGTCCTATCACCCCGAGCGCTACGCCGAGATCGTGCGGCGCCATTTCGGCGGGCTCGGCTGCAAGCTCGTCTTCGAACCCGGGCGCCTCATCGTCGGCAACGCCGGCGTGCTGGTCACGCGCGTGATTTACGTCAAGCGGGGCGAGGCCAAGACTTTCCTCATCGTCGATACGGGGATGAACGACCTCGTCCGCCCGACGCTCTATGACGCCTGGCACGACATCATCCCCGTTCGCGAGCCGGTGGACCGCCGGGAGATCATTGTGGACGTCGTCGGGCCGGTCTGCGAGACGGGAGACTATGTCGCGCTCGACCGGAAGCTGCCGGAGGCGCTCCCCGGCGAGCTGCTGGCCGTCCTCACCTCCGGCGCCTATGGCGCGGTGCAGGCGGGAACCTACAACACCCGCCCGCTGATCCCCGAGGTTCTGGTCGACGGCGACCGTTTCGCGATCATCCGCCCGCGTCCGAGCGTCGAGGAGCTCATCGCGCTGGATCGCGCGCCCGACTGGATTTGACTGGGCCGGGCGCAGCGCAACCCGAGGGTCCGCGCAGCTTTACAGCGCCCTGCGTCTCATGCTCCGCATGAGCCCCGCGATCAGGTGATCCTTGTCATGGATGCGCAGGCAGAGACGGCGCGCAATCAGGCTGTGAAACGCCAAGGCCAGATGCGGATGCGTCTCCTCCAGGCGCCGAACGTCGGCTGGCGCGACACGAATAATCCGGCAATCCGTCTCGGCGCGGACCGTCGCGGTGCGGGGTCCGCCGGTGTAGAAGCCCAGCTCCCCGACCATCGTCCCCGCCACCAGCGTGCGGACCCGCATCGGCGCCCTGCCCTCATAAGAGACCAGGACGCTCGCCCTCCCGCTCTCGATGAAGGCGAGGTCGTCCGTGACCGCGCCTTGCGTCATCAGCTCCGCCCCCGCCGGGATGTCGCCCATTGTGAAATGGTCCAGGAAGACGCGGGCCGTCTCGGGCCCGAATTGGGCCGCGAGCGTCGCTGAAAGGGTTTCCGGCTCGCATCGTTCGCCGCCGGCCGCTGCAAGGGCGCGCTCCTCGCACCATTCCAGCGCCTCGTCGAGCGACGGCGCGAAGACCGGCGTTGCGCCATCGGGGCGATGCGCCTTGCGCAGCCGCGCGGCGATCTCGTCGGGCATGGCCGCGAACAGGACCCCTATGTTTCTTTCAGCGGCGACTTCGCAGATTCGCTCAAAGGAAGAGACCGCCGAACTGTCGACGCCGTCGACCCCGCCGAGATCGAGAATGAGCCAGCGCAGGTCCTTCGTCCGGTCGATTTCGGCGCGGACGGCCTTCAACAGGCGATTGGCGACTCCGAAAAACAGAAACCCCTGCAGATAGAGAACGAGCCGCTCCTGCGCCGTACGCCACAAAAGCTCCCGGTCGCCGTGCGCGCGCCAAACATTGCTGACGGCGACGTCGCCGAAATAGCGCGCCCGCACCGGCGCGCCGAGGCCGTAGGTGACGGTGAAATGCACGCATCCGATCACGACCCCCGCAAATATGCCGACGATCACGTCGTAATGCACGGAAAGCGCGACGACGATCGGGATGGCGGCCCATTCGCCCAGGGGCATTTTCGCTTTTGTCTGGTAGACCCATTTGTAGAGCAGGCTCAAGCCCAGAAAGAACAGCAGGCCGCCGAGCGCCGTCACCGGGATGACGCCGAGAACGGACGGAAAAACAAATGGCAGAACGCCAGTGAGCAGCGTGGCGAGCAGGGGGGCGAGCCGGCTCTGCGCGCCCGCCTCCTGCAACGTCATGCTGCGGGCGAAGGTGACGAAGCCGATCGTGCCGCCGGCGAGCCCGCTCGCCAAGGACGAGAGCCCCCCGGCGACGAGCTCGCGATCGATGCGCGCTTCCCGCCGCGTCGCGGTCTCCAGGCCGGTCGCCGTGAGCAGGAGGCTGATCGGGCAAACGAGGGCGAGAACGACGAGCGCAAGAGCCTGATGCGAAAGGGCCGTCCAGTCGACATGCGCCAGCGTGTCCCAACGCCAGGGAATGGATGGCTCCAGATTTGACGGAAAGGCGATGAGCCACCCCCCCGCGCGCTGCGCCGCGAGGCCGACGCCGAGGAAGCCGAAGACCGCGTGGTGGGCGAAGATGCAAAGGGCGATGAGGGTGGGGAGAACGAAGGGCGACCGCGCGCGCGGGGCGACATAGCCGAACGCGCCCGCCATCGCGGCCATGGCGGCGAGACGGAGATTGGCGGCCGGGTCCGAAAACATGTCGAGGCCCGGCGGCCGCCCGAGCGCGACCCGCAGCCCGCCCGCTGCAAGGATCCATCCCGTCGTCCCGACGAAGCCGGCCATGACCTGCAGCGGCATGAGACGAACGATCGCGCCCGCGCGTCCCAGCCCGAGGCAAAGAAGGGATGCGCCCGCAACGACGCCGGCGATCGCCATGCCGACAATCACGGTGGCGAGAAGCGACCGCGGCTCGGCCTCCCGTCCCATTTCGCCCGCGATCGCCGCCGCAACCATCGCCATGATGGCGGTGGCGTTGTTGTCGAGCGTGCCGCAGGCGAAACGAAACGAGCTCGCCAGGCCGGTCACGAGACCTGCGACAAGGCTGGTGACGAGCATCGCCGCGAGCCCGGCCGGCCGGCCAAACGCCAGCGGCCCGGAATAGACCAGCGCCGTATAGGAGAGCAGATAGGTCGCCGAAACAGGGAAGAGGACGAGCGCCGAAAGCGTGTCCCCGACCAGAGCTTTCAGCCTGCCCGAAATGGCTCGGACCCCGTCCAGCCGGGAACGCCCGACGTTGTCGTCCGCGGTCCGATGGTCGCCCGGCGGCGCGCTGTGTTCATTCAGCATTAATCACATTTGACCGCGTTGAAGCCGGACGGCGCGCGGGTTTCCCAGTGTAGACACCCGCGCGATTTTCCAGACATGAGAACCGGCGCCTTGACGTTTTTAACTTGCGCATACGACAATCAAATTTGCAGCGGCCCATACTTGGCGCGATAGTCCCGATACCATTCGACCAGCGACTTCACGCCCTCCTCGACCGGGGTCTGCGGCCGATACCCAGTGAGCCGCTCCAAGAGGTCGGCGGAGGCGAAGGTGCGCGGCGCGTCGCCTTTCTGCATGTCGAGATAATTGCGGATCGCTTTTTTGCCGACGACCTTTTCCAGCGTATCGATGAAGTCGAGAAGCTGTACGGGCGCGCCGCCGCCGATATTCACCACGCGCCAGGGCGCAACGGGAGAGACGGAAGGGTCGCCGGCGTCGCGCTCGGGGACGCAGTCGACGAGCCGCGCCACCGCCTCGACGAGATCGTCGACATAGGTGAAGTCGCGCGACATGTTTCCGTGATTGTAGACGTCGATCGGGCGCCCGGCTTCGATGGCGTCGAGAAACTTCAACGGCGCCATGTCGGGGCGGCCCCAGGGGCCATAGACGGTAAAGAAGCGGAACAGCGTGGTCGGGATCGCCCATAGATGCGCATAGGAATGCGCCATGACCTCGCCGGCCTTCTTGCTCGCCGCATAGAGGGTCAGCGGATGGTCGGTGCGGTCGTCCTCGAAAAACGGCACGGTCGGGTTTGCGCCATAGACGGAGCTGGTCGAGGCGATGAGCAGATGGCGCGGCTTGAGGAGGCGCGCGATTTCCATCACGTTGAAAGCGCCGACGAGATTGGATTCGACATAGGCGCGCGGATTTTCGAGGCTGTAGCGCACGCCGGCCTGGGCGGCGAGGTGGATGATGACGTCCGGGGCGCTCTGCTCCGCGGCGTCCGTGAGCGCCGCCATATCTTCGAGCATGGCGACATTGTCGTGGTAGGTCTCATGCTGGAGAAGGATGTCGCGCCGCGCCTGTTTCAGCCGCGGATCGTAATAGGGCGTCAGCCCATCGAAGCCGTCGACCGTATGGCCCGCGGCCAGCAGCCGCCGCGCCAGATGAAAGCCGACGAATCCGGCCGCGCCAGTGATGAAAATGCGCATGCGTCGCCTTAAGATTGACGAGACGGGCGGCAAGTCCGGTTCTCGTCTTTGATCAATCCCCGCCGGGCTGTCAACGACGGGCGGGGCGCCCCGGCAGGATGCGGAGCCGAGCGTGAAGGAAGAAAAGCATGTCATTCACCCGCTCGCGTTGCGGGTGCTGCACTGGGTGAACGCGCTCGCCGTCATCATCATGATCTTGAGCGGCTGGCGCATCTATGACGCCGCGCCGATCTGGAATTTCGAGTTTCCGCGCGGCCTCACCCTCGGCGGCTGGCTCGCGGGCGCGCTCGCCTGGCATTTCGCCGCCATGTGGCTGCTCGGCGCAAATCTCGTCGCCTATCTTCTTTACGGCGTGCTCACGGGCCATTTTCGGCGTCGCCTGCTCCCGCTCTCGCTCGCCGGCGCCTGGCGCGACATTCGTGACGCCGTCGCCGGAGAAACCGCGCATGCGCCGGGATGCTACACAGCGGCGCAGCGCATCGCCTATGTCTTTGCGATCCTCGCCATCGTCGTCGCCATCCTCTCCGGCCTCGCGCTGTGGAAGCCGGTGCAGCTGCAGGAACTCGCCGCCGTCATGGGCGGCTATGAGGGGGCGCGGCGGGTGCACTTCTTCGCAATGACCGCACTGGTTCTTTTCATTCTCCTGCATGTCGCGCTGGCGGTGAGCGTCAAGGGCGTGTTGCGGCCGATGGTGACGGGCCGAGCCGAACCGGAGTGACGCAGCGGCGTAAATTGCACTTTTTCGAGAAGGATGATGCTCGATCGCAACTCAGAATAGCGGCCGCCGGAAAGCCGCCGCAATAAAAACGCCGCCGGGTCAATTGCTTGGCGCAACATCTCCTTCGTTTCGCGGCGTCATGGCGTCGGGCCAAGCCGGTTCGATTCGCCGGCGCGCGGGGGCGTTACCAGAGGGGATTTTCATGATCCAAAATGAACCCTGCGTTAACGGCATTCTTGCCGCCGTTCTGTCGGCGAGCGTCATTCCTTTGCATGGCGCGCTGGCCAAGGAGAAATCGGCGAGGCTTCAAAAAGCCATCGGCAAGTCCGCAAATGTGAAGTCCGTATGGCCGGACGCCCCGACAATCGCGGTCGTGAAGCGACAAGCGCCGTCGCCGGCTCAGTAATCGACCGCGACGAGATAGAGACCGTGCGGCGGCGCGACTTGTCCGCAGCGCGCACGGTCTTTCGCGACGAGGGCCGCTTCGAGATCGTCGGCGGTCCATTTGCCGGTCCCGACATGTTCCAGCGAACCGGCCATGGAGCGCACCTGATTGTGCAGGAAGGAGCGGGCGCAGGTGACGATTTTGATGCGGTCGCCCTCACGGCGCACGTCGAGCCGCTCCAATGTCCGGATCGGCGAATTGGCCTGGCATTCCGAGGCGCGGAAGGTTGTGAAGTCGAAGCGACCGACGAGCCGTTGCGCCGCGGCGTGCATCGCTTCGGCGTCGAGCGGGCGCTTGACGTGCCAGGCGCGTCCGAGCGTCACGGTGAGCGGCGCGCGGCGATTGTCGATCACATAGCGGTAATGGCGGCGGATCGCTGAAAAGCGCGCTTCGAACGTCTCTGGAACCGCCCGCGCCGCGAGCACGGCGATCGGGTCGGGTTTCAAATGCGCATTGAGCGCGTCGCGCAGGCGATCGACCCGCCACTCGCGGACGAGATCGACATGAGAGACCTGGCCGAGCGCGTGGACGCCGGCGTCCGTGCGACCCGCGCCGTGAATGACGGCGCGTTGGGCATTGATGGCGAGAACCGCCTCCTCCAGCCGCTGCTGCACGGAGACGCCGTTGGCCTGCCGCTGCCAGCCGACGAACGGCCCGCCGTCATATTCTATCGTCAGGGCGTAACGGGGCATTTAAGCGACGGGTTCGAACTGCCGAGGCGGCCTCGTCCTTCGAGACGCGAGCGTCGCTCGCTCCTCAGGATGAGGCCTGCGCGCTTGCCGCCAAGGACGACGTCCGAAAGGAGCCGCCGGAGACGGCGTCTCGACGCACGAGGGGCGACGCCACGCCTTTCTCATGCCAACACGGCGCCCCTGGCGAGCTGGCGGCCGCGCAGGAATTCCTCGATCCCCATCTCCCCCTTGCCGGCGCGCTGGACGCGCAGCAGGCGCAGCGCCCCCTCGCCGCAGGCGACGAGGCCTTCGTCGTCGAGAACCGCTCCCGGCGCGCCCTTGCCGTCCTCGATCTTCGTGCGCAACACTTTCACCCGCTCGCGGCCATGGCCGAGATCGGCCTCGAAAAAAGCCCCCGGAAAAGGCGCGAGGCCGCGCACGTGATTGTGCAGATCGCGCGCGCTCCGGCGCCAGTCGATGCGCGCTTCGGGTTTGTCGATCTTCTGGGCGTAGCAGGCGCCCTCTTCCCGCTGTGGCGTGAAGCGCAACTCGCCCTTGGCCAGAAGATCGAGCGCGTCGGCCATCAGCGGCGCGCCCAGCGCGGCGAGCCGGTCGTGCAGCTCGCCGGCCGTCATGTCCGGGCCGATGGGAGTTTTGGCGGTCAACGCGACCGGACCGGTGTCGAGCCCCGCGTCCATCTTCATCACCTCGACGCCGGTCTCGGCGTCGCCGGCCATGATGGCGCGCTGGATCGGCGCCGCGCCGCGCCAGCGCGGCAGCAGCGATCCATGCAGATTGAGACATCCATGTTTCGGCGCGTCGAGGATCGGCTGCGGCAGCAAAAGCCCGTAGGCCGCGACCACCGCGACATCGGCGCCGAGCGATTTAAACGCTTCCTGCTCCTCGGCGCCGCGCAGGCTCTTCGGCGTGCGCACGGGAAGCCCTTTGGCGTCGGCGAACTGATGAACGCTGGATTTCTTTTCCGACATTCCCCGTCCGGCGGGGCGCGGCGGCTGGGAATAGACCGCCGCGACCTCATGGCCGCGGGCGCAAATCTCTTTCAGCAGCGCCGTCGCGAAGTCCGGCGTGCCCATGAAGATGAGGCGCAATCGTCAGGCCCCGGCTTCTTCCGACTGGCGGGCGGCCTCGCGGCGCTGGGCCGCGATCTCGTCGAAGCGGGCCGCCTTCGCGAATTTCTTCACGACGCGCTCGCGTTTCAGGCGCGAGATATTGTCGATGAAGAGCCCGCCCTCGAGATGTTCGAGCTCATGCTGCACGACGGTCGCCAGCAGGCCGGCGGCGTCGAACTCCTGCGTCTTGCCGGCGCGGTCCAGATGGCGGACCCTGACCAGGGCCGGCCGCTTCACGTCGTCGAAATAATCCGGCACCGAGAGGCAGCCCTCGTTGTAGGAGGAAAGCTCCTCGGAGGCCCAGACGATCTCCGGATTGATGAGGAACAGCGGGTCGCGCTCCTCCTCGGACTTGCCGATGTCGACGACGACCATGCGCTTGGCCACGGCGACCTGAATGGCCGCGAGCCCGATGCCGGGCGCGGCGTACATGGTCTCCAGCATGTCGTCGAGAATCGTCAAGATCTCGGCGTTCACCCGCTCGACAGGGTCGGAGATCTTGCGCAGGCGCGGGTCGGGAAGGGTGAGGATCGGCAAAAGAGCCATAGTCGGTTTCTTTTAGGGTTCGCCGCATGTCGCGGAACTTGAGGCTTTGCGCCAAGAGATAGGCGTGAGCGGCCTTTCCGTCAAATGGATCGCCTTTGCCTCAAGGCCCGAGACGGCTAACATGAGCCGGTTCGGCCGAAGCGGTTGCGCGTAACGGCCGAGGGGAGGGTCGATCCATGGCGTTACTGGTTTTTCTCGGCCTCGTCGCCGCCGTCGGCTTGTGGCTCGTCGGCGTCTACAACGGGCTCGTCAATCTGCGGCAGCGCTCGCGCCAGGCCTTCTCCGATATCGCCGTCCAGCTGAAGCAACGCCACGACCTGGTTCCCAATCTCGTGGAGACCGTGAAGGGCTACGCGACCCACGAAAAGACCACGCTCGAGGACGTGATCCGGGCCCGCAACGCCGCCGTCGCCGCTTCGGGACCCAATGCGCAGGGCGCCGCCGAGGGGGCGCTCACGGGCGCGCTCTCCCGCCTCATCGCGCTGTCCGAGGCCTATCCGGACCTCAAGGCCAATCAGAACTTTCAAGAGCTGCAGGGAGAACTTGCCGATATCGAGAACAAGATCGCGGCGGCGCGGCGCTTCCTCAACAATACGGTCGCCGAATATAACGCCACCCGCGAGGGCTTTCCCGGCTTCCTGATCGCCCAGCGTTTCGGTTTCGAGCCCATGGATTATTTCAATCTCGACGCCGCCGAGCAGAAGGCGATCGAAGCCGCGCCGAAGGTGCAGTTCTGAACTTTCACGGTGGCGACCGAGCGATGCGGCGGGCGGGCGGCTATCGCGCCGCGTCGAGCGCAATGACGGTGGCAGCAAGCGCGAGTCTATAAAACTCGCTTTTCGGACAAGACCCGCCCATGTTCAAAGCCTATGGCCTCTATTCCCACATCCGCGCCAACCGGCTGAGGTCGGCCTTTCTGCTCGGCGGTTTCGTCGCGCTGCTTCTGGCGCTCATGTTCTCCTTCTCGCTGCTCTACGAGGCCGTCGCCTCGGGAGACGCGCCTTTCGACGTCATTCTCGCGCGGGCGAAAAGCGACTTTTTCTACAACTGGCCGGTGGGCGTCGCGGGGGCGGGCGCATGGTTCGTCATCGCCTATCTTTTCCATCAGCGGATGATCGACTTCGCCACCGGCGCCCGCGCCGTTAGCCGCGACGAATCGCCCAGGCTCTACAATCTCCTGGAAAATCTCTGCATCTCGCGCGGCGTTCCGATCCCCGCGCTTCAGATCCTCGAAAGCGACGCGCTCAACGCCTATGCTTCCGGCTTGAAGGAGGGCGAATACAAGATCGCGGTGACGCGCGGCCTGCTGGTCGAGCTCACCGACGCCGAAATCGAGGCGGTGCTCGCCCATGAGCTGACCCATATCCGCAACCGCGACGTTCAGCTCATGGTCATCGCGGTGATCTTCGCCGGCATTTTCGCCTTCGTGGCCGATCTCACGATCCGGCGGTGGGATTTCCCCTTCGGCTTTTCGCCCCACCGGCCGCCCGAGCGGGAGGATAATCGGCGCGAGAGCGGCGCGGGGCTCGCGATCCTCATCGCCCTGCTGGTCATCGCCTTGAGCTGGGGCGCCTCGGTGCTGATCCGCTTCGCGCTGTCGCGCTCGCGCGAGTTTCTCGCCGACGCGGGTTCTGTCGAGCTGACCAAGAACCCCGACGCGATGATTTCCGCCTTGCGCAAGATCGAGGCGCATGCGGTCATCCCGGCGATGCCGTCGCGCATGCACGCCTTCTTCATCGAAAGCCCGGCGCGCGTGCAGGAGTCGGGCTGGTTCTCGACCCATCCGAGCGTGGACGAACGCGTGCGCGCGCTGATCGACTACGCTGGCGGGCGGGACGTGGCGATCGCGCCTTCGGCCGACTCGTCTCCGATCGAGGGCAACCTGGCGGAAGTTCCGGCGCCAGAAAGCGCCTTCCTGCCGCGCGACGGCCGCCATCCGCTCGATCCGCAGGGACCCTGGGGCTGATCGGGGGCGATCACCCCTCTTCCCGTCGCAGCCGGACGACGACGTCCACCCGGTCGATGCGCAGGCCCTTGGGCGGCGTCGGCAGATTCGCCACGGTCACATTGGACCCCGGAATGTCGTGAAGCTCGCCGTCGTCCTCGACGAGGAAGTGGTGGTGGTCCTTGACGTTGGTGTCGAAATAGACGCGCGCCCCATCGACGGCGATTTCGCGCAACAGGCCCGCGTCCGTGAACTGATGCAACGTGTTGTAGACGGTTGCGAGCGACACCGAGAGATGGGCGGCGACGGCCTCGTCGAAGAGGCGCTCGGCCGTCACATGACGGTCGGCGCCGCGAAACAGAAGTTCGCCCAGCGCCAAGCGTTGCCGGGTCGGGCGCAGGCCGGCCCCGACGAGCATGTCGTGAACGGAATGGCGCTCGGGCAGGTCGGGGGAGAGCGGTCGGTTGGCGAAAGCGTCCATGGTCGGCGGCTCGTGAGACCTCAGGAATTATTTGACCTATACCAAAAACGCGCGCAAACCTCAACTTTCGCGAGGCTTTCCGGGCCGCTGGCCCGCCCGCGGAAAGCAGGCGCTTCCGGCGCGCCTCCGGCTATGTTACGGAACGTCGGCCCTTCAAAGAGCGGCGTGGCGTCCAGGTGGAACGCAGGCCGTCAAAAACAAGCGGGCGTCGCGTCCTTCAGCTTAAGGGCGGAGAGGCGCGAAAGGGATGGAAAGAGGGCTTTTCAAAGCTCCAGCGGAGGCGGTGAGACCATGAGCGAACGGCGCTCGTCATTCGGCTATGAGGATTTGTTGGCCTGTGGGCGCGAAGAGCTCTTCGGCCCGGGGAATGCGCAGCTGCCGCTGCCGCCGATGCTGATGTTCGACCGCATCACCGAGATTTTCGAAGAGGGCGGCGAGCACGGCAAGGGCTATATGCGCGCCGAACTCGACGTCAAGCCGAGCCTGTGGTTCTTCGACTGCCACTTCAAGGGCAATCCGGTCATGCCCGGCTGTCTCGGCCTCGACGCGCTGTGGCAGATGGTCGGCTTCTACCTCGCCTGGCTCGGCAACCCCGGCCGCGGCATGGCGCTCGGCGTCGGCGAAGTGAAGTTTTCAGGCCAGGTGCGACCGACGGCGAAGCTCGTCACTTATGGCGTCGACCTCAAGCGCGTTCGCACCGGCAAGCTCGTCCTCGGCATGGCCGACGGCTGGGTCGCGGTCGACGGCGAGCGCATTTACGAGGCGAAGGATCTGAAGGTCGGCCTCGCCAACGCGGCCGCAGCGGCGGCGTAAGTAAAGTAAGGCGGCTTCATCTTTCGAGACGCGCGTGGCGCGCCCAAAGGACGAGGTTGCAGATATTTCGACGGCGCGGGCCGGTTTTTCCTCACCCTTAAGGAGGAGGCGGCGTCGCCGCCGTCTCGACGGGCGAGGAAAACGCCCTCGGCGCCAAGGAAGCGGCGCGCGCCGCCAGGGGAGAGTAAGATGAGACGAGTCGTCGTCACCGGCATGGGCATCGTATCGTCGATCGGCAACACCACGCAGGAAGTGATCGCCTCCCTGCGGGAGGCGAAGTCGGGGATCGTGCGGGCGGAGAAATACGCCGAACTCGGCTTCCGCTCGCAGGTTCACGGCATGCCGACGCTCGACGCCGCGACCGTGGTCGACCGCCGCGCCATGCGCTTCCACGCGGCCGGCACCGCCTGGAACCATGTCGCCATGGAGCAGGCGATCAAGGACGCAGGCCTCTCGGAAGACGAGGTTTCCAACGAACGCACCGGCATCATCATGGGGTCGGGCGGGCCGTCGACTCGCACCATCGTCGAGTCGGCCGACGTCACCCGCACCAAAGGGCCCAAGCGCGTCGGCCCCTTCGCGGTGCCGAAATGCATGTCCTCGACCGCCTCGGCGACGCTCGCCGTGTGGTTCAAGATCAAGGGCGTGAATTATTCGATCTCCTCGGCCTGCGCGACCTCGAACCATTGCATCGGCAACGCCTATGAAATGATCCAGTACGGCAAGCAGGACGTCATCTTCGCCGGCGGCTGCGAGGAGCTCGAATGGGAGCTGTCCGTGCTCTTCGACGCCATGGGCGCCATGTCCTCGGCCTATAACGACCGGCCGGCGACGGCCTCGCGCGCCTATGACAAGAATCGCGACGGCTTCGTGATCGCCGGCGGCGCCGGCGTGCTGGTGCTCGAAGAATATGAACGCGCCAAGGCGCGCGGCGCCAAGATCTACGCCGAAGTCGCCGGCTATGGCGCGACCTCGGACGGCTACGACATGGTCGCGCCCTCGGGCGAAGGCGCGGTGCGTTGCATGCGCCAGGCGCTCGCCACGGTGAAATGTCCGATCGACTACATCAATCCGCACGCCACCTCGACGCCCGTCGGCGATTTGAAGGAGATCGAAGCGCTGCGCGAAGTGTTCGGCCGCGAGGACAAATGCCCGCCGATCGCCGCGACCAAGTCCTTGACCGGCCATTCGCTCGGCGCGACCGGCGTGCAGGAGGCGATTTATTCGCTGCTGATGATGCAGAACGGCTTCATCTGCGAGAGCGCAAACATCGAGGAGCTCGATCCGGAGTTCGCCGATATGCCGATCCTGCGCGAGCGCCGCGACAATGTGAAACTCGGCGCGGTTCTGTCGAACTCCTTCGGTTTCGGGGGCACCAACGCCACGCTGGTCTTCAAGCGGCCGGAGGCTTGAGAATTTATTAGAGATGCGCGGCGGTTTGCTTTGAGGCCCGCCGCGCGTTCGCGGCTTCGAAACAATTTGACGCGTTTGATGGGGCGAGGCGCTCAACCGCAAGAGCGCCCGCTCGCGATAGAGAAAGCATGTGATGACGGTTGCGACTGGTTTGATGCAGGGAAAGCGCGGGCTCGTTATGGGCGTCGCCAACGACCATTCGATCGCTTATGGAATCGCCCGCGTGCTTGCGCGCCAGGGCGCGACGCTCGCCTTCACCTATCAGGGCGAGGCGCTCGGCAAGCGCGTGAAGCCGCTCGCCGCGGAGTTGGGCTCCAATCTGGTCCTGCCATGCGACGTCGAGGATATCTCGACGGTCGACGATGTTTTCGCACGGCTCGAATATGATTGGGGCGAGATGGATTTCCTCGTTCATTCCATCGCCTATTCCGACAAGAGCGAATTGAAGGGGCTCTACGCCGACACCTCGCGCGAGAATTTCATCCGCACCATGGTCATCTCCTGCTTCTCCTTCACCGAGGCCGCGCGCCGCGCGGCCGCGTTGATGAAGAACGGCGGGTCGATGGTGACGGTGAGCTTCGGCGGCGGCACCCATGTCATGCCCAATTACAATGTGATGGGCGTCGCCAAGGCCGCGCTCGACTCGTCGGTGCGTTATCTCGCGGCGGACTACGGTCCGCGGGGCATTCGCGTCAACGCGATCTCGCCCGGCCCCGTGCGCACCATGGCGGGCGCGGGCATCACCGGCGCGCGCTCCATGGGGGCCTTCCAGAAGCAGCATTGCCCGCTGCGGCGAATGATCACGCTCGATGAAATCGGCGGCTCGGCGCTTTATTTCCTTTCCGAGCTCTCCGGCGGCGTCACCGGCGAGGTTCATCTCGTCGACGCCGGCTACAACATCATGCTGCAGCCGCGCCCGGAGGATTTGAACGGGACCGAGTAATTTTGGAGCGATGAAAATGCGATTGGCGTTTCTTTCGACCCTCGTCTTCCTCTCCCTCGCTCCTACCGCCGCTCTGGCCCAGGGCGGCGATCCGGCTGTCGGCGCGCGCCTCGCGCGAGAGACCTGCGCGAGCTGCCACGCCGTCGGCGCCGATCCGCACGCCAAGAGCCCCGATCCCAACGCGCCCGCCTTCGTCGACGTCGCCAAAATGCCCTCGGCGACGGAATTGTCGATCAAGGTCTTCCTGCGCTCCTCGCACCGGAACATGCCGAATTTCATTCTCTCGCCCGAGGAGGTCGATGGGGTGACGGCGTATATTCTGGGGCTGCGGAAGAAGTAGCGGTCAGATCATCTGCATGGGAATCCCGAGCGCGGGACCGGCGGCGAATAATTTCTGGTCCAGCGTGCAAAGGGTTGCGCCGTAGTCGGCGCAGATCGCGAGATGGGCGGCGTCGCCGCCGCGCAATCCGAGCGCGTATTGGTCGACAATGCAGCGCTCATCCCTCCCCTTTACGGGGAGGGTGGCCCCGCCGTCAGGCGGGGTCGGGTGGGGTAGGCCCCAGCCACAGCCTGGCGGCGCGAACCCCACCCGGCGGCCTTCGGCCGCCGATCTCCCCGTAAAGGGGAGGTATGCGCATGCACAGATGGCCGCTTCTCCTGAAACGCTGCGCAGCCGCAATGCGACGGTCCTGTGGGCATTTGACTCTTCGCTTGACTCTTTCCCGCATGAGAACAAATATCGAACAGCGCCGTGAGCGCCCTCTCCACTTTCGGGAATTTGACAACCGATGTCGCACAGCGGCGTTTCGGAACGCATCGGCTTTTTGCGCCGCCGCCTCGCCGCCATCGAGGCGCGCGACGCCGCGCCGGCGCGGCTCGGGCCCCTCCTTGGCGCCTCCCCCGCCGGCCTGGACGCCGGGGCCTCCCTCGACGCGCTGTTCGCCGCCGGCCACGGCAATTTGAGCGAAATCCTCCCCGCCCGGGCGCCGGACGCGCCGGCGGCGGCGGCCTTCGCTCTCGCCATGGCGCTGCGGGCGCGGGCGGCGCGCGGCGGCGGCGCGCTGGTTGTCATTCTCGAAGATCTCGGCGCGCAGGAATTCGGCCTGCCTTATGGCCGCGGCCTGGCGCAGGCCGGACTCGACCTTTCCAGCTTCGCGCTGATCCGGACCCGCCGGCCGCGCGAAACCCTCTGGGCGATGGAGGAAGCGCTGAAAAGCCCCGCCTGCGCGGCGGTCGTCGCAGAGACCTTCCTGAACACGAAGCTCTATGACCTCGCCGCCTCGCGCCGGCTGTTGCTCGCCGCGCGGCGCGGCGGCGCCCTTGCCCTTCTGGCGCCGCTCGCGCCGCCGCAGGGGCCCGATTCCGCGCGCTTTTCCAGCGCCGCCGGGCTGCGCGTCGAAATCGCCGCCGCGCCCCCGCCGATCCTTCCCTCGCGCCCGCCGCTCTCCCCCGTCGCGCCCTTCCTGTGGCGGCTGCGCCTCATCAAGGCGCGCGCCGGCCTTTGGGGGGAGATCGATCCGGCGCAGTGGCGCGACATCGCCTTCGACCCCGAAAAAGCAGCGTTCCGCCATGCGTTTCCTGAGCGTTTTCCTGCCGAGGCTCGCGACCGACCGGCTGCTGCGCCGGCGCGCCGCCGCGCCTGACGCCTTCGCCCTCTACGCCAAAACGAAGGGCGCGGAGCGGCTGACCGCCGTCGACGCCGGCGCGCAGCGGCTCGGCCTGCTGCCGGGCATGGCGGTCGCCGACGCGCGCGCCCGCTGCCCGGCGCTCGAACTCGCCGAGGCCGATGCCCAAGCCGACGCCGCGCTCATCGACGCGCTCGCCGACTGGAGCCGCCGCTTCACCCCGCTCGCCGCGCCCGACCCGCCGGACGGCCTGCTGCTCGACGTGACGGGCGCCGCCCATCTGTTCGGCGGCGAGGCGACGCTCGTCGACGAGGTCGAAGCGCGCCTCGGCCGGCTCAAGTTTTCGGCGCGCGCGGCGATTGCGCCCGGCCCGGCGCTGGCGCGCGCGCTCACGCGTTTCTCCAGCCGGCGGCTCGTCGCCGACGCCGCGCCGCAAGCGGAGATCGACGGCCTCGCGGCGGCCTTGCCCGTCGAGGCGCTGGGGCTCGAGGCGGAGGCGGTCGCCGGATTGCGGCGCGCCGGACTGCGCCGCATCGGCGATCTGCTCGAGCGCCCCCGCGCGCCGCTCGCGGCGCGATTCGGGCAGGCGGCGCTGGCGCGGCTCGACGCGCTGACCTGCCGCCTGCGCGATCCGATCCGCCCGCGCTTCGAGGCGCCGGCCTTCATCGCCGAGCGCCGCTTTCCCGACGGGCTGACCCGGCGCGAGGACATCGAGGCGACGCTCGAGCGCCTCGCCGCCGATCTCTGCCCGCTGCTCGAACGCGCCGGCGTCGGCGCGCGCCGGCTCGAAGCGGTCTTCTACCGCGTCGACGGCGCGGTGAAGCGCCTCGCCGCCGGAACCAGCCGGCCGCTGCGCGATCCCGTCCGCCTCGCCGCCCTCCTCGGCGAGCGCCTGGCGGCGGCAGCGGAAGAGGGGCTCGACACCGGCTATGGCTTCGACGTGCTGCGGCTCTGCGCCACGGAAACGGAGACGACGGCGCCGCCGCAGACCGCCTTCGTCACGCCGCAAGGGAGCCGCGGCGGGGCGGGCGAAGACGCCGATCTCGGCGACCTCCTCGACCGGCTCGGGGCGCGGCTCGGCCTGCGCCGCGTGCTGCGCCTTCACGCCGAAGCGGCGCATCTGCCGGAATTCGCGGTCGCCGCCGTCCCGGCCGCTTATGGGCCGCCAAGGGTCTTCCCGCCGCAGGAGACGGTTCGGCCGTTGCGGCTGTTCGAGCGCCCGGAGCCGATCGAGGCCATTGCTTTGTTCCCGGACGGCCCGCCGCTCAAGTTCCGCTGGCGGCGCCTGCTGCATGACGTCGTCGCCTTCGAGGGGCCGGAGCGCATCGCTCCGCCCTGGTGGGGCGAAGCCGAGACAGGCCCGACGCGCGACTATTTTCATGCGCAGGACCGGGACGGCCAACTGTTCTGGCTGTTCCGGGAAGGTCTTTACGGCCGCGAGACGGACAATCCGCGCTGGTTCGTGCATGGTCTGTCGTAAGCGCAGCTTGACTCGGGGCGTTTCACTCCCAAGCTAGAAAGGGCTATCGCGTCATGCCGGCGTCATCTTTGTTGCGGATGGAGTCTTGGCGCGGCGGCCTGTGCGGGCGGCCGGGCGAGTGAGTAGTCAATGCAGGAAGACGAGGACCTCGCAATTTCTCCCCAAGCTGGCCTGCCGGCCGTCGTGCGGCGCAAGGGCTTTTTCGAAACGCTGCAGCAGCGCCTGCCGCATGGCGCGACCCATCTTCTGGGCGCCCTCGCGAGCGTCGCCCTGTTCGCCGTCGCGGCCTCTATCCTCGCAAACGTCCTCTCCAACATCCGCTTCGCGGATGTGGTCGAGGCCCTGAAGAACACCAGCGGCGGCCAGATTCTGGCCGCGCTGTTCTTCACCGCCCTCTCCTATCTGTCGCTCACCGGCTATGACGTCGCCGCCTTGCGCCAGATCCGCCATCGCGCGCCCTATCGCGTCACGGCGCTCGCGTCCTTCGCGAGCTACGCCATCGCCTTCAATCTGGGCTTCCCGATCGTGACGGGCGCGGCGGTGCGCTACTGGATTTATTCGCGCGTGTCGATGTCCGCCCTGCAGGTCGCGAATGTCACCGTGATCACCGGCGTCACCTTCTGGCTCGGCATGACGGCCGTGATCGGCTTCACCCTGGTCAGGGGCGCCGAAGCGCTCGCCGCGCTCGATCATCTCCCCGCCGCGCTGCATATGGCGGTCGGCGTCCTGGTGCTGTCGGCGGTCGCCGGCTATTGCGCCTGGGTCGCGCTCGAGCCGCGCCGGATCCGCCTGCGCGGCCATGTGCTGGAGTTGCCAGGACCCGGCTCGACGCTCGCGCAGCTCGTCGTCGGCGCGGCCGATCTCTGCGCCGCGGCGGCCGCGCTCTACGTGCTGCTGCCGGCGGGCGTCGATCTGAATTTCACGGCCTTTCTCGCCGTCTATGTTCTCGCCTGCATCCTCGGCGTCGTCAGCCATGCGCCGGGCGGCATCGGCGTTTTCGAGGCGACCATGCTGCACGCCCTGCCGGGCGCGTCGCAGGGCAGCGTGCTGGCCTCGTTGCTGCTCTTCCGCATCGTCTATTATTTTGTTCCTTTCATCGCCGCGCTCGCCGTGCTCGGCGCCGACGAAGGCCGGCGGCGCTGGGGCGCGCTGCGCGAGGCCGTGGCGCGCATCATCGAAGAGCGCGCGCCGTAACGTACGGAAAAAGCTCAGAGCGCTTCATGCCGCAACCCAAATGGCCCGCCGAGGACATGCTCGGCCCGGTGATCGAGGCGCTGCCCGAGCCCGTCTTCGTCATCGACGCCGAGACGCATGCGCTCGCCTTCAACGCCGCCGCGCAGGCGCTGGCCCCCGCGCTGCGCGTCGGCGAGCCCTTGTCGCGCAGCCTGCGCTCGCCCGACATGCTCGACGCCGCCATGCGCGTCGTGGCCGGCGGCGAGGCGGAGAAAGCCGCCTGGACCGAACGCCTGCCGGTGGAGCGCTGGTTCGAAGCCCATATCGCGCCGGTGCGTTTCGAAGGCTTCCGCACGGCGGCGATGATCAGCCTGCGCGACCTCACCGAGGCGCATCGCATCGAACGCATGCGCGTGGATTTCGTCGCCAACGCCAGCCATGAATTGCGCACGCCGCTGTCGTCGCTGCTCGGCTTCGTGGAAACGCTGCAGGGCCCGGCCAAGAACGACCCCACGGCGCGCGAGCGCTTCCTCGGGATCATGCGCGAACAGGCGCAGCGCATGGCGCGCCTCATCGACGATCTGCTGTCGCTTTCGCGCATCGAGCAGCACATGCATGTGCGCCCGGTGGAAGCGGTCGATTTCACCGTGCTCGTCGCCCATATCGTGGATACGCTCACGCCCATGGCGGAGGAAAACGGCGTGCCGATCGCCCTGGAGCTCGAGCCCAACGTCATCGTCCCCGGCGATCGCGACGAACTCGCCCGCGTCGTGGAGAATCTCATCGAGAACGCCCTGAAATACGGCCGATCGGAAGGCGAGGCGCGGCCCATCGAGATTACGCTCGCCCGCAGGGGCGTCAGCGCCGTCTTCTCCGTGCGCGACCATGGCCCGGGCATCTCCCCCGAGCATCTTCCGCGCCTCACCGAGCGCTTTTACCGCGTGGACGCCGGAAAGAGCCGGGCCAAGGGCGGGACCGGCCTCGGCCTCGCCATCGTCAAACACATTGTGCTGCGCCATCGCGGCCGTCTCGGGATCGACTCCGCGCCGGAAGCCGGCGCGCTGTTCCGCGTGACCCTGCCGGCGATCGAGGGAACGCCCGCGAACTCGACATAAACGATTGATTCAAAAACTAATTTTTTGTCATATTCCTGTTAGATAACTGTCACAAAACCCTCTTGGCCGCCCGCTAGAACCTCGGCCGTGATGGGCGCGAAGGGGCGCCCGAGTTTTCTCGAGCTTGAAAGCGATCTCGAATGATCTCCAGGATTTTCACGCGCGCCGCCATCGCGGCGACGGCGTTCGCCGCCATGACGGGCGCGGCTCTGGCGCTGGACATTTCCGGCGCGGGCGCGACCTTCCCCTATCCCATCTACGCCAAATGGGCGGAAACCTATAAGAAGGAGACCGGAAACGGTCTGAATTATCAGTCGATCGGCTCTGGCGGCGGCATCAAGCAGATCAAGGCCCGCACCGTGACGTTCGGCGCCTCGGACCAGCCCCTCAAGGCCGAGGATCTCCAGGCCGCCAATCTCATCCAGTGGCCGCAGGTCATCGGCGGCATCGTGCCGGTCGTCAATCTCGACGGCGTCGCGCCGGGCGAGCTCGTGCTCGACGGGCCGACCCTCGCGAAGATTTTCCTCGGCGAGATTACGAGCTGGGACGACGCGGCGATCAAGAAGCTCAACGCCAAAGCCAAGCTCTCGGCGACGCCGATCGTCGTCGTGCATCGTTCGGACGGCTCCGGCACGACCTTCAACTTTACGAATTATCTTTCCAAGGTCTCCGACGACTGGAAGACCAAGGTCGGCGAGAATTCGGCGGTCGAATGGCCGGCCGGCATCGGCGCCAAGGGCAATGAGGGCGTCGCCAACAACGTCTCCAACACCAAAGGCGCGATCGGCTATGTCGAATACGCCTACGCCAAGCAGAACAAGCTGACCTACACGAAGATGATCAACGCCGCCGGCAAGGTCGTCGCGCCGGGCCTGGAGAGCTTCCAGTCCGCCGCCGCGAGCGCCGACTGGGCGAAGTCGCCGGGCTTCTATCAGATCATCACCAATGAGCCGGGCGCGAAGTCCTGGCCGATTTCGGCTGCGACGTTCATCCTGCTGCCCAAGGACTCGAAGGACGAGGCGGCGGCCGCCGAAGCCTTGAAGTTCTTCGGCTGGGCTTTCGCCAATGGCGGAAAGGCCGCGGAGGAGCTCGATTACATCCCCATGCCCAAGACCGTCGTCGAGCTCATCAAAAAGAGCTGGGGCGAGGTCAAGGGCGCGGACGGCAAGGCGCTCGCGGCGCATTGAGCCGAGCGCAGGCCGCGTTGCGGTCGGCGCGCAGGCGGTTCAAAACGGAGGCCGCCTGAAAGATGACAGACGCCGGCTGCGTTCAAGGGAGCCGGCGTCGGGAGTTGCAAAGACCATGACCGAACCCGTCTCGCGCGGCTCGAGTGGAGTGGACAACATGTCGGATGTCGCATTGGAGAGCGCTGTCGCCCGGCCCGCGGTCACCGACCGCGCCAAGGCCCTTGCCGGCATCGCGCTCCTCGACCGCATCTTCTTTCAAGTGACCCGCGCGGCGGCGGTCATCGTGCTCGTCATTCTGGGCGGCGTGATCCTGTCGCTGGTCCTTGGCTCGCTGCCAGCCCTGCAGGCCTTCGGGCCAGGCTTCCTGATCTCCCAGTCGTGGAACCCCGTCACCGAGAAATTCGGCGCGCTGCCGGCGATCTACGGCACGCTCGTCACGTCGGGCGTCGCCATGCTGATCGCCGTGCCGGTCGGACTGGGGATCGCGACCTTCCTGACCGAATTATGCCCCCACCGGCTACGGCGCCCGATCGGCATCGCGATCGAGCTTCTCGCGGGCATTCCGTCGATCATTTACGGCATCTGGGGCCTCTTCGTCTTCGCGCCTTTCGTTCAGACCTATGTGCAGCCCGGCCTGATCTCGCTTTTCAGCGACGTGCCGGTGCTCTCCTCGCTTTTCGCCGGCCCTCCCTATGGTATCGGCATGCTGACGGCGGGCTTCATCCTGGCGATCATGGTGCTGCCCTTCATCGCGTCGATCTCACGCGACGTCTTCGAAACCGTGCCGCCCGTTCTCAAGGAGGCGGCCGCCGGCATCGGCTGCACGACCTGGGAAATGATGCGCTATGTCGTCATCCCCTACACGCGCGTCGGCGTCATCGGCGGGGTGATGCTGGCGCTCGGGCGCGCGCTCGGCGAAACCATGGCGGTCACCTTCGTCATCGGCAACGCCCACAAGGTGTCGCCGTCGCTGCTCGCCCCCGGCACGACCATATCGGCGACCATCGCCAATGAATTCACCGAAGCCGTCGGCGACGTCTACACGTCGTCGCTCATCGCGCTCGGCCTCATCCTATTCCTTCTGACCTTCGTCGTGCTGGCGATCGCGCGTTACATGCTGATGCGCCTCGAACGCAAAGCGGCTTAAGGAGCAGCGCCATGTCGCTTTACGCCACGCGCCGCAAGCGGAATTCGCTGGCGACCAGCCTTGCCTGGGCGGCCGCTCTTTTTGGCATCGCCTGGCTTTTCCTCATCCTCGCGTCGCTGCTTTATGAAGGCCTGCGCGGGCTGTCGCTTGCGGTCTTCACCGAAATGACGCCGCCGCCGGGCAGCAAGGGCGGCCTGTTGAACGCCATCGCTGGATCGCTGGTCATGACCGCAATCGGCGTTGCGATCGGCACGCCGCTCGGCATGCTCGCCGGCACCTATATGGCGGAATATGGCCGTTACACCAAGCTCGCGATGGTCGTGCGGTTCATCAACGACATTCTGCTCAGCGCGCCGTCGATCGTGATCGGCCTCTTCGTCTATGAAGTCCTCGTGCATCCCATGGGGCACTTCTCGGGCGTCTCCGGGGCCGTCGCGCTCTCCCTGCTCGTCATCCCCGTCGTGTTGCGCACCACCGAGGACATGCTGCTGCTGGTGCCGGGATCGATGCGCGAGGCGGCCGCCGCGCTCGGCGCGCCACGCTCCCATGTCGTCGCGCATGTCGCCTATCGCGCCGCCAAGGCGGGCTTGGTGACGGGCGTGCTGCTCGCGGTGGCGCGCGTCTCCGGCGAAACCGCGCCGCTGCTCTTCACCGCGCTCAACAATCAGTTCTGGAGCAGCGATCTCCTGGCGCCGATGGCGAGCCTCCCGGTCGTCATCTTCCAGTTCGCTTTGTCGCCCTACAAAGACTGGCAGCAGCTCGCCTGGACCGGCGCGCTGCTGATCACCGCCGCCGTCCTCGCTCTCTCGATCACAGCCCGCGCGCTCAGCGCCGGTCGGAGAAAATCGTGATGAACGCCCCCGCACAGGTCAAAGAACACGCCGCCAAGATTTCGGTCCAGGGCCTGGATTTCTTTTACGGCGCGTCAAAGGCGCTGAAATCCATTTCGCTGCCGCTGCAGACGCATAAGGTCACGGCCTTCATCGGTCCCTCTGGCTGCGGAAAGTCGACGCTGCTGCGGGTCTTAAACCGCATGTACGACCTCTACCCCGGCCAACGCGCCGAGGGCGAGGTGCTGCTCGACGGCGAGAATATTCTCGATCCGGCGATCGACATCAATGCGCTGCGCGCGCGCGTCGGCATGATCTTCCAGAAGCCGACGCCCTTCCCGATGTCGATCTATGAGAACATCGCCTTCGGCGTTCGCCTTTACGAGAAATTGTCGCGCGCCGACATGGACCAGCGCGTCGAGGAAGCCTTGCGCGGCGCGGCGCTCTGGGACGAGGTGAAGGACAAGCTGCACACGAGCGGGCTCGGGCTTTCGGGCGGCCAGCAGCAGCGCCTGTGCATCGCGCGCAGCGTCGCCGTGCAGCCGGAGGTGATCCTCTTCGACGAGCCCTGCTCCGCCCTCGACCCGATCTCCACGGCCAAAGTGGAGGAGCTCATCGAGGAGCTCGCCAACGACTATACGATCGCCATCGTCACCCACAACATGCAGCAGGCCGTGCGCGTCTCCGACTATACGGCCTTCATGTATCTCGGCGAGCTCGTCGAATTCGGCGACACCGACGAGGTCTTCAACAAGCCGCGCGAAAAGCGCACCCAGGATTACATCACCGGCCGCTTCGGGTGAGGAAGGACATCGCATGAGCGAACATATCGTCAAGTCCTACGACCGCGATCTCGAGGCGCTGGGCCGCCGTATTTCCGAGATGGGCGGCGTCGCCGAGAAGATGCTGGCGGAGGCCATGGACGCTTTGTCGATGCTCGACGTCGACCTGGCCCAGCGCGTCGTCGCGAGCGACGCGCGCCTCGACATTCTCCAGCGCGAGATCGAAGAGAACGCCGTGCTGACGATCGCGCGGCGCCAGCCTCTGGCGGTCGATCTGCGCGAATGCATCGCCGCGATCCGCATTTCCGGCGACATCGAGCGGATCGGCGATCTCGCGAAGAACATCGCCAAGCGCACGCTGAAGATCGCCACCGAAGCGCGGCTGCCGCGCGCCATTGTCGGCTTGCGGTCGATGCACGAGGTCGCGGCGACGCAGCTCAAGGACGCGCTCGACGCCTATGCGCTGCGCGACGTGGAGCGCGCCCGCGCGGTGTGGGAGAACGACGCCGATCTCGACGCGCTGGAAGACAGCGTGTTCCGCGACCTCTTGACCTTCATGATGGAGGACCCGCGCAACATCTCCTTTTGCACGCATCTCCTCTTCTGCTCGAAGAACCTCGAACGCATCGGCGACCACACGACCAATATTTCGGAGACGGTCGTCTATCTCGCCACCGGCGAAAGCCTGCCGATGGAGCGGCCGAAATCCCGCATCGGCCTCCGCGGATCGGAACAAGACGTCGCGCAATGAACGAAACCATTATTCAAACCCTTCCCCGCGAAGGCCGGGCCGATCGCCCGCCGCGCATTCTCGTTGTCGAGGACGAGGTCCCGCTCGCCACGCTGCTCGTCTATAATCTCGAAGCTGAAGGCTATCAGGTCGAGCATGTCGACAATGGCGACGAGGCGGAACTGCGCATTGCGGAATCGCCGCCCGACCTTCTGCTGCTCGACTGGATGCTGCCCGGCGTCTCGGGTCTCGAAATCTGCCGGCGGCTGCGCGCCCGCGACGTCGCCCGCGACATGCCGATCATCATGCTGACCGCGCGCGGCGAAGAGGGCGAACGCGTGCGGGGCCTGTCGGTCGGCGCGGACGACTATGTCGTGAAGCCCTTCTCGACGCCCGAACTGATGGCCCGCGTGCGCGCGCTGTTGCGACGCGCCCGGCCGGAGCGCGTCGCCTCGCGGCTGACGGCGGGGGACATCGACCTCGACCGCGAAACGCGTCGGGTGCGCCGCTCGGGCCGCGAGATCCATCTCGGCCCGACCGAGTTCCGCCTGCTGGAATATCTGATGGAGAAGCCCGGCCGCGTGTTCACGCGGGCGCAGTTGCTCGACAGCGTCTGGGGCATGTCGGCTGAAATCGACGAGCGCACGGTCGACGTCCATGTCGGGCGCCTGCGCAAGGCGCTCATCCGCGGGCGGGAGAAGGATCCGATCCGCACCGTGCGCGGTTCGGGCTATTCCTTCGACGAGACCTTCGGCCGCGAGTGAAGGCCGGACCGCCGAACTCGGGAAGGATTACGCGAAGCGCGGGGCCTTGAGATCGCGGGCGCGGCGGCGATCCTGCGCCGGCTGATAGGCGACGCGCGCATGATGGGCGCAATAGGGGCCGGCGCCGATCGGCGACTTCGCCCCGCAGAAGCGGAAATCCGGCGTCGTCGGATCGCCCATCGGCCAGCGGCACATGGATTCGCGCAACTCCATCAGCGTGACGCGCTCCGACATGGGAATGACGACCTCCTCGGCCTCCGGCGCGACGCGGGCGACGACCATGGCCTGCGGCGCAAAGGCCAGGGCGACATTGCCATGGACCGCGTGGCCCCCGGCGCGCGGCGCGGCGACGACCGGGGCGGTCGCCGGCTGGCGGGCCGTCCCCTTCGCCGCGCGCGGGCGCTGCGCGGCCGCTGTCTTGGCGCGTTCGGCGAGGCCGAGGCGGTGAATCTTGCCAATGACCGCGTTGCGCGTGATGCCGGGGCCCAGCTCGGCGGCCACCTGGCTCGCGCTGAGGCCGTCGCTCCAAAGCTTGCGCAACAGATCGACTCTTTCCTCGGTCCAAGACATAATTTGACCTCCAAGCGGTCGATTCGAACGCGCCGCCGACGGAATCCACCATCCGTCGCTGCGCCGGGATCTCCGGCGGCGATGAGACGCGCATCGAGACTCGAGAAGCGCCCTGCGGCTTTGAAAAACGCGTCCGCAACGGCGAAAACTGACCATCCTTTTGAATCACGGGTCCGAGTCGCTGGCAAGCAGAAGGGGGCGTTCTCAACAGGCTTTCATGCGCTTTCGCGCGCCGGTGTGGCCCAGGCGACTCACTTGCGCGCTTTTTTCGAGGAAAATCGACTGTAAAGTCTCCGGCCCAGGCAAGGCCTCGCCCCTGCGGCAGGATTTGACCGAAGCCGCCCGCGCGCATAAAATCAAAGTCTCGGATTGCCGCCCTCAAAAAGGGCGGCGCTTTGTTTTTGGGGTCCGGCCGCGGGCCGCTCCCGAGGGCTTGGAGCTTGACGTTGACTTCTGCGCTCTATCCGACCTATGCGCGGGCCGATATCGCCTTCACGGGGGGCGAAGGCCCATGGCTCTTCGCTGAGAACGGCGACCGTTACCTGGATTTCGCTTCCGGCGTCGCGGTCCTGTCGCTCGGCCATGAGCATCCGCATCTGGTCGCGACGCTGAAGGCGGCGGCCGAGAAGCCCTGGCATGTCTCGAACCTCTACCGCATCCCGCAGGCCGAGCGGCTGGCGCAGCGCCTCGTCGACGCCACCTTCGCCGATGTGGTTTTCTTCGCCAATTCCGGCGCCGAAGCCGTGGAGTGCGCCATCAAGACGGCGCGAAAATATCACGCCGCCAATGGCGCGCCTGAGCGCTATCGGCTGATTACTTTCGAAGGGGCCTTTCACGGCCGGACGCTGGCGACCATCGCCGCCGGCGGCAATCCCAAATATCTCGAGGGTTTCGGCCCGCCGGTCGACGGCTTCGATCAAATTCCCTTCGCGGACTTCGACGCGCTCGAATCCGCGATTTCGGACGAAACCGCCGGCGTTTTGCTCGAACCCGTCCAGGGCGAGGGCGGGCTGCGGGTCTTTCCCGCCGAATTCCTGAAAAAACTGCGCGCCCTCTGCGACGCGCGCGGCCTGCTGCTGGTTCTCGACGAGGTGCAGTGCGGCGTCGGCCGCACCGGCAAATTCCTCGCCTGCGAACACGCCGGCGTAGCGCCGGACATCGTGGCGCTCGCCAAGGGCCTCGGCGGCGGCTTTCCGATCGGCGCCTGTCTCGCGACGCGCGAAGCCGCCAAGGGCATGACGCTCGGCGCGCACGGCTCGACCTTCGGCGGCAATCCGCTGGCGGCCGCCGTCGGCGGCGCGGTTCTCGACGTGGTGCTGGCCGAAGGCTTTCTGCCGCGCGTCGCGCGCCTCGGCGCGCTCCTGCGCCAGCGGCTCGCCGAGCTCAACGACCGCTATCCGGCGATCATCGAGACGGTGCGCGGCGAGGGGCTGATGTTCGGCGTGAAGACGCGCGGGCCCAATGGCGATTTCGCCGCCGCCGCGCGGGCCGAAGGGCTGCTGACCGTTCTTGCCGGCGACAATGTCGTGCGGCTGTTGCCGCCGCTCATCATCGACGAGACGCATATCGTCGAGGCCGCGGCGCGCCTCGAGCGCGCCTGCGTGCGTCTGGCGACGCCGGCCAAGCAGTTGGGAGCGGCGTGATGACCGCGCACACGCTGACGCGGCCGCGTCATTTTCTCGATATTTGCGATTTCACCCGCGACGATCTGCGCCATATCCTCGATCTCGCCAAGTCGCTGAAGGCGAAGCGCGTCAAGGGCGCGCCGCCGGCGGAGCGCCCGCTCGCCGGCAAATATCTGGCGATGATCTTCGACAAGCCGTCGACGCGCACGCGCGTCTCCTTCGACATCGCCATGCGCGATCTCGGCGGCGAGTCGATCATGCTGACGGGCGGCGAGATGCAGCTCGGCCGCGGCGAGAGCATCGCCGACACGGCGCGCGTGCTGTCGCGTTTCGCCGACGCCGTCATGATCCGCATCCTGTCGCATGAGGATCTGACCGAGCTCGCGCGCCACGCCGCCATTCCGGTCATCAACGGCCTGACCAAGCGCTCCCACCCCTGCCAGATCATGGCGGACCTGCTCACCTTCGAGGAGCATCTGGGACCGATCGACGGCCGCACCGTGGCCTGGGTCGGCGACTCCAACAATGTGCTGGCGAGCTGGGTGCACGCGGCCGCCCGTTTCGGATTCACGATCAATGTGGCGACGCCGGCGGAATTCACGCCCCCGCAAAGCCTCGTCGACTGGGCGAAGGCCGAAGGCGCGGCGTTGAACGTGATGCGCGACCCGCGCGCCGCCGTCGACGGCGCGCAGGCGGTGATCACCGATTGCTGGGTCTCCATGGGCGACGCCGACGAGGACTTCCGCCGCCAGGTTCTTGCGCCATATCAGGTGGACGCCAAACTCATGCGCGACGCCGCCAAGGACGCCATTTTCATGCATTGCCTGCCTGCCCACCGCGGCGAGGAAGTCACCGACGAGGTGATGGACGGCCCGCAGTCCGTCGTCTTCGACGAAGCCGAAAACCGGCTGCACGCCCAGAAAGGCGTGCTGGCCTGGTGCCTCGCGCCGGGCGTCGCCTGATGCAGGAGGCGCCGAGCCGGCTGGTTTCGGGCGAGGCGCGGGACGATCGCGTCACGCCCTTCGCGGTCGAGGCGCTCGACCTGCGCGGACGACTGGTGCGGCTTGGACCGACGGTCGACGCCATCCTCGGCCACTATGACTACCCCCCGCAGGTGGCGCGGTTGCTCGGCGAGGCGCTGGCGCTGGCCGCGCTGCTCGGTTCGATCCTCGAATCGCACGGCCGCTTCCAGCTCCAGACCCGCAGCGACGGCCCCGTCGACATGCTCGTCGTGGATTATGACGCGCCGGGGAAGCTGCGCGGCTTCGCCCGCTACGACGTCGCGCGTCTCGGCGAGATCGACGACCCCGCCCCCGCCGCCCTGCTCGGGCGCGGCCATCTCGCCTTGACCATCGAGCGCGAGGAGGACGCGGCCCGCTATCAGGGCGTCGTGCCGCTCGAAGGCGAGAGCCTCGCGGAGGCCGCGCATACTTATTTCCGCCAGTCGGAGCAGATTCCTTCCTTTGTGCGCCTCGCCGTCGGCGAAGTCGTCACGCCGCAGGGGCGCAGCTGGCGCGCCGGCGGGCTGCTTTTGCAATATCTTCCCATCGCCGGCGCGCGCCGGCCGGACCTGCCGCCCGGCGACGCGCCCGATCGCGACGCCGGAGCGGACCAGGAGGAAGACGACGCCTGGCTCGAAGGACAGGCGCTCGCCGGCACGCTCGAAGACCATGAACTCGTCGACCCGTCGCTCTCGGGCGAACGGCTGCTGTTCCGCCTCTTTCACGAGCGCGGCGTCAAGGTCTTCAACGAGCGGCCGCTCGAAGAGTTCTGCCGCTGCTCCGAGGAGCGCATCGAGCGGCTCCTGAAAAGCTTCTCCGACGATGAGCGCGCCGAGATGGTGGGCGATGACGGCCGCATCGGCGTCACGTGCGAATTCTGCGCGACGTTCCGCAGCTTCGATCCGGCGGCGCTCGGCTGAGGACCGCGGGCTCCGGGGGCCCGGGTCGTCGCTGCCGGCTTTTGGCTTCGTTTGTCGTCAATATTCTCCACGCCAATTGTGTTGAAGGTTGAGACCCGATGCCCCATCCCGAATACGTCTTCCCGCCGCCGCCGCGCCCCGCTGTCGCCATCGCCGGTGAGACGCGCCTGTTCCCCGTCCGCCGGATCTTCTGCGTCGCCCTGAATTACGCCGAACACGCGCGCGAGATGGGGAAGGAGCCGGGCGCGGAGCCGCCCTTCTTCTTCGCCAAGCCCGCCGACGCGGTCGTCGCCGACGGCGCGACCATCCCCTTCCCGAGCCTCACCCATAATCTCCATCACGAGATCGAGCTGGTCATCGCGCTCCATGCGGGCGGCGCGGACATCGCGCCGGAACGCGCCCTCGCCTGCGTCTTCGGCTACGCCGCGGGGATCGACCTCACCCGCCGCGATCTGCAGACAGAGGCGCGCAAGGCCGGCCGGCCCTGGGACATGTCCAAGGGCTTCGACAATTCCGCCCCCGTCGGCGCGATCCGGAAGGCGGCCGAAATCGGCCATCCGTCGCAAGGCCGCATCGCGCTTTCGGTCAATGGCGCGCCCAGACAGAACGGCGACCTCTCCGACATGATCTGGGGCGTGCCGCAGATCATCGCCGCGCTGTCGGCGCAAGTGACGCTCGCGGCGGGCGACCTGATTTTCACCGGCACGCCGCCGGGCGTCGGCGCGCTGCAGCCGGGCGACGTCGCGGAAGGGGAGATCGCGGGCGTCGGCTCCGTCCGCGTCACACTGGCGCGCTGACCAAGGTTGCGCGCCGGGGGCATGGCGGCTATTGGCAGTGCCGTTGAACCCGCCGGGAGACGCGCGGCGCATGCCCGAAATCACCGCCTTTGCGCCGCCGCCCCGGCGCGCGAGCGCCGCGACATGACCAAGCCGGTCGATCTCGACCCCGAGGATTGGGAGGCGTTTCGCGCCGAGAGCCATCGCGCGCTCGATTCCATGATCGACTATCTGCGCGACCTGCGCAGCCGCCCGGTCTGGACGCCGCCCTCAGCGAAGGCCAAGGCGCGCTTCGACCGCGCGCTTCCCGCCGAGGGCCGCGACTTCTCGGCCGTGCTCGAGGATTTCGAGCGCTATATCAAGCCTTTCGCGACGGGCAACATCCATCCCATGTTCATGGGCTGGGTGCAGGGGGCGGGCACGCCGGTCGGCATGATCGCCGAAATGCTCGCCGCCGGGATGAATTCCAATTGCGGCGGCCGCAATCACATCGCCATCGACGTCGAGCGTCAGATCGCCAAATGGATGGCCGAGGCCTTCGGCTTTCCAGCCGACGCCTCCGGCATTTTCGTCACCGGCACGTCCATGGCCAATTTCCTGTCGCTGCTCGTCGCCCGCGACCAGGCCTACGGCGACCGCGACGTGCGGCTGAACGGGCTTTGCGCGCAGCGCGGACAGCTCATCGCCTACGCCTCGCGCGAAGTGCACAACTGCGTGCGGCAGGCCATGGAGCTCGCGGGGCTCGGCGCCCGGCATCTTCGGCTCATTCCGTCGGACGCCAATCGCCGCATGAAGGTGAGCGCCCTGCGCCACGCCATCGCCGCCGACCGCGCGGCGGGCTTTCGGCCCTTCCTCATCGTCGGCACGGCGGGGACGGTCGATACCGGCGCGATCGATCCGCTCGACCGGCTCGCCGACGTCGCGCATACGGAGGACATGTGGTTTCACGTCGACGGGGCCTTCGGCGCGCTCGCGGCCTTGTCGCCAAAGCTCAAGCCGCTCGTGAAGGGGCTGGAGCGGGCGGACAGCGTCGCCTTCGACTTCCACAAATGGCTGCATGTGCCCTATGACGCGGGCTTTTTCCTGGTCCGCGACCCCAAGGCGCACAAGCGCGCCTTCGCCGCCAACGCAGCCTATCTGTCGCGCGCGCCGCGCGGCCTCGCCGCCGGCGACACCTGGCCCTGCGACCTCGGGCCCGATCTCTCGCGGGGCTTCAGGGCGCTCAAGGCCTGGATGACGATCGAGACCTTCGGCACGAAGAAGCTCGCGGAATGCATGGAGCAATGCTGCCGCATGGCGCAGCGGCTCGAGGCCTGGATCGAGCAGTCGGAGAATTTCATGATGCGCGCGCCGGCGGCGCTCAATATCGTCTGCTTCGGCGTGAAGGGCGACGACGACGGTTCGCTCGCCCGCGAGATCGTGATGGAGCTGCACGAGCGCGGCGAGGCGGCGCCTTCGCTCACCATTCTCGACGGCGTCCCGGCGATCCGCGCGGCGATCATCAATCACCGCACCCATGAGGGCGACATCGACGCGATGACCCTCTACCTCGACGCGGCGCTGCGCCGCGCGCGCAAGGAGCCGCACGACTTCGGCGCGCTCGTCGAGCCGCACGGGCCGGGGAAGACACGGTTGTCGGAGGATTGAGGCCTGTAGCGCTCATCGCTCGAGGCGTCTCGGCGAGGACGGCCGGGACAAGCCCGGCCGACGGCGGAGGGCTGTCGGAAAACTGACAGACAGCCCCCGGCCTAACTCAAACCCTTGTTTTTGCTCTGCCGGGCAACAGGAACAATCCTTGCTTCTCCCTCGCGACGTCCCTTTGCGCGAGGAGAAACATGCCGCTCTACGCCTATACGTGTAACGATTGCGAGGCCGAGTTCGAGGCTTTGGTGCGCTCGTCCGACACGCCGCAGTGCCCGGCCTGCGGGTCGGGAAAACTCACCCAGCAGGTCTCGCGCATCTGCAAGGAGATCAAATATCCGGCGATCGCCCGCTCCTGGCGCCGGCGCGCGGCGGCCGAGGGCGATCTCTCGAATTTCAGCAAAGCCGAGCGCGGGAAGCTCTAGGGCTCACGCCGGAGCCTGTTCGGCCTTCTTGCCCGTGGCCAGCGCCTTAAGGCGCTTCTTCGCCTCCTCGACGACGCGCGTCTTGTCGGCGTCGGACAGCTGCGACCAGGCGCCGATCTCGGCGCGCGAGCGGCCGCAGCCGACGCAAATATGGTTGGCGTCGAGCGTGCAAATCTTGTTGCAGGGACTTTCAACCATTGGCGTCTCTCCCGGGCCAGATGGCCGGGACCAAGCCGTATTGTCAACCTTGCCCTCGACGCCGCGCTCAGAGGCGCCATAGTGACGGGACGAAGGAACCTCCCGCGCATGGTCGCTCTCTCCGATTTTCGCGCGTCGCTCGACGCGCGTGACCCGCCGGCTCTCGCTGCGCCGCTGCGCGCCCTCTGGCTCGACGCCCGGGGCGACTGGGACGGCGCGCATAAATGCGTCGATACGCGCGACGACAAAGACAGCATGTGGGTCCACGCCTATCTCCACCGCAAGGAAGGCGACCTCGCAAACGCGCGCTACTGGTATGGGCGCGCCGGACGCCCGCCGCAGAACGCGCCCCTCGACGCGGAGTGGGCGGAGATCGCGACGGCGCTTCTGGCCGCCGCGCCGTGACGGACCCAGGCTTTTTTGCGCAGCAAAAGGACCCGACCGCGCGCGAATTGCTGCGCAGCAATTTCGGCTTTTCAGACTTCCTCCCCGGCCAGGCGGAGCCGATCGCCGCCGTGCTCGCGGGCCGCGACGTTCTCGCCGTCATGCCGACGGGCTCCGGCAAATCCCTGCTCTATCAGCTCCCCGCCGCGGCGGCGCCCGGCCTCGTCGTCGTCGCCTCGCCGCTCATCGCCTTGATGCGCGACCAGTTGCGGGCGCTGAGCGAGAAGGGCGTTCCCGCCGTAGCGCTGCATTCGGCGCAAGACGACGCCGAGGCGCTCGCCGCCCTCGACGCCGTCTCGACGGGCAAGGCCCGCCTTCTTTACGCGGCGCCCGAGCGGCTGGCGCAGGAGGGGACGCAGAATTTGCTGCGCAAAAACCGCGTCAGGCTCTTCGCTGTGGACGAAGCCCATTGCGTCTCGCATTGGGGGCACGAATTCCGCCCCGATTATCTCGACCTCGGCGCCATCGCCCGGAAGCTCGGCGCGCCCGTCCTCGCCGTCACCGCCACGGCCGGGCCGCGCACCCGCGCCGATATCCGCCGCCTGCTGTTTTCCCGCGACCCCGAGGTTTTCGTCCGCTCCTTCGCGCGGGCCAATCTCTCCCTCGCCTTCGCGCGCAGGCAGCCGGGTTTGAAGCAGATCCTTCGCTTCATTGGGCGCAAGGGAGACAGCGGGATCGTCTATTGCAACTCCCGCAGCCGGACTGACGCGCTGGCGGCCGATCTCGCGCGCATCGGCCTCGACGCCCTGCCCTATCACGCCGGCCTCGACGCCTATACGCGCGCCGCGCATCAGGACGCGTTTTTCACGCGCAAGGGCGTCGTCATGGTCGCGACCATCGCCTTCGGCATGGGGGTCGACAAGCCGGACGTGCGCTTCGTCGTCCATGCCGATCTGCCGACCTCGATCGAAGGCTATTATCAGGAGATCGGCCGCGCCGGCCGCGACGGCGCGGCCGCCCGGGCGCTCGCCCTCTTCGATCCGCGCGAACTGGCGCAGCGCTGGCGCGTCCCGGAGATCGCCGCGTCGGACGAGCAGGCCGCCGCGGACTACGCGCGCCGAAGCGCCATGGCGCGGCTCTGCGTGACGCCGTCCTGCCGGTTCCAAACGCTGCTCGCCGAATTCGGCGAAGCGAGCCCGCCCTGCGGCGCCTGCGACCATTGCCGCGGCGGCCCGCTCGCCTGGCCGCGCCGGCTGGCGTCGCGCGCGCGCGGCTGGCGCGCGGCGGTCGAGAGCCGGCTTCTGCATGTCTCGGCCGGGCCCGACCCCGAACCCTCGACCGAGCCCTTGGCCGAACCCTTGGCCGAGCCCTTGGAAGCGCCCACGCCGGACCCCACGCCGCCCGAGCCGGCCCTGGCGGAGGGGCAAGTCTTCGGCGGGGCCCTCACAATCGCGCAGCTGCGCCTGCTTCGCGCGCTCGAGGCCGAACGGGCCGCCATCGCCCGCCGTCGTCGGATCGCCCCCCGCAAGGTCGTAAGCGACGCGACGCTCGCCGCCCTCGCGGCGGGCGGCCCCGGCGGTCCGCTGCTCGCGGACGTCGAGGACAGGGATGCGTTTTTGCGGGTCGCAGCGCGCTTTAAGGGGGAGCCGTGACGTTTCGCGGCGCGTCTCGATCGGCTAGAAGCGGAAGCATGACTCCGATCGAGGTTGAATCGCCGGCCGCCGCCGCGCCGGAACACGCCGAAATGCGGCAGGTCATGGTCGGCCTCGGCCTCGCCATGCTGCTTTCCGCGATGGACCAGACCATCGTCGTGACCGCTTTGCCGACCATCGGCGTCGATCTCGGCGAGCCGCAGAACCTGCCCTGGATCGTCACCGCCTATCTCGTCGCCGCGACGGTGGTCACGCCGCTCTATGGCAAATTCGCCGACGTTTACGGCCGCCGGATCGTGCTCTTGATCGGCGTCGCGACCTTCATCGTCGGCTCGGTCGCCTGCGCGCTGGCGCCGAGCATTGCGGCGCTCGCCGCCGCGCGTCTGGTGCAGGGGCTGGGCGGCGGCGGTCTCATCGCGCTGGCGCAAACCATCGTCGCCGACCTCGTCTCCCCCCGCGAACGCGGCCGCTACCAGACCTATTTCGCGGCCGTCTTCGTCACCTCCAGCATCGCCGGCCCGGCGCTCGGCGGATTTTTTGCGCAATATCTGCACTGGTCTTTGATTTTCTGGATCAACGTGCCGCTCGGCGTGGCCGCGCTTCTCATCACCAATTCGCGCCTCAAACGCCTGCCCGAGCGGCGCCATCCCCATCGGGTCGATTATGCCGGCGCGGCCTGTCTCGTGGTTGCGTCCGGGGCGCTGGCGCTGGCCCTCGGCTGGGGCGGGACGCGCTACCCCTGGGCCTCGGCCCCGATCCTCGGGCTCCTCGCGCTTTCGGCCCTGTTCTGGGCGCTCTTTTCCTGGCGCACGCGCGTCGCCGAGGAGCCGCTGATTCCGCTGCGCGTGTTGAGCCTTCGGATCGTGCGCGACGCCATCGCCTCGAGTTCCTTGGGGCTCGGCGGCTTCGTCGGGCTCTCGGTGGTGATGCCAATCTACTACGAGGTGGCGATCGGCCTCAGCGCACATGATTCAGGCCTGGCGCTCATCCCGCTGATGATCGCGACCGTCGCCGGGGCGACCCTTTCGGGGCGGCTCATGGGCGTCGTCGCCCATTACAAGGTCATGCCGCTCATCGGGCTGGGCGTCGGGGCGCTTGCGGCGGCCATCGCCGCCTGGAAGGTCGACAGCGTCTCCTTCGTCACGCTCAACGCCTTGCTGTTCGTCGTCAATTTCGGCGTCGGCGCGATGCTGCCGGTCGCCACCGTCTCGGTGCAGAACGCGGTGCTTGCCCGAGATTTAGGCACTGCGACGGCGACGACGCAGTTTTTCCGCCAGCTCGGCGCGGCGGTCGTCGTTGCGCTGTTCGGCGCGCTGGCGCTCGGCGGCGGGCGGGCGGCCTATATCGCGGAAGCGCGGCTGTCGCCCGAAGAGCTTTTACGGCTTTCGGGGAGTTTCCGTCTGGTTTTTGCGGCGCTTGCGGTCTGCATGGCGCTTTCTTTTCTGTTCATGGCGCGCATGGAGGAGCAGCCGCTGCGTGGCGAACGGCGTCACTGACCTATCTTTGTCACACGACGCGCCTTGTGCGCATGGCACGGAATTTCCTAGAAAGGCGCGCTTCAGCCTTTCAGTCTTCAAGGATCTTTCCCATGACATCCGTCGATAGTTTCAAATCCCGCCAGAAACTCGTCGTGGGGGATAAAACCTATGACTATTTTTCCTTGAAGGCGGCGGAGGCGAACGGCCTTCCCGGGGTCTCGAAGCTTCCCTACTCGCTCAAGGTCGTGCTCGAAAATCTGCTGCGCCACGAGGACGGTCGATGGGTGACGAAGGACACGATCCTCTCCTTCGCCAAATGGCTGAGCGAAAAGGGCAAGACCGAGCGCGAGATCGCCTTCAGCCCGGCCCGCGTGCTCATGCAGGACTTCACCGGCGTCCCGGCCGTGGTCGATCTCGCGGCGATGCGCGACGCATTTGTCGCGCTCGGCGGCGATGCGCAGAAAATCAATCCGCTGGTGCCAGTCGACCTCGTCATCGACCATTCGGTCATCGTCGACGAATTCGGAAGCCCCAAGGCCTTCGCCAAGAACGTCGAGCTCGAATATGAGCGCAACGGCGAGCGCTACCGCTTCCTGAAATGGGGCCAGTCGGCCTTCGACAATTTCCGCGTCGTGCCGCCGGGCACCGGCATCTGCCATCAGGTGAACCTGGAGTATCTCGCCCAAACGATCTGGACCCGGACCGAGCAGGCTGACGGCGCTGCAGTCGAAGTCGCCTATCCCGACACGCTCGTCGGCACGGATTCGCATACGACCATGGTCAACGGCCTCGCCGTGCTCGGCTGGGGCGTCGGCGGCATCGAGGCCGAGGCCGCCATGCTCGGCCAGCCGCTGTCTATGCTCGCGCCCGAAGTCATCGGCTTCAAGGTGACAGGCGCGCCCAAGGAGGGCGTCACGGCCACGGATGTGGTGCTCACCGTCACGCAAATGCTGCGCAAAAAGGGCGTGGTCGGCAAGTTCGTGGAGTTCTACGGCGAGGGGCTCAATCACCTCTCGCTCGCCGACCGCGCGACCATCGCCAATATGGCGCCGGAATATGGCGCCACCTGCGGCTTCTTCCCGGTCGACGCCGAAACGCTCGCCTATCTCAACACCTCGGGCCGCGCCGCCGAGCGCATCGCGCTGATCGAGGCCTATACGCAGGCGCAGGGCATGTTGCGCAGCTCCGCCGCGCCCGATCCCGAATTCACCGACACCCTCGCCCTCGATCTCGCCGATGTGACGCCCTCTCTCGCCGGGCCCAAGCGTCCCGAAGGGCGCGTGCCGCTCGAAGAGGTCGGCAAGGCCTTCGAGACCGCCCTCGCCGGCGAATACAAGAAGGACGGCGGGCTGGGGCCGCGCCACAAGGTCGACGGGACGAATTTCGACCTCGGCCATGGCGACGTCGTCATCGCCGCCATCACCTCCTGCACCAACACCTCCAATCCGAGCGTGCTGATCGGCGCGGGCCTGCTCGCGCGCAACGCCGTGGCCAAGGGCCTCAAGGTGAAGCCCTGGGTGAAAACCTCCACGGCGCCGGGCAGCCAGGTCGTCGGGCAGTATCTCGAACGGTCGGGACTGCAGAAATCGCTCGACGAACTGGGCTTCAATCTCGTGGGCTTCGGCTGCACGACCTGCATCGGCAATTCCGGCCCGCTGCCGGCCCATATTTCCAAGACCGTCAACGACCACGATCTCGTGGCCGCCTCGGTGCTCTCGGGCAACCGCAATTTCGAGGGGCGCGTCAATCCGGACGTGCAGGCGAATTACCTCGCCTCGCCGCCGCTCGTCGTCGCCTTCGCGCTCGCCGGCACCGTGGCGATCGATCTGACCAAGGAGCCGCTCGGCGCGGGATCGGACGGCAAGCCCGTTTACCTGCGCGATATCTGGCCCACGAACGCCGAGATCGACGCCTTCATCCAAGAGAATGTGACGCGCGACCTGTTCCGCGACACCTACGCCAATGTGTTCGCCGGCGACGAACATTGGCGCGCGGTCGCCGCGCCCGCCGGCGAGACCTACGGCTGGGACGACAAGTCCACCTATGTGCGCAACCCGCCTTATTTCGTCGGCCTGACGAAGGAGCCCAAGCCCGTGACCGACATCGTCGGCGCACGCGTCCTCGCGCTCTTCGGCGACAAGATCACCACCGACCACATTTCTCCGGCCGGCTCGATCAAGGCCTCTTCGCCGGCGGGCAAATGGCTCATCGACAATGGCGTCGCGCCGGCCGACTTCAATCAATACGGCACGCGGCGCGGCAATCACGAAGTCATGATGCGCGGCACCTTCGCCAATATCCGCATCAAGAACCACATGATGAAGGGCGCCGACGGCGTCGTGCCCGAGGGCGGCCTCACCAAATACTATCCCGGCGGCGAGACGCTTTCGATCTACGACGCCGCCATGCGTTATAAGCAGGCGGGCGCGCCGCTCGTGGTCTTCGCGGGCGCTGAATATGGCAATGGCTCGTCGCGCGACTGGGCGGCGAAAGGCACGGCGCTTTTGGGCGTGCGCGCCGTGATCGCCCAGAGCTTCGAACGCATCCATCGCTCCAATCTCGTCGGCATGGGCGTCCTGCCGCTCACGTTCGAAGCGGGAACGAGCTGGTCGACGCTCGGCCTCAGCGGCGAAGAAACGGTCGCCATTCACGGCCTCGAGTCCGGACTGGCGCCGCGTCAGACGCTGGTTGCGGAAATCACGTTCCCCGACGGGAAAGTGGTCTCGACGCCGCTGCTGTTGCGCATCGATACGCTGGACGAATTGGAATACTTCAAAAACGGCGGCATCTTGCCCTACGTCCTGCGACATCTTGCCTCGTAACGCGCCGGTCAGGCGCGTTGACGGCCGAGTTTCCTTGCGACATTTTTCTAAAGGCTCGAGCGTGGGAGCTTGCGCCGCCGGCCACGGCGGCGCCGACTGCATGCGCGAGAGACGAAAACAAAGAAAAAATTCGAGAAGAAAGAGGAAACGTCAGGATGAAGAAGTTCTCCATCGCCACGGCGGTCGCTCTCTTTGCGGCGATGACCGCGCCGGCATTCGCGAGCTGCGACACCCACGCGGAAGATGATCAGGCCGTTTGCGCCTCGAAGTGCGAAGACCAGTATCTGAAGGACCAGCAGGGCTGGACCGCCGACATGTCAAAAGTAAAGGAGAACAAGAAGGCCTGCGACGAGAAGTGCGGCTGCCCGCAGAACTCGAAGGGCCTTTGAGACCACGCATTTTTGCCAAGGACGTCAGGGGGCGCGTCATTTGGCGCGCCTCTATTTTTTTGCAGCTGCGGGCCGCCGCACGGAGGGGCGCGAAGCGGCGGGGACGCGCTATTCGCAAGTGATTTCAAAGGAAAGCCGATAGGTCGACGAGCGAGGGGGCCTCGACGCGTCGCCGGTTGGGCGGATGACATGCGATTGACACAGGGCCTTTCTTCCCCCAGTGTTCGCCCGCTTCACGCGCTATGAGGGGCCGTCACTGTTATCGGCGGGAGGGTTCTACGCCAGCGCGAGCGAAAAACCTGAAAAATTGGAAGAGAAGAGGAAGCGCAAAAATGAACAAATTCGCCTTTGTCGCGACGGCGGCCCTGTTTGCCGGCATGATGACCCCGGCCTTCGCCGATTGCGACACCCGCAAGGCCGACGACGACAAGCAGGCCGCGGCGGCGTCCAAGTGCTACGATGAGTATCTCGCCCGCGCCCAGAACTACGGCGCCAACAAGACCGAGCTCCGCGCCGCTTTCGAAGCCTGCAACGAGAAGGCCGGCTGCTCGCAGAACAACAGCCTGCTGAAGTAAGGCTGGCGAGGCCTCTTTTTCGAAGAGAGGTTCAGGCAAATCAGGGGGCGCGCAGGATCTGCGCGCCCATAATTTTTTGGCTACTGCCGATAGACGTTGCCGTCCGGGCCTTTCCAGCCGTTCGGGTCTTCATAGAAGCGATATTCCTCGTCGAAGGCCACCGTTTCGCCCGGCGCGACATATTGCTTGCCCTTGGGATCCGACTGGCGCGGCGCCGTCACGAAATGCTTGCTCGGCGAGCAGCCCTCCTTGAACTTGCCGGCGTCGTCCGGCTTACAGTCGAGGTTCGCGCCTTCGGGGAACTGCACTTTGGCGGTAAAGAAAATCTCATAGCCCTTCTCGCCGGTCGCGTGCATTTCGAGCGGCTCGGACATCGTCTGCTTGAATTCGAGAATTTTGCCGGGCTTGTCGAAGCGCTGCGGCAGGAGATTTTCGAAAATCTTCCGGGCGTGAGCTTCGGTTGGATCGCCGCAGCCGAGCCAGCAGATGGCCTGCGCCGGACCGGCGGCGAGCGACGCCGCGGCGAGCGACAGGGAAAAGAATTTCACTAATGCGCCTCGCATGGGTTTCCTCTTTTGTTGCGTCGCCTTTTTGCGGCGATTGGCGCGGGAGAGTAGATTGTCTTTTGACAAAAGTCTTCAGCGCGCGCCGTCCGGAGTTTCGATCCCGCCCCACAGTCCCTTGACCTGCTCGAAATGGATGGCGGGGTCATAGGGCGCGTCGACGAGGCCGAGCGTTTCGGTCGAAAGCCGCCCCATGGCGGACAGGACCGCGTAGGACGCGACGACCCTTTCACGCTGCGCGAAAACCAGGCTGATGCGCGCGTTGAGCAGCTCCTGCTGGGCGTTGAGGATCTCGAGCGTCGTGCGCTGGCCGGCCTTGGCTTCCTCGCGCACGCCGTAAAGGGCGCGCTCGGCCGCGGCGATCTGGGTTTGCGCCGCGCTGATCTGGGTTTTCGCCGCCTGCAGCGCCCCCCAATTGGCGCGCACCAGCGCAAGAACGTCGGCCCGCGCCACATCGGCGTCGAGCCGCCTCTGGCCGGCGACCTCTTTCGCTTCGCGCACCTGCGCGGAGGTCAGGCCGCCTTCGTATAGCGGCACATTGAGACGCCCGCCGAGAGACGCCCCGATATTGCGATTGTAAACGCCCGCGACGTCCGTCTGGGTGAAGAGATTGCCGACGAGGGAGAGCTTGGGCATGAAATCCGCCTCGATCACCTTGATGTCGAGGTCGGCGGCGTCGGCGTCATGCAGCGCGGCGAGAATGACCGGATGTTCGGCCTGCGCGATGCGCTCGGCTTCTTCGCGCGTTTTCGGGATCAGACTGTCGACCGGCGCGCCAGGCGCGAGTTTCTTGGGCTCGTCGCCGATGGTCTGGCGATAGGCGCCGATCGCCGCATCGAGGGCCGCGCGCGCCTGGCCGACGAGGGCTTGCCCGGCGGCGAGCCGCGCCTCGGCCTGGGCGATGTCGGTCAAGGTGATCTGCCCTGCGACATAGCGCTCGCGGGTCTGGCGCAATTGCTCGGCCAGCACGGCGACATTGTTTTCCTGCAAGCGGAGCGCGGCCGTTTCGCGCAACACATTCATATAGGCCGAGGCGGCGTTGAACAGGACGCGCTGTTCGGTGAGCCGAAGCCGCGCGCGGCCGGCGAAAACGTTTGTTTCCGCCATGCGTGTGGCGTTGAACGCCTTGAAGCCGTCGAACACCGGCTGCTCGACCGTGATGTTTGCGGCGCGCGGCGTGCTGCCCCCGCTCTGAACGCTTTTGACGGGTCCTTGGAGCGTCGGATCGAGGAGATCGATTTCGTTCTGTATCTGCACGCTTCTGTTACGCTGCACGCCGAGAAAGGCGCCGGCGTTGGCGCGCGGCCGCATGCCGGAAAGCGCCTGCGGAACTTTCTCGTCGAGCGCGCGCACGCCGGCGCGGCTGGAATTGATGACCGGGCTGATGTGATAGGCGCGCAGCAGCGCGCCGTTCAGCGTCTCGGCGCAAAGGCCGGGCGCGAAAGCGCAAAAAGCGACGAGAAGAACGCCGCGCGCGCGTCTCAAACGGCCTCCCTTTCCCGCGCCGCCGAAAGCGCCGCTTCATCCTCGCCGAAGAAGGCGTAAAGCGCCGGCAGCACGAGGAGCGTCAGCAGCGTCGCGCTGATCAGCCCCCCGATCACCACCGTCGCGATCGGCCGCTGCACCTCGGCGCCCGTCGACGTCGCGAGCGCCATGGGCACGAAGCCGAGCGAGGCGACGAGCGCCGTCATCACGACCGGGCGCAGACGCGTCATCGCGCCCCTGAAGATGGCGTCGCGCTCTGGCACGCCGCTCACCATGAGCTGGTGAATATAGGTGCGCATGACGAGGCCGTTGAGCACGGCGACGCCGGAGAGCGCGATGAAGCCCACCGCCGCCGACACCGACATGGGCATGCCGCGCAGCCACAGCGCCAGCACGCCGCCGACGAGCGCCAGCGGCACGGCGGTGAAGACGAGCGCCGCGTCGCGCGCCGAGCCCAGCGCCGAATAGAGCAAGAGGAAGATCATGAAGAAGCAGACCGGCACGACGATCATCAGCCGCGCGCGCGCCGCCGCGAGATTCTCGAACTGTCCGCCCCATTCAATCCAATAGCCGGGAGGGATCCGAACCTTGGCGTCGACCTTGGCCCGCGCCTCATTCACGACCGAGGCGATGTCGCGCCCGCGGACATTTGCGCTCACCACGACGCGCCGCTTGCCGTTCTCGCGGGAAATCTGGTTTTGGCCGTCGATGGTCGAGAAGCTCGCCAGTTGCCTGAGCTGCACGGTCGCGACATGGCCCTGCGCGTCGGGCGGCAGGGAAACGGGGATGGTTTCGAGCGCGGCGGCGTTTTCGCGCAGATTGTCGCCGAGCCGCACGAAGATCGGGAAGCGCCGATCGCCCTCGAAGATCATCCCCGCGGGCTCGCCGCCGATCGCCGCGCCGATCGTGTCCTGCACGGCGCCGAGGCTGAGGCCGTAACGGGCGATGGCGCCCTTGTCGACCTTGATGTCGAGAACCGGCAGGCCGGTCACCTGCTCGACCTTTACGTCTTCGGCGCCGGGCGTCGCGCGCAAAATGGCGGCGATGTGATTGGCCGCTTTCAGCATGGCGTCGAAGTCCTCGCCGAACACCTTGACGGCTATGTCGCCGCGCACGCCCGCAAGCAGCTCGTTGAAGCGCAACTGGATCGGCTGCGAGAACTCATAGGCGTTGCCGGGAAGCTCCGCGATCTTCTCCGTTATGTCGTCGATCAGCCTGTCCTTGGCGAGACCCGGGTCCGGCCACTGGTCCTCCGGCTTCAGCATGATGAAGGTGTCGGTCAGATTCGGCGGCATCGGATCGGTGGCGATATCCGCCGTGCCGGTCTTGGAGAAGACGTAATCGACCTGCGGCAGCTTGCGGATGGCGTTTTCCAGATCGAGCTGCATCGCCTGCGACTGGGTGAGCGACGTGCTGGGGATGCGGTTCGCCTGCATGGCGAGATTCTTCTCGTCGAGCTTCGGCACGAACTCCTGGCCGAGACTCATATAAAGGAGAACCGCGATGGCGAAGGAGCCGGCGCCGATGGTCATGACCTTCACCGGCGCGTCCATCGCCCAGCGCAGGAGCGGTTCATAGGCGCGCTTGAGGGCGCGCACGATCCTGTTCTCGCCTTCCTCGCCCTGGCCCGAGACGAAGAGCGCGATCATCGCGGGGAAAAAGGTGAGCGAGAGGAAAAATTCCGACAACAGCGCGATGATCACCGTCATCGCCATAGGGTGGAACATCTTGCCCTCGACCCCCGAGAAACTCAGGATCGGCAGATAGACGAGGATGATGATCGACTGGCCGTAGACCGTCGGCCGCCGCATTTCGACCGCTGAGTCGATGACCGTGTCGAGCCGTTCGTCCGTCGTGAGCGGGCGCCCGGCGGCGTGCTGGCGCTCGGAGAGGCGGCGCAGGCTGTTTTCCGCCACGATGATCGCGCCGTCGGCGATGAGGCCGAAATCCAGCGCGCCGAGACTCATCAGATTGGCGCTGATCTTGAAGACATACATGCCGATCGCCAGGAACAGCATCGTCACCGGGATGACGGTCGCCGTCACCAGCGCCGCCCGGAAATTGCCGAGCATGACGAACAGCACGAGAATGACGAGCGCCGCGCCCTCGATCAAATTCTTGGCGACCGTCTTGATCGTCGCGTCGACGAGCAGCGTGCGGTTGAGGATGGTCTTGACCTCGACGCCCGGCGGCAGGGATTTGACGATCGTCTTCATCCGCTCGTCGACGGCCGCGGAGACGGTGCGGCTGTTCGCGCCGATGAGCATCAAGGCCGTGCCGATGACGACTTCCTCGCCATTCAGACTGGCCGACCCGGTGCGCAGCTCCTTGCCGATGGACACGGCGGCGATGTCGCGCACGCGCACCGGCACGCCATTGCGCGTCGTCGCGACGACATTGCCGATGTCCTCGACCGTCTCCAGCCGCCCGCCGCTGCGCACGACCAGCCCCTCGCCATTGCGCTCGACATAGCCGGCGCCGCGACTCACATTGTTCTTCTCGATCGTCGCGGCGAGATCGCCGAAAGACAGGCCGAGCGACATGAGTTTTGCCGGGTCGGGCTGCACGTGATATTGGCGCACATAGCCGCCGAGCGAATCGACGCCGGCGACGCCCGGCACGGTGCGCAATTGCGGACGGATGATCCAGTCCTGCACCGTGCGAAGATAAGATTCCAGCTCCACGGGCGTGCGCAGCGCCATCCCTTCGGGGGTGACATAGGCGCCGTCGCGCCGCCAGCCGGGCTCCCCCGGGAGGCTGAGCTTGTGCGGCTCCTTGAAGCGCACGCTCCACATGTAGATTTCGGAGAGGCCGGTCGCGATCGGCCCGACGCGCAGCTCGACGCTCGGTGGGAAATCCTCGCGCGCCTGGGCGATGCGCTCATTGACCTGTTGGCGCGCGAAATAAATATCGACGTGATCGGAAAAGACCGGCGTCACCTGCGCAAAGCCGTTACGCGACAGGGAGCGCGTATATTCGAGACCGGGAATGCCGGCGAGCGCGTTCTCGATGGGATAGGTGACCTGCTTTTCAATCTCGAAGGCGGAAAGCGCCGGCGCGCGGGCGTTGATCTGCACCTGATTATTCGTGATGTCCGGCACGGCGTCGATCGGCAGATGCGCGAGGGCGTAAAGGCCGAAGGCGCCAATGAGCGCGACCAGCAGCACGACCAGCCAGCGGCTATGGACCGAAAAGGCGATGATCCGCTGCATCATGGTCTCGAGCCGTCACTCCTCGGGGATTTCGCTCTTGCCCGCTTCGGCCTTGAGCAGGAAACTATTGGCCACGGCGATCGTCTCGCCGGTTTTCAGGCCCTTGACGATCTCGACGGAGCGCTCGTCGCCGTCGCCGAGCTCGACGAGGCGCTTCTCGAAGCCGTCTTTCACCCGGACGAAAACCGTGGGCTCGTTGTGGACGAGCTGAACGGCGGCGCGCGGGATGAGGACTTTCGCCGAGCTCTGCTCGAGCGCGATTTCGGCGTTCAGCAGCACGCCCGGCCGCAGGGCGCCGTTCGGGTTCTTGAAAGCGGCGAGGACATGGCCGGTGCGCGTCTCCGGGGTGATCATGGCGTTGACCACCCGCACGACTCCCTGGAAATCCCGCCCGTCGACGCCTTTCAGGAGGACAGGTTGCCCGACGCGCACCTCGGCGAGGCTCGCGACGGGAACGGCGAGCTCCGCCTCCACTTCCGACAGTTCGGCGAGGACATAGAGCTGGCTTTCCGCCGTCACCGGCTGGCCGATATTGGCGAGACGCTCGATGACGCGGCCCTTGATCGGCGCCCGGATCTCCTTCTCCCGCAAGCGGGAGACGGGTTGCGTTGCGAGCGCGGCGATCTCGCTTTCGGAGAGGTCCAGCGCCGCGAGCTTGCCGCGCGCGAGCTCGACCCTGAGCCGCGCCTCGGTATAGGTCGCCTTGGCCCTGAGGAAGAGCTGTTCGGCGGTGATTTTCTTCTCGAAGAGCCCCTTCTCGCGCTGATAGAGCTGCGACTGCAAATCGTAGTTCGCCACAGCGGCGAGATATTCGCTCTTGGCGTCGGCGACTTCGCGCGAATCGATGATCGCCACCGTCTCGCCCTTTTGCGCCTCGTCGCCGAGCTTCTTGCGCATTTCGGCGACGACGCCCGACACCTTGGCGGCCACGCGGGCGAGATGGTCGGGGTCGGGCTTCACGGCCGCGGGGACGGTGATCTGGCGCTTGATCACGCCCGGCCCGACCTTGGCGACGCTGATCTTGGCGGCCTCGATCTGCGCCGCCGTCAGCGCAACGCGCCCTTCCGTCGCGGGGGCGTCGGTTCCCGTCGGCGCCGACTCAACAGGGCCGCCGGCGCCCCGAAATCTGGCGACGAGGCCGGGGAGCGCCGCGCCCACCGCGAGGCTCGCCAAAATCGCGAGAACAAGAGAGACCTTGCGAGACATCTTTCGTGGACGGGCTCCAGGGCGCGGCGACGCTTGCCCATTCGACGGTTAACACCCGCCCGGCCCGGAAGCCATTGGGACGGGCCTGCGACGGCGGATTATCCCCATCGACGCTTCGGCGCCATTCTTAACGGCCACGCCTCGCCGCGTCCATGCCCACGAGGCGGCAGACCTCAAAAAACGCGCGCGAAATCAAACGCTAACGCAAAAGAGCCCGGCCTCGCGGCCGGGCTCTTTCTCAAGAGAAGCCTGTGTCTCAATATTTGGCCAGAACCGGCGCGCTCGAACCGAACGGGTTGAAGTGCCAGTTGACGCCGGCGCGAACCGAATGGAAGCGGGTGTAGGCCTGATCCTGAGCCACGAAGACCGGCCCATTCGCAGGGATCGTGGCGACCGCCGCGACGTTCAGCGGCGTGGAGCCCAGATCGGTGTAGAGATATTCGACCTTCACCGACCAGGTGGGGAACGCCATCGGGGTCCATTCAACGCCGCCGCCCGCGGTCCAGCCGGTCGAGGTGTTGTCATAGACGCCGGTGCCCCAGCCCGAGAAGAGCGGGAACGTGTCGACCACGCTGACCGTGCGGTTGACGCCGCCATAGGCGAAGCCGCCCGTGCCGTAGACCATCAGATTCGGCATTGACGGAAGCGTCAGGCCGAGGCGGCCGCGAACCGTGCCCCACCAGTCGAGATAATGGGCCGAATTCGCCGTGAGCACATGCGGCCCGAAGATGCCGTCGCCAACGCCGACCGAGGCGACGTTCTTGGAATTGATGTCTGCGGCCTGGATGTCGGCTTCGACGCCCACCACCAGCCAGGGCGAGAACTGGTAATTGTAGCCGATCTGGCCGCCGCCGGTCACGCCGTTGATGTTGGCGGTGGCGCTATACGCGCCGCCCGTCGGGAAGAAGCCCGTGCCGGCGTCCGTAAGATAGCCCCAGGTGTTCGACGACGTGCCGCCGGCGCCGAAGCCATAGCCGATGTTCACACCGCCATAGAGGCCGGTCCAGCTGAAGGCCGGCGGCGGGGGAACGAAGGCCGGCGGCGGACCCTTGCGCGAGGGGAGATCGGCAGCGATGGCGGAGCCGGCAATGAGAGCCAGCGCAACGCCGGCGAGAAGTGCAGATTTGGCCATATTGACCCCCTCAAGTCCCTTGAAATTTCCGTGCAGTCGGCGTGGCCGTCCGCTGTCCCGAACAGACTTACGGCCGGAGGTCGGAGGCGGTCAACGGAAAGGCGGCCTGAGTAAGCCTTGTGCATTGCGTTTGCCGGCGCGCGTGACAAATGCGCAACAGATCAGCGGCCTAACCCCCTGAAAAAAACTATTTACTGTTGCGCTCGCGCCGCAGCCGCTCCCAATAATCGAGCCTTCTGGCGAGTTCGCGCTCAAATCCCCGCTCGACCGGCCGGTAAAGCGACTGGCGCTCGAGCGATTCGGGCCAGTAGTTCTGCCCCGAGAAGGCGTCAGGCGCGTCGTGATCATATTCGTATCCCGCGCCATAGCCCTCTTCGCGCATCAGTTTCGTCGGCGCGTTGAGGATGATCCGCGGCGGCATGAGCGAGCCCTTGTCTTCGGCGAGACGGCGCGCCTTCTTGTAGGCGACATAGGCCGCGTTGGATTTGGGGGCGGTGGCGACATAGATCACCGCCTGCGCCAGCGCCAGTTCGCCTTCTGGCGAGCCGAGGAAGTCATAGGCGTCCTTGGCGGCGTTGGCGACGACGAGCGCCTGGGGATCGGCGAGGCCGATGTCCTCGACCGCCATGCGCACGAGTCGGCGGGCGAGGAACAGCGGGTCCTCGCCCGCGTCCAGCATGCGCGCGAAATAATAGAGCGCCGCGTCGGGATCGGAGCCGCGCACGCATTTATGCAGCGCGCTGATCAGATTGTAATGGCCCTCCTGCGCCTTGTCGTAGAGGGGCGCGCGACGTTGCACGACTTCCCCCAGCGCGGCGCGATCGAATGCTTCGCCCGGGCGCGCCGCGCGCCAGATTTCCTCGGCGAGGGTCAGCGCCGCGCGGCCGTCTCCGTCGGCCATGGCGACGAGCGCGGCGCGCGCGTCCGCGTCGAGCGGCAACGTCTTTTCTTCCGTCGCCTCGGCGCGCGCGAGAAGCTTTTCGATCGCGGCGGCGTCGAGCGACTTGAACGTCATCACCCGGGCGCGCGAGAGCAGCGCGGCGTTGAGTTCGAAGGACGGATTCTCTGTGGTGGCGCCGATGAGCGTGATGGTGCCGTCTTCCATCACCGGCAGGAAACTGTCCTGCTGCGCGCGATTGAAGCGATGAATTTCGTCGACGAAGAGCAGCGTGCCCTGACCGGTCGCGCGACGCGCGCGCGCCGCCTCGAAGGTTTTCTTCAAATCGGCGACGCCCGAAAAGATCGCCGAGATCTGCACGAAGGCGAGATGCGTTTCATGGGCGAGCAGCCGCGCAACCGTCGTCTTGCCGGAGCCGGGCGGCCCCCACAGGATGAGCGAGCCGAGCGCGCCGCCGCGAATGAGCCTCGTCAGGGCCCCGTCGGGGCCGAGCAGATGATCTTGCCCCACGACCTCGTCGAGGCGCGTCGGCCGCAACCGGTCCGCCAGCGGACGCGGCGCGGTCTCGTCGAGTTTCGCGGCTTCGAACAGATCAGGCATCGGCGGAAAGCTTCGTAAGTACAATACATGGAGACGTTTACGATCGATTACCACCTCGACGCCGCAATAACCAACCATTACCCTTCAACCAAGTAAATGATTCGGCTTGTTTCTTTGCGTATGCCGAAAACCGCGTTCATTTTTTTCTCCAAAGGCATCCAGCGCCGCGCAGGCGACAAACGGACACAGCACCCATGCGAACCATAGCTTTCGTTACGCAAAAAGGCGGCGCCGGCAAAAGCACGCTGGCGAGCGGCGTCGCCGCCGCCGCGCGCGCGGCGGGAGAGCGCGTCTTCATCATCGATCTCGATCCGCTGCAAACGCTCGTCACCTGGGCCAAGACGCGCCACGATCCCGACCTCGGCGTCGAATATGTGCCGCCGGCGAAACTCGAGAAGGCCATCGCCGCGCTCGCGAAGAAGGGCGTCACCCTCGTCGTTCTCGACGCCCCCGGTCAGGGCGGGGAAGCGGCGGCCGCGGCCATTCGCGCCGCCGATCTTTGCATCATCCCGGCGCGCCCCAACGCCTTCGATCTCTGGGCGAGCGACAAGACGCGCGCGCAGATGAAGGCGCAAGGACGCGACTACGCCTTTCTGCTCAATCAGTGTCCGCCCTCGCAACAGAGCGCGCGCGTCGAACTCGGGGTCAAGGCGCTGGAGGCGATCGGCGGCCTGCTGACGCCGCTCGTCTCGGCGCGCGTCGACTATCAGGAGGCGGCGCGGCTCGGCCTCGCGGTCACGGAATACAATCCAGAGGGCGTCGCCGCGCAGGAAATGAAGGAGCTCTGGAGCTCCATCAAGCGCCGCCTCAAGCGTGCAGGCGCGAAGCCGGAGAAGGGCGCGACGGCGGACAAATCCGCCCCGGCGCAAAAGCGCGCTGCGACGCCGGCCCCCGCCGACCCAAAAAGCGCGCCGAAAAAGCCTGCAAGGAAAGCGGCGTAAAGAGAAGACGAAAGCCGCGCCGGCGCGACGCGGCTTTTTTTTGGTTTACCCGATCTCGACGATCCTGGCGCTGTGGTGGATCACCTCCGCCTTGTCGCCGACGCTCTTGCCCATCAGCGCCTGCGCGAGCGGCGCGACATAGGGGATGAGCCCTTTGGCGGGATCGGCCTCATCCTCGCCGACGAGGCGGAAGACGCGCGTCGCGCCCCCTTCGAGCTCCACCACGACGCGGTGGCCGAACCGCACATGCGAATGGTCGGCGATCGGCCGCACCACTTCGGCGCTCGCGCGTCGCGCCGCCCAATAGCGCAGATCGCGCTGCGCGACCGCCAGGGCGTGATTGTCGTCCGCGGCCGTGGCCTTTTCCACTTCGGCATGGAGACGCGTCAACGCGTCGTCGATCTGCTGCAGCCCTTCCGGCGTCACCAGGTTGCGGTGCGGGCTGACCGGCCGATCTGGGAGGTCCTCGCGAGGGTTGTCGTCTTCCTGTTCCTTGGTGAAAGCCGAACTCATGCGTCCCCTACCTTTAGCGCGGCGCGCGCAGGAAAAAAGCAAACGGCCCCGTCATGGGCCGAAAGCCGAAACATTACAACCGAGGCCGGGGCGAAAGTCGAGAAGGCGCGAGCGCCTGCGACAATCCGCGACAAGCCGACGTCAGGGCATTTCGATAACGACGCGCCCCCGGACCTTCCCCGAGACAATCGAGCGCGCCCGCTCCAACGCCTGATCGAAGGGGATTATTTCACACATGGCGTCGATGATCGCCGTGTCGAGGTCGGCGGCGATTCGCGCCCAGGCGGCGCGGCGCAGCTCGATCCGCGGCCGCACGCTTTCGACCCCGAGGAGCGCCACGCCGCGCAGGATGAAGGGCGCGACGCTCGCCGGCAGATCCATGCCGCCGACATTGCCGCAGGCGGCGACGGCGCCGTCGAACTGGGTCTGCGAAAGCAGATTGGCGAGGGTGACGCCGCCGACCGTGTCGACGCCCGCCGCGAAAAGTTGCGCTTGCAGCGCCTTGCCCGGCGCCGAAAACGCGTCGCGCGCCAGAACCTCGGCCGCGCCGATCGATTTGAGATAATCCGCCTCGGCGGCGTGTCCGGTGATGGCGGCGACGCGCCAGCCGGCGCGGGCGAGCAAGGCCACCGCAAAGGAGCCGACGCCGCCCGAAGCGCCCGACACGACCGCCAGGCCATCGGCCGGTTTCAACCCGTGGCGCTCGAGCGCGAGCACGCAGAACATGGCGGTGAGGCCGGCGGTGCCGACAGTCATGGCGCGCGCCGGCGTGAGCGGCTCCGGCAACTTGACCAGCCAATCGCCGGATAGCCGCGCCCTTTGCGCAAAGCCTCCGAAATGCGCCTCGCCCACGCCGCAGCCCGTCGCGACGACGAGGTCGCCGACGGCAAAATCCGGGCGCCCCGTCCCCGTCACGCGCCCGACGAGATCGACGCCCGGCACCATGGGAAAGCGCCGCACGACCGGACCCTTGCCGGTCACCGCCAACCCATCCTTGTAATTGATGGCCGAGTAGAGAACGTCGACATCCACGTCGCCGTCCATCAGTGCGCTGTCGGACATCTCGACGTAATCGGCCTCGTAACCTTGCGAATTCTTGTCAACCCTGATTGCTTTAAACGATCTCATCGGCGCTCCTTTTGTCCCGACGTCGAGATTTACCGGCCCAGCGGGGTTTCGGCCACCGCAAAGGAGAGGCGGTCTCGGGCTTTTGCGTCTTCGTCTGAGGCCCTGAGGCCCTAAAACTTATGGTTGTTCGCGAGACCATGCGCGCTAATCAGTCAAAGCCTCGAAACAATAGTCCCCACGCCGACGAGCAAGAATTTATCTTGCATTAAATCTTGCTGGATCCAAAAATATGATTTAATTTAACGAGTAATCTTCACTCGTTCGACGAAGCCCTTTTGGGATTTATGTTGTTCGGGGTCCGGGGGCCGTTTCGCTCTGGCCGAAGATCCATTCCTTGAGAGTTCCTCGCCGTCAACCCGCACGCACACAGGCGCCTCTATGACGAACAATAATATCGAGCTCGCGGCCGATATCGTGTCTGCTTATGTCAGTAATAACTCCGTCCCCGCGGGTGATTTGCCCAGTCTGATCAGCGACGTCTACAACGCGCTGCTGCGCGTGGGCTCCGGCGCCCCCATCGCGCCGACCGAGCCGCCCAAGCCCGCCGTCCCGGTCAAACGCTCCGTCAACAACGACTATATCGTCTGTCTCGAAGACGGTAAGAAGTTCAAGTCCCTGAAACGCCATCTGCGGACGCAATACGGTCTCTCGCCGGAGGAATACCGCGAGAAATGGGGCTTGCCGGCCGATTATCCGATGGTTGCGCCCAATTACGCCAAGGCCCGCTCCAATCTCGCCAAGCAAATGGGCCTCGGCCAGCAGCGCCGCCGCCGCGGCAAATAGCGCCTTTCCATAAACAAACCCGCGGCCTCTCGGCCGCGGGTTTCTGGCGTCGACAGGGCGGGGCGGACGCGCGCCGCGCTTTTCCTTCTAGCCCTCGTCGTCGGTTTCGATGTCGCCGTCGATGAGCCCGGAAACGTCGTCGTCCTCGCCTTCCTCCTCTTCGAGGAACGTGTCGTCGTCCGCATCGTCGCCAACGAGTTCCTCGTCCTCCACGTCGATCGCCTCGGCGGCGTTCTCCCCCTCTTCGACTTCGTCGAGAGACACGGTGTCGACGCCCTCTTTCTCGAGTTCGGTCTCCTCTTCCGGCTCAGCGCGGCCGGGCGCGCGGGCGAGGGCGGCGGCGACCTGGAAAATCGTCCCGCATTTCGGGCAGACGATCGGATCCTTGTTGAGATCGTAGAATTTCGTCGCGCAGGACTGGCATTGGCGCTTGGCGCCGAGTTCGGGTTTGGCCACGGTTCGTTGATCCCTTAAGAGAAGAAGCAGCGTCGAAACGCGCGCCTGAAGATGACCGTCGGGCGCTCGGGTTAGTTGGCTCCGGCGGCGCTGTCAAATGGATAAATGCGCCCAGCCGGCGCGCCCGATAGACCATTGCAAACCGCCGCGCGGCTTGGCATAGAAAAGAGGCCGCGGGTGTAGCTCAATGGTAGAGCAGCAGCCTTCCAAGCTGAATACGAGGGTTCGATTCCCTTCACCCGCTCCATCCCGGTCCCTGCGCGCCCTGTCTGCGACGGCTTTAGCGCCCGCCTTTCTGCTTCATCGCCGCGAGCAGCGCCTCGCCGAGCCCACCGGGCGAATTGCCGGCCGGCTTCGCCCCGCGCGGCGCGTTCGACGACTGCGGGCCGCGCGGCCGGTTCTGGTCGCGATTCTGCCCTTGCCCGCCCCGCGCCTGCTGGCCGGGCGCGTCGTCGAGCCGCATGGAGAGCGAAATGCGCTTGCGCGGCGCATCCACCTCCATGACCTTCACTTTGACGATGTCGCCGGGCTTCACCACGCTGCGCGGGTCCTTGACGAATTCCCTCGACAGCGCCGAGATGTGCACCAGCCCGTCTTGATGCACGCCAATGTCGACAAAGGCGCCGAAGGCGGCGACATTGGTCACAACCCCTTCGAGTGTCATGCCGGGCTTGAGATCGTTCAGCGTCTCGACGCCCTCCTGGAAGGTTGCCGTCTTGAAGGCCGGGCGCGGATCGCGGCCGGGTTTTTCCAGCTCGGCCAGAACGTCCGTCACGGTGGGAACGCCGAAGGTTTCGTCCGCGAATTGCGCCGGCTTGAGCTTGCGCAGCTCATTGGCGTTGCCGATCAAAGACCTGATGTCGGTCTTGGCGGTCTGGAGAATGCGCCGCACCAGCGGATAGGCCTCCGGATGCACGCCCGAACGGTCGAGCGGATCGTCGCCGTCTATGATGCGCAGGAAGCCGGCGCTCTGCTCGAAGGCTTTGGGGCCGAGACGCGGCACGTCCTTGAGGGCGGCGCGGGTGCGGAACGGCCCGTTGGCGTCGCGATGGGCGACAATATTGGACGCGAGCGTCTCGCCGAGACCGGAGACGCGCGCAAGCAGCGGCGCCGAAGCGGTGTTGACGTCGACGCCCACGGCGTTCACGCAATCCTCGACCACGGCGTCGAGCGCGCGCGAGAGCTTGGTCTCGGAGACGTCGTGCTGATACTGGCCGACGCCGATCGATTTGGGCTCGATCTTGACGAGCTCGGCGAGCGGGTCCTGAAGCCGCCGGGCGATCGACGCGGCCCCTCGCAGCGACACGTCGAGATCGGGAAGCTCCTTCGAGGCGTATTCCGAGGCCGAATAGACCGAAGCGCCCGCCTCTGAGACGACGATCTTGGTGAGCTTCAGCTCGGGATGCTTCGACATCAGCTCGCCCGCGAACTTGTCGGTCTCGCGCGAGGCGGTGCCGTTGCCGATGGCGACGAGTTCGATCTTGTGCTCCCGCGCGAGGCGCGCGAGCGTCGCAATCGCCTCGTCCCAGCGTCGCTGCGGCTCGTGCGGATAGATGGCTGTCGTCGCGACGATCTTGCCCGTCGCCTCGATCACCGCGACTTTGACGCCGGTGCGAAAACCCGGATCGAGCCCGATCGTCGGGCGCGCCCCCGCCGGCGCGGCGAGCAAAAGATCGCGCAAATTTTCCGCAAAGACGCGGATCGCCTCCTCCTCGGCGAAACGCCACAGACGGGCGCGGGCGTCGACGGCGAGATGCAGCTCGATCTTGGTGCGCCAGGCCCAGCGCGCCGTCTCGAGCAGCCATTTGTCGCCCGGGCGGCCGCGGTCCTCGATCTGATAGCGGCGCGCGATGCGGCTCTCATAGCCGCCGAGGCCGGGCTCGGCCTCGGGCATGAGCTCCAGCTCGAGCATCTCTTCCTTTTCGCCGCGAAACAGCGCGAGGATGCGATGCGACGGCAGTTTTGAGATCGGCTGCGAGAATTCGAAATAATCGGCGTATTTCGCCGCCGCCGCTTCCTTGCCTGCGCGCGGCTTCGACTTCATAACCGCTTGCGACCAGTGCGTTTCGCGCAGCGCGCCGATCAGATCGGCGTCTTCGGCGAAGCGCTCGACGAGAATGGCGCGCGCGCCCTCCAGAGCCGCCTCGACGGTCGCGACGTTCTTTTCGGCGTCGACGAAGGGTGCGGCCTGGCCCTTGGGGTCTTTGTCGGGAGCGGCGAGGAGCGCCTCGGCGAGCGGCGCGAGCCCCGCCTCGATCGCGATCTGCGCCTTGGTGCGGCGCTTGGGCTTGAACGGCAGATAAATGTCTTCGAGGCGCGCCTTGTTGTCGGCCTCCATGATGACGCGGCGCAGGGCGTCGTCGAGCTTTCCCTGCGAGTCGATCGACTCGAGGATCGCCTTGCGGCGATCTTCGAGCTCCCGCAGATAGCGCAGCCTCTCCTCGAGCTTGCGCAGCTGCGTATCGTCGAGCTGGCCGGTCGCCTCCTTGCGGTATCGCGCGATGAAGGGCACCGTCGAGCCGCCGTCGAGAAGGCTGATCGCGGCCTCCACCTGCCAGGGTTTCGCCGCAAGCTCGCCGCTCAGCCGCTCGACAATCGATGTCATCTTCGATTCTCTCTCCGTTTCGGGAGGGAGCTTTTAGCCAAGCGCGCCGGCCGAAGTCAAAGACAAGGGCGCCGAGCGTGTGAGATCTCGACAGGGATTTTTAGCCTTGGTCTCCCCTCAGCCAGGCCCGATCGGGATGATCGGGCCAGCAATCGAGGAACTCCAGGCGCAGCGGAGCCTGTGCGCCGTCCGCGGACATCAGCCAGGGCGGGATCTTCTCGATCCGCGCGAGGTAGTTGGTCGGAAGCGGCAAGAGCCGCACCGATTGCCAGCTCGTGAGGAGGTTGCAGCCGCTGATGCGATACTCGTCGAGAATAAGCGCCCGTTTTATTTCCATCACAGGATTGGCGGCGGAGATCAGCACGATGACCGAAATGGCGGTTGGAAATGCGCTGTCGTCGCGCGGCGTCGAGACGGCGATGCGGGCGAAGCTGAACGCAAGCAGGACCAACGCCGGGATGGAGGCGCGCATGGCGAGGTCATTGCCGGGTCCAAACGCATAGAGAGGAAGAAGGGCGAGCGTCAAAAGCGCAACCACGAGCGGGCCGCGGTCAACGGGATCGAGCTTCCGCCAGGCGTAAATGAGGATGGCCGCCTGAGGAATCTCGATCAGCAGAAAGAACGGGTAAATCCAGGCGAAACCGTCGTTGAAGACTTGCCATCCATGGGTAATGGCGCCGCCGTCCGTCACCAGGTAGAGCGCGATCGGAAGAAAGCACAGTCCGGTCGCCGCCGCGCGCAAGGTCGCGGCGGAGAAGAGGTCGCGCCACGTCGTCCGAAGCGCCAGAAAGGCGACGAGCGGGACTGCGCCCAGCAGCGCGAGCGGCGACCAGAGCGCAAGCGGCGCGCAGCACGCAAGCAGCTTCGAAAACCCGATCTCGCCGCGCGCGCGCAGCAAGACGAGGAGCGCCAGCCACCAGCCGGGAGCGGCGTGGTTCGGCACCCAGAAGAGTTGCGTGATGAAGCTTGAATACTGCAAGACAACTTCTGGCGCGAAACTGCCGCTCCACCATTCCGCCTGCGGATTTGTAACTCTGCCGGCGAGCTGCGCCGCCAAAAAGCCGAGAATGTCGAGACCGCCGAAAAAAACGAAAACCAGAAGGAAAGGCGCGGCGCGGACCTTTGCGATGTGCGCGGCAAGGTAAAGGATCAGGCCGAAGATCGCGGAATTCTGCAGAAGCAGGGCAATGTGGGCCGCGAAGAGGCCCCACAAGCGCCCGAGAGCCGCCGGGAGAAGATACATGCCGAGCGGCGCCCGCAGCACATAGTCCCGTCCTTCGTAATGATAGAACGCCAGCGGCCCCTTTTGCACGAGATCGGCCAGAACGGCGTCGCGCGTCAGCCAATCCCAGGTCGAAAAAAAGAAATGCCCCTCCCCGCCGAGGAGGCACAGCGCAAGGGCGAGCGACAGAGAAAGCGCCAGCCGGGCAGGATCAATGGGCGCGGAAAGGACCCCGCTGGCCTGCCGAAGCCGCCACAGGATGACGCCGACGCCGCCACAGCCGGCGAGAACGACCGCCGCGGGCAGCGGACGCAGAGCGGTCGCTGCGAAAAGCGCATTCGGCGCGAGAAACAGGAGCGCGGTCAAGGAGAATATGTGGAAATTAGACAGCGTCCACGCCGATACGCCGCTCGGCGCGGTCGGCAGACGGGCTATTTCTGCGTTGGCCATTTACCGGCTTCCGATCCAGTTAAAAATTGAGCCGCTCGCGCTCGAAGACGACAGGCTTTCGTCGCACTTGCGCATAGATCGCGAGCACATATTCGGCGAGCACGCCGACGGAGAAGAGCTGCACGCCGCCGAAGAAGAACACCGCCGTGATGATCGTCATCACGCCCGGCTGTGCGATGCTGCGATAGTAAACGACGCCCAGGAGGAGGTTGACGAAGGCGTAAAGCAACGCCGCCGCCGCGATGGCGAAACCGCCGAAGAGCAGGAGCCGCAAGGGGGCCAGCGTATTGGTGACGAGCCCGTTCATGCCCTGATCGACAAGAGACTTGAGCGTATTGCTCGTAACGCCTCGCCGCCTCTCCACCCATCTATAGGGCACTCCAACGGATTTGAAGCCGCATTCAAACGTCATCATCCGCATGAAGGGATAGGCGTCTTCGATCTTGCGCATCGCCTCCACGACTTTGCGGTCGACAAGCTGGAAATCGCCGACGCCCATGGGGAGCGACAGTCCGGAGAGCGACGTCAGCACCCTGTAATAAAGCGTGCGAAGCGTGCGCATCGTGGGGTTTTCCTCGCGGATCTTGCGAACGCCATAGACGACTTCGGCGCCCTTCGCCCAGTGTGATACGAACTCCGGTATCATCTCGGGGGGATCCTGCATGTCGGCGGGAAAGAACAGCAGCACGGCGTCGCCCGTCGCCGCCATCACCCCATTGTAATTCGAGCGCATGGCCCCGAAGTTCCGCGCATTGAAAATGACTTTCACATTCTCGTCGCGCGCGGCGATCTCGCGAAGAATGTCCGGCGTGGCGTCGCTCGAAGCATTGTCGCAGAAAAGATGCTCGCGTCGATATTCGCTCAGCTCGTCGGCGAACAGCTTTCTAATCGCTGCATGGCATTCGCGGATATTCAGCTCCTCATTGTAACAGGGCGTGACGATCGAGATCGTTTTCATGAGTGTCGGACTTCCTGTCTGTCGCTGAAGACCAGAGCGCGATTGAGCCGGTAGGACAAGAAGACGCAGGGCGCCGTGAGCATCAGCTGCGCGAGAGCGGCTCCCAGACCGAGACGCCGCGCGCCTTCGAGCAAAAAGGCGTTGAGAAGGAAAACGACGCCATAGACGGCGACGAAGCGCCAGAGCCGGGTCGGATCGCGATTGTCGAAGACGATGCGGCCCGTCGTGAGAAAATTGAAAGCGACGCCGATCACCGTCGCGAGCGCCAGCGCTGCAGCCGGCGGTTGGCCGGCGTGGAGCAGCATATAAAACACCCCGTAGCCGAACAGCGTATTGACCGCGCCGACGACGAGAAAGCGCGCGACGCGCAGGCGCCAGACCCGCCCGCGCAAGATCCGCCCGCGCCAGACCCGCGCGCGCCACGACGCAAGAGAGGCGGCCGTGCGCATGTCACTTTGCGGGAACAAGGCTGTCGACGGCTGGATGCCGCGCCGGATCGAGAAAGACGTAATTGGTCTCCCGCGTATCCTCGTCGACGCGATCAATCGGGGTCAGGCTCGATTGGGAGATGCCGTAGCAGCTGTAGCCGCGCGCCGAAAAGAAATCGATCACGTCATTGGGGTGATAGCCAAAGGCCGCAGACCATTTGCGCAGAAGCTCCATCACCACGGCCGGACGCAGGCGCGCCAGGGACTTTTCCCCCCCTTTCAGGACGCGCAATTCGGCGCCCTCGACGTCGCATTTGACGAGATCGAGCCGCTCGATCCCCTGCGCGTCGACGAAATCGTCGAGCGTGGTGAAACGGCAGGCGACGCGTCGGCTGCCTTCGGTTGGATGCAGCTCGTTGAGCGAAGCGGCGGGCGAACCCGACGTCGCGGGAACGAACATGTCGAATTCGCCCGGCGCGTCGGAGAGACCGTCCCGGATCGGCGTGACGCGCGCGCCGGCGCCGTTTTGCGCAAGATTTGCGATGAGACGCTCATGCGTCGCCGGCACGGGCTCGAAGGCATAGACGCGCGCCTGCGGCTCCTGCTGCGCGATATGAAGACTGTACCAGCCTATATTGGCGCCGATGTCGAAGACGACCTTGGCGCCCTGCGCGAGGCGCAGGATCAGAGCGCGCTCGAAGGGCTCGTAGCCGCCCTGGGCAAGGATGATGTTGGGAGCCTCGCGCAGCGCCTTCGGATCGAGCGAGAACACGAGACCGTTGTTCAACAGGACCGAGAGGCCGGCAGGTCGAACGGCAAGCGCAGCGACTTCCGTCCCGTTCAATGCGCCAGCATGCTCCGCAATGAGCGCATGTCGTTCAGCGAAGCGACTCCACAGCTCGAGTCGTTCGAGCGCGCCGTCATCGAAGGCCTGGCGCCAGCAGACCGGCGTGTCCGGCGCGGCGCGGAGAGGTAGGGCTCGAGCTGTCATGCGCTGGCTCCAAGGCTGGGCGCGTTGAAAATATCGCGATAAATGTCGATCGTGCGCCCAAAGCCCGCGAGAATGCCGGTCCGCGGCCGCCATCCCAGTTTTTCGAGCAAAGCGACATCCGGCGCCGAGCGCGACACCCGACTGGCGAGATAGCCCTCCTGCGGCCGCGCGCATTGCGTCGTGAGCTTGCGTGCAGGGTCGAGCGCTGTCAGCGTCGTCGCGAGGTCGCGGATCGAGATGAGGGCTTCGGGATTGCCGACATTATAAGCGCGGCCCTTCTCTCCCTTTAAGAGCAGGGTGAAGAACGCCTCGACGGCGTCGGCAAGATAGCAGAAGGCGCGCTCTGCGGCGCCGTCGCTGTTGAGGACGATGTCGCGGCCCTCCACGATGTCGCGCACAAAATCGGCGAAGACCCGGCCGTCATCGAGCCGCATGCCCGGCCCGTACGTGTGGAACGGTCGCGCGATGACGCAATCGAGTCCATATTGCGCCCCATAGGCGACGCACAGCGTCTCGCCCATGCGTTTCGACTCGGCGTAACAGGCGCGCAGCGCCGCCGGATCGAGCGCCCCGAAAGCGCTTTCGCCGATCGGATCGCGGCTTTCCACCGCGCCATAAATCTCCGAACTGGAAAAATACAGAAACCGCGACGCGCCCTTGCGCACGGCAAGATCGAGCAGGCGCCATGACCCGACGACATTGGGCAACGCCGTGCCGACCGGATCGACGCCATAAAAGCGCGGACTCGCCTGGCTCGCGGCGTGGACGACCATGTCCACAGGGCCATCGAGGTCGAAAGGCTCGCAGACATCCGCGATCCTGAGCGAGAGCGCCGGATGGCCGAGATAGGCCGCAAAGCGCCGCAACGCATTTTCCCGCGACCGCGCCAGCGCGACGACCTTCATGCCGGGCGCGGCGCCACGGGAGGAGAGCGCCAGCAGCGTCTCGACCATCGCAGCCGGCAGAAAGCCATTGGCGCCCGCGACGAGAATGGTGCGTCCCGCCAATGCGTCCCACGGGAGATCCGCCGCGAGAATCGACGAAAGGTCCTCGCGCCACAAGGGGTGTCGAGCGAGCGCGGCGCCGTCGGGCAATGCGTCCGGCATGTCAGACCGCCGCCTTCATGCTGTTTTGCCGGCAGAAGTCCGTGATCGCGTCGAGCATGTAAGCGACATGCTGCTCCGTGAGGCCCGGATAAACGCCGATCCAGAATGTGCGGTCGACGACGACGTCGGCGTTTTTCAAGTCGCCGCTGACGCGGAAAGCGCGCCCCTTCATATAGGGCTGGCGCACGAGATTGCCGCCGAACAGCAGGCGCGTGCCAATCTTCTTTTGATTGAGATGGACCACCAGCGCATCGCGCGTAAAGGGCGCGTCGGGGCGCAGCGTCAGCGGAAAGCCGAACCAGGAGGGCTCCGTTCCGGCGGTCGCTTCGGGAAGGATGAAAAACGTTTCGAGTTCTGCGAGGACCGCCTTCAGTAAATTGAAATTGTGACGGCGCGCGACGATGAAGCTTTCCAGATGGTCCATCTGCGCGAGCCCTACGGCCGCCTGCATGTCGGTGATCTTCAGATTGAAGCCCAGATGCGAATAGACATATTTGTGGTCATAGCCCTTGGGAAGATCGCCGAGCCGCCAGCCGAAGCGCTTGTTGCAGCTGTTGTCGCGGCCGGGCGCGCAATAGCAGTCGCGGCCCCAGTCGCGAAACGACTCCATGGCTTTTGCAAGGTGATTATTGTTCGTGAAGACCGCGCCCCCCTCGCCCATGGTGATGTGATGGGCCGGATAAAAGGAAAGCGTGCCGACGTCGCCGAAAGCCCCGACATGCTGGCCGTCGACCATCGCGCCCAGCGCGTCGCAGCAATCTTCGATGAGCCAGAGGCCATGACGCGCGCAAAGCTCCTTGACGCGGCGCGCGTTGAAAGGATTGCCGAGCGTATGAGCGACCATGATCGCTTTGGTCTTCGGCGTGATCGCCGCCTCGACGGCGTCGACGTCGATATTATAGGTCGGGATGTCGACGTCGACAAAGACCGGAACCATGCCCCACAGCAGGATCGGATTGACCGTCGTCGGAAAGCCCGTGGCGCAGGTGATGACTTCGTCGCCCGGCTGCAGCGCGCGCTGTCTCAGCGTCGGCGACGTCAAGGCCGAGAAGGCGACGAGGTTGGCGGACGAACCGGAATTGACCGTGAGCGCCTTGCGCGCGCCGACATAAGCGGCGAGCCGCGTCTCGAATGCATCGTTGAAGCGTCCCGTCGTCAGCCAGAAGTCGAGTGCCGAATCGACGAGCGCCTGCATATCGCGCGCGTCGAAGACGCGGCCGGAGACCGGGGCCGGAGACTGGCCGGGGGTAAAGCCGGCGGGAGGATGCGCGAGGCGATGATACTCCCCGACGAGATCGAGGATCTGCGCGCGAAGCCGTTCAGCCTGCGACACTGCGTTGCTCATGTCTCTTGTCCTTGGCGTCGTCCGCGAAAGGCGAGGTCAGCCGCACGCGGCTGCCGAGATAGCGGTCGATTTGTTGTTGCGTGACATCCGCCATGTCGGCGCCGTCGACGAAGGCGCGATACCAATGCGCCGTCCATTGCGCGGCCTGCTGGAAATCCAGGAGCGGCGTCCAGTGAACGAGCTCGCGCGCCTTGGCCGTGTCGAGCCGCAGCAGCCGCGCCTCATGCGGATGATCGTCGCCGTCGCGCTCCCATATCGCGGGGGCGCCCCAGGCCGATATGAAATGCGTGAGCAGATCCTCGACGCTGCGTTCAGACTCCGGCCCGGGGCCGAAGTTGAAGCCGCCGTCGAGACGCGCGTCGGGCGTCGCCGAGAAAGCTCTCTCGATCAGCGCCAGATAGCCGGAGAGCGGCTCCAGCACATGCTGCCAGGGCCGCACGGCCTTCGGCTGGCGCACCTTCAGCGCGCGGCCCGCGACAAAGGCGCGCAAAGCGTCGGGCAGGATGCGGTCGGCGGCGAAATCACCCCCGCCGATGACATTCCCCGCGCGCGCCGAGACGACGCAAATATCTTTGGCGCGGCAGAAACTATCGCGGTAGGCGGCCGTGACGAGCTCCGCACAGGCCTTGCTGTTGGAATAAGGGTCATGCCCGCCGAGCGCGTCGGTCTCGCGATAGCCCCACAGCCAATCGCGGTTCTCGTAGCATTTGTCCGTGGTGACGACGAGAACGAGCCGCACGCTCTCGACCCGGCGCGCGGCTTCGAGCACATGCGCCGTGCCCATCACGTTTGTGGCGTAGGTGCCGATCGGGTCGGCGTAGGAGGCGCGCACGAGCGGCTGCGCCGCCATGTGGATCACAATCTCCGGCGCAGCGGCCGACATCGCGCGCGTCACCGCATCGAGATCGCGCACGTCGCCGCGCTGATCCTCGATGTGATCGGCGGCCTTCGCCAGGGCGAAAAGACTGGGCCGCGTCGGCGGCGCCAGCGCATAGCCGGTGGCGCGCGCGTTCAACCGCGCGAGCATGAGCGTCAGCCAGGAGCCCTTGAAGCCGGTGTGGCCGGTCACGAATACGCGCCGGCCGAGCCAGAATGCAGAGCCGATCACCAGATCCTCCACTTCGCGCGGCCGGCGTTCCATTCTTCTTCGAGGAAGAGCTTGTCGCGCAGCGTATCCATCGGCCGCCAGAAGCCCGTGTGCTCGAAGGCGCGCAATTCGTCATTCGCTGCGAGCCAGTTGATCGGCTCGTGCTCCCAGACGGTGTCATCTCCTTCGATGAGCTCGCCGACTTTCGGCGAGAGCAGGAAGAAACCGCCGCTGACATAGGCGCTTTCAGCGACGGGTTTTTCGGCGAAGGCCGTGACGCGGTCGCCGGCGAGCGTCATCGCGCCGAATCGCATTTCCGGTCGCACGGCGGCGACCGTCGCCATCTTCCCATGCGCGCGATGGAAGGCGAGTTGCGCGGTCAGGTCGATGTCGGAGACGCCGTCGCCATAGGTGAGCGCAAAGACGTCGTCGTCCTTCACATAGTCGATGATTCGCTTGATGCGGCCGCCCGTCATGGTGGCGTCGCCGGTGTCGACCAGCGTCACGCGCCAGGGCTCCGCCGCGCGACGATGAACCTCCATCTCCTGCGTGCGCATGTCGAAGGTGACATCCGACATGTGCAGGAAATAGTTGGAGAAGAACTCCTTGATGCAATAACCCTTGTAGCCCAGGCACAGCACGAATTCGTTGAAGCCGTGCGCCGAATAGATTTTCATGATGTGCCAGAGGATCGGGCGGCCGCCGATCTCCACCATCGGTTTCGGGCGCACCGAGGTCTCTTCCGCGAGACGCGTGCCCAGACCGCCCGTCAGCACCACTACTTTCATGTCTCGTCCGTCCGCGGGCGCCGGAAACGCCCCGGCCGCCGCCGCCTGCTCCCAACGCAGGCTTGGCTGTGTCGACTATGGCTCCGAAATGGTTAATGCTTAGCTTAAGCGCCGGATCGGAACGCCGCGCCTCGGCCTCCCGGCGCGCCGTTAACGATTTTCTTCCGACGCGCCTGCTCGTCTCGACGGCGCCGCGGGACTCGAAGAGACGCGCGAATTTCGCGCCCTGCGCCAGAACGGAATGCGCGTTAAGGATCGACCCGCAAAAACGCTTGGGCGCCACGCTGCGCTGGCGCGCCGCCGATCCAGATCTGGGGCCAGAGGATCGCGCCGGCCACAACATCGCGGCGAACGCGAGGCCAACAGCCGGCTGTCAGCGATTCGTGCCGCCTCCGTTCCCGGTCGGCCCCAAGGGTTAACGCCGGGCCCGGGGGGCGGCGTGTTTGGGCGATTGACAAAGCCTCTCGCTCCCGTCTCGGCGGCGGAGTGCGCCCGTCGCGCCGCGCATCTGCCGGGGCCAACAATTTGGGCCAGGAGTCCGAGCAGCCCCTATATTCTGTCGGAACAGAGCGTGACTCGCGGCGGGTGAGCGATTCGGCCGCGATTCGTTCGCAGGCTGTTCAAAAGGTAAAGTCGCGCGGCGCCGAAAGTTCCGATATGAGACGGCGCGGGCGCAAAAGACCGCTGCGAGAGAAAAAAGAAGAAGCGACAAAAAATCATGGCGCCGCTCCCGCCGGGCGCCCGCGCCGCCGCCCATGGGGTGACGGCGGTGCTCGGCCCCACCAACACCGGAAAAACCCATCACGCCATCGAGCGCATGCTCTCCTTTCCGAGCGGCGCCATCGGGTTGCCGCTGCGGCTTCTGGCGCGCGAGGTCTACAATCGCGTCGTCGCCAAGGCCGGCGCCGCCAATGTCGCGCTGGTCACCGGCGAAGAGAAGATCAAGCCGCGGGCGCCGGCCTACTGGATCTCGACGGTCGAGGCGATGCCGCGCGACATCGACGTGGATTTTGTCGCGATCGACGAGATTCAGCTCGCCGCCGATCTCGATCGCGGCCATATTTTCACCGACCGGCTCTTGCGCTGGCGCGGGCGGCAGGAGACGCTGCTGATCGGCGCCGGCACCATGGCGCCGATGATTGGCGAGCTTTTTCCGGGCGCGCCCATCTTCACGCGCCCGCGCCTGTCTCGCTTGAGTTTCGCCGGCGACAAGAAAATCTCCCGCCTGCCCCCGCGCAGCGCCATCGTCGCCTTCTCCGCCGAGGAAGTCTACGCCATCGCCGAATGGATCAAGCGCGCGCGCGGCGGGGCCGCCGTCGTGCTCGGCGCGCTCAGCCCCCGCACCCGCAACGCCCAGGTGGAGCTCTTCCAATCCGGCGACGTCGACTATATCGTCGCGACCGACGCCATCGGCATGGGCCTCAATCTCGACGTCGACCATGTGGCCTTCGCTTCGGACCGGAAGTTCGACGGCTGGCGCTACCGCCGCCTCACCCCGGCGGAATTCGGCCAGATCGCCGGGCGCGCGGGACGCCATATGAGCGACGGCGCCTTTGGCGCGACCGCGCGCTGCCCGCCTTTCGAGGAAGAGCTGATCGAGGCCCTGGAGGATCACCGCTTCGATCCGGTCCAGCTTCTGCAGTGGCGCAACAGCGACCTCGATTTTTCGTCGCCGCGCGCCCTGCTCAATTCGCTCGAAAAGACGCCCGACCACCCCCGCTTTACCCGCGCCCCCATCGCCGTCGATCAGCTGGCGCTGGAGGCGGCGAGCCGCGACGAGGTCGCGCAGAAAAACGCCAAGGCGCCAGCCGACGTCGCAAGGCTATGGGAAGCCTGCCAAATTCCCGACTATCGGAAAACCTCGCCGCAGGCCCACGCCGAGCTCGCGCTGTCAGTGTTTAGCTTCATTGCGCGAAAAGGCAGGATTCCCGCCGACTGGATGGCGCGCCAGATCGCCGCCGTCGACCGGGTCGACGGCGACATCGACACGCTCTCCTACCGGCTCGCGCAGGTGCGCACGGTGAGCTTCATCGCCAACCGATCCGGCTGGCTCGACGACGCCGAGCATTGGCAGAGCGTCGCGCGTCGGGTAGAGGACAGCCTGTCCGACGCGCTGCATCACCGCTTGACGCAGCGTTTCGTCGATCGCCGCACCAGCGTGCTGATGCGCCGCCTAAGAGAGAACGCAATGCTCGAAGCCGAAATTAACGCCGCCGGCGACGTCCTGGTCGAAGGCCAGCATGTCGGGAGCCTCCAGGGTTTTCGCTTCACGCCGGACCCGGGCGCGGCGGGCGAGGCCGCCAAGGCCTTGAACGCCGCCGCCCAAAAGGCCCTCGCCGGGGAGTTCGAGGCGCGGGCGACGCGCGTCTTCGACGCGGTGGACGACGCATTCGTGCTCGGCAATGACGGGGTCATCCGCTGGCTCGGGGAGCCTGTCGCCAAGATCGCCGCCGGCGCGAGCGTGCTGGCGCCCACGACGCGCGTTCTGGCCGACGAGCAATTGACCGGGGCGGCGCTGGAAAAGGTCCAGACGCGCCTCAATCTCTGGCTGGCGCAGCATGTGAAGAAACTGCTGGGGCCGCTCGAGCAGCTCGAAAAGGGCGAGGGTCTCGAGGGCGTGACGCGCGGCGTCGCCTTCCAGCTCGCCGAGGAGCTCGGCGTCCTCGACCGCGCCCGCGTCGCCAAGGAGGTCAAGAGTTTCTCCCAGGAGGACCGCGGCGCGCTGCGCAAGCTCGGCGTGCGCTTCGGCGCCTATCACATCTATCTGCCGCTGCTGCTGAAGCCCGCGCCGCGCACGCTCGCGTCGCTGCTCTGGGCGCTCCAGCACGGCGGGCTCGACAATGTGAAGGGGCTCGACGAAGTCCCGCATCTCGCCGCCTCGGGACGCACCTCATTCGCCGCGGACGCCACGATCCACAAGGGTTTCTACCGCGCCGCCGGATTCCGAGTCTGCGGCGACCGCGTCGTGCGCGTCGATATTCTGGAGCGCCTCGCCGATCTCATTCGCCCGGCGATCGCCTATAAGCCGGGGGTCACCGCCGGCGACCCGCCGCCCGGCGCGGCCGACGGCGAGGGCTTCGTCGTCACCGTGGCGATGACCTCGCTCACCGGCTGCTCGGGCGAGGCCTTTTCCTCCATCCTGAAATCGCTCGGCTACGGCGCGACCCAGCGTCCCGGTCCGGCGATCACCGCGCCGCTGATCCCGGCCGCCCCGACCGAGCCGATCGCCCCGAAACCCGCCGAGGGCGACGCGACTGCCGAAACAGCGCCTGAAGCGCCCGAAGCGCCCGAAGCGCCCGCCGAGGCCGTCGAGCCAATGGCGACGGAGGCCAACGCGCCGGAAGCGCCGATCGCCGCCGAAGCCGCGCCCGAGGCGCCGCAAACGGAGGGCGAGGTCGAAGCCGCGGCCGCCACCGCCGAGGCGTCCCCCGAAGCGCCCGTGGAAGCTGTGGCGGAAGAAGCCCCGGCGACGATCGAGGTTTGGGCGCCCCAGCGCCACGCCCATACGGGCGGACCCCGCCGCCATGGCGCGCCGCAACGCCGGGAAGGCGGCGCCGAAGGCGAGCGCCGGCCGCCGCGGCGCGACCGGCCGCGTCCGGCCGAAGCGGGCGCGGCGCCGGAGGGCGCTCCGCGCAACGCCAGCAAGCCGCGTTTCGACAAGAACCGCCCCGACCGTGGCGGCCCCCGTGACGAGCGCCGGCCCAGGCCGGCAGGCGGCCCCCCGGCTGAAAAGCGCGCGCGCCAGCCCGACCCGGACTCGCCCTTCGCGAAGCTCGCCGCGCTCAAGGCGGAGCTCGAGAAGAAGGGCAAGGGCTGACCTTGCGCCGGCTTTGGTCAAATTGTCGCCAAGAAACGGGCTGATTGACGTTGTTCGGGCTGAAGCCGGGCGCGCCAGCGCGCCTTCATTTCAGGCGAAGCCGACGGTCTGGCTTTTCGGAAATTTCGAGAAACCAATCATCCGGCGTGATTCATGAGCCGCTGGCGCGCCGCGGAAGCGAATCGCTCGAAGGGCTGAAAAGGGATTGAGATGCAAAAAATCTTGCCGGTCATCATGTGCGGCGGTTCGGGCACGCGGGTGTGGCCCGAGTCGCGCGAGACCCTGCCCAAGCAGTTCATCCCGCTCGTCGGCGAGCGCTCCACCTTCCAGACCACCATCGCCATGCTGGCGGATCCGGCCTTCGAGACGCCGATCGTCATCTCCAATAAGGACTATCGCTTCCTCATCGCCGACCAGCTGCGCCAGATCGGCGCCGAGGCCGACATCGTCCTCGAACCCTCGCGCCGCGATTCCGGTCCGGCCGTCGCCGTGGCCGCCGGCCTCGCCGCGCGCCGCGCGCCGGAGACGGTCGTCGTCGTGCTCGCCGCCGACCATGTCGTGCGCGACCGCGCCGGCCTCGCCGAATTGTGCAAGAAGGCCGGAGAGGCCGCCGCCGAGGGCTTTATCGTCACGCTCGGCGTCAAGCCGGACCACCCGGCCACGGGTTACGGCTATCTGCAGCCCGGCGCGCCGATCCATCCGGGCGGGGAAGTGCTCAAGCTCGACGCCTTCGTCGAAAAGCCAGACCGCGAGACGGCGCAGCGCTACATCGACGCCGGCTATTACTGGAACAGCGGCAATTTCATTTTCCGCGCCGATGTGATGCAGGCCGAGATCGCGCGTTTCGAGCCCGCCATCGCCGAAGCCGCCGAGGCGGCGATCGACGGCGCGAGCAAGGATCTCGGCGCCTGCGTGCTCAACGCCGAGGCCTTCGCCCGCGCGCCGAAAAAGTCCATCGACTACGCGGTGATGGAGAAGACCGACAAAGCGGCGCTGATCCCCGCCGACATCGGCTGGTCGGACGTCGGCACCTGGCGCGCGGTCTGGGAGCTTTCCGAGCGCGACGAATTCGGCAATTCGGTGCGCGGCCAGGGCGTCGTGATGGACGCCTCGAACGTCCATGTCCGCTCGGAAGACACGCTGACCACCGTCGTCGGCGTCAATGACGTCATCGTGGTGACGACGCAGGACGCCGTGCTCGTGCTCAACCACGAACATGGCGACCGGGTGAAGCAGCTCGTGGACCAGCTCAAGACGCAGAACCGCCGCGAAGCCGGCGAGCACAAGCGCATCTTCCGGCCCTGGGGCTATTATCAGGCGATCGACGAAGGCCAGCGCTATCAGGTCAAGCGCATCGTCGTGAAGCCGGGGGAGCGCCTCTCGCTGCAGAAACACTTCCATCGCGCCGAGCACTGGATCGTGGTGCGCGGCACCGCCGAGGTCGGCCGCGACGAGGAGCTGCATCTCGTGCACGAAAACGAGTCGATCTATCTGCCGATCGGCTGCAAGCATCGGCTCACCAACCCCGGCAAGATCGATCTGGAGCTGATCGAAGTGCAGACCGGCTCTTATTTGGGCGAAGACGATATCGTTCGTTTCGAGGACGTCTATAATCGGGGATAGCCGGCGCCTTTGTCCCGGCCTGGCCGGCCTCGAGCCCGCCATCCACGTTGCGAACGTCACCATGTTGCTTGAGGCGGCCCGACGTGGATGGCCGCGGCAAGCGCGGCCATGACCCCGGACATGCCTGAGACGATCGTCAAAATCTGCGGCCTCTCGTCCCCCGAGACGCTGCTCGCCGCCATCGGGGCCGGCGCCGACATGGCGGGCTTCGTGTTCTTCGAGAAGAGCCCGCGCCATATCGATCTCGAAACCGCGCGCACGCTGGGCCTGATGGCGCAGGGGCGCATCGCCAAAGTGGCGCTGACCGTCGACGCCGGCGACTCTGCGCTGCAAGAGATCGTCGACGCGCTCGCGCCCGACATGCTGCAGCTCCATGGCAAGGAAAGCCCCGCGCGCGTCGCGGCGGCGAAGGCGCGCTTCGGGCTTCCGGTCATCAAGGCGGTCGGCGTCGCGGCGGCTGGAGACGTCGCTGCGGCGCAGGCTTATCAGGGCGTCGCCGACGTGCTGCTGTTCGACGCCAAGCCTGCCCCCGGCGCCGCTGTCCCGGGCGGCGCGGGCGTCGCCTTCGATTGGGATCTGTTGCGGGGGATCAGCGATAAGAAGTGGATGCTCTCCGGCGGCCTCGACGCCGGCAACGTCGCCGAGGCGCTGCGCCGCACCGGCGCGCCCGCCGTCGACGTGTCGTCCGGCGTCGAGCGCGAGAGGGGCGTGAAAGACTCCGCCCTGATCGAGAAATTTGTGTCCGCCGTCCGGTCGCTTTGAAATAGCGCCTGGAGGCTCTAAAGGTTCTCGCTAGAAAGAGTCGCGTCTTTCGCCCCCTCCCCAGCCCTCCCCCGCTTTGCGGGAGAGGGGGTCGGGTGTGACCTTCATGGACGCCGCGGATCGCGAGCGTTCCCGCTCCCGCGGAGCGGGGAAGGGACAGGAGGGGGCGATTCGCCAGAGAGGAACGCCCAGGTGACCAAGCCGCTTCCCAATTCCTTCCGCGCCGGCCCGGACGAGAACGGCCGCTTCGGCATTTTCGGCGGCCGTTTCGTCGCCGAGACCTTGATGCCGCTCGTGCTCGACCTCGAACAGGCCTATGCGGACGCCAAGGACGATCCGGCCTTCCACGAGGAGCTCAAGGGACTCCACAAGCATTACGTGGGACGCCCCTCGCCGCTCTATTTCGCCGAGCGCATCACCGACTATGTGCGGGAGAAGGCCGAGCCCGGCAAAGGCGCCAAGGTCTATTTCAAGCGCGACGAGCTCAATCACACCGGCGCGCACAAGATCAACAATGTGCTGGGGCAGATTCTGCTCGCGCGGCGCATGGGCAAGAAGCGCATCATCGCCGAGACGGGCGCGGGCCAGCATGGCGTCGCCACAGCGACCGCCTGCGCGCGCTTCGGCCTGCAATGCGTCGTCTATATGGGCGCAGTCGACGTCGAGCGTCAGAAGCCGAACGTCTTCCGCATGAAAATGCTCGGGGCCGAAGTCATTCCCGTGCAGTCGGGCGCGCGCACCCTGAAGGATGCGATGAACGAGGCGCTGCGCGATTGGGTGACCAATGTCGCCGACACCTTCTACTGCATCGGCACGGCCGCCGGCCCGCATCCCTATCCGGCGATGGTGCGCGACTTCCAGTCGATCATCGGCAATGAAACGCGCGTCCAGATGCAGGAGATGGAGGGGCGTCTGCCCGATTCGCTCGTCGCCTGCATCGGCGGCGGCTCCAACGCCATCGGCCTCTTCCACCCCTTCCTCGACGACCCTTCCGTCGAGATCTACGGCGTCGAGGCGGCCGGCCACGGCATTAGCGTGCCCAACGGCCACGCCGCCTCGCTCACCGGCGGCAAGCCGGGCGTGCTGCACGGCAACCGCACCTATCTCTTGATGGACGATGACGGCCAGATTCTCGAGGGCCATTCGATCTCGGCGGGCCTCGATTATCCCGGCATCGGGCCGGAGCACAGCTGGCTGCACGAGACGGGCCGCGTCACCTACATCAGCGCGACCGACAAGGAGGCGCTCGCCGCCTTCCAGCTCTGCTCCAAGCTCGAAGGCATCATACCGGCGCTCGAACCCTCGCACGCGCTCGCCAAGGTGCTCGACCTCGCGCCGCAGAAGCCCATGGATCACCTCATGGTGATGAACATGTGCGGCCGCGGCGACAAAGACATTTTCACCGTCGCCGAGCATCTCGGCGGGATGTGATCCCTGGCGGGCGTCATGGCCGGGCTTGTCCCGGCCATCAAGCCCAAGGCCAAGCGCGGCGCTGACAGGCGCCGGCTATCTGGCCATGCACCGACGCGCCATTTCCTGTAGTCGCCGCCCGCGTTCGGCGTCGTCTCGCGCCCCGTCGAGCGCCTTGCCGCTTATCGCCTCCTTTGCCGTGCAGACGCAGAAGCTGTGACAATAGGCCTGCGTCGAACCCTCATCGACGCAGCTTCTCTCGCATGCGGCGATGAAGTCGCGCGTATCCTCCGCCGGCGGCGCGACGATCAGCAGCGCCGTGAACAGGCCGAAGAGCAGCGGCTGATGCAGGAGATAGATCAGCAGGCTGTGACGGCCGAGAAAGGGCAGCGCGCTTTTCCTTCCGCGCGCGACGGGCTGGACCTTGAACGTCAACAAAGGAACGAACGCCCGCGCCGCCGCCACGCCCAGCAGCATGGCCCCCGCCCAGGGAAAGAGCGGCCGCCAATCCTGCGTCAGCGGCTCGACCGTCCCGAGGCCCAGCCATTGCAGCCAATGTGAATTGAACGCGGACGACGCGACGATGTAAGGCGCGGCGAAGAAGGCCGCGCCGGCCGCGAGCGCCGCCGACCAGGGCAGGAGCAGGAAGGGAAGCGACAGCAGACTCGCCGCCGCGATGCAATGCAGAATGCCAAAGAACACGAAGGCGCTCGGGAAAACGACGTAGGTCCCGACGCTCACCAGCGCCGCCGCCCCGGCGACGACGGCGAAGCGGCGCCAGAAGGCGTCCCAGCAAATCCCGTTGCGGTGGGCGAGAACGAGCGAGGCGCCGGCGATGAACAGAAACGCGAAGGCGATGGAATGGCCGAAGGCCTTCACCGGCGCGGACCACGGGATCGTGCGCTCGATATAGCCGAAATGCCCCAGGTCCCAGATCAGATGAAAGACGACCATCGCCAGAACGGCGAGCCCGCGCGCCGCATCGAGAGCGCCCCAGCGCGCCGTCATTTCGCCGGCGCGCCCTGGAATTTCGAGAACACCATGTCCGGCGCCGAAAGATTGTGGCGCGACGGCAGATGGCGGCCGACCCAGACTTCCGTGGCGCTGGCGCCGGGAAAGTCGATGACCGGCGCCTCCTCCCAGCCCTTGCCGCGCTTGGAGCGCCACGCGACGATGGCGGCGTCGCTCATCGTCTCCATGGCGTACATGGAGCGCAGCGCCGCGAAGGGCCGCCCGCCCGGCATGGCGTCGCTGAAGGAGATATCGAGCGTCAGCCGCTCCTGATCGATGCTTTTCAACGCCAGCCGCGCCTCGCCGCCGCGCTTGAACTTCAGGGAGAAGCTGCGTGACGCCGGATCGAAGGCGATCTCCTCGAGAGCGACCATCGGGCGTTCCTGCGTCTCCACGGGACCGACGAGGAAGGAAGAGCCATAGGCCGTCCAGCGCATATCCTCGAAGGGCAGCGGCCGCGCGCGCCAGTAGCCGTCGGGAGGATAGAAGACCATGATCTCCTCGGCGCGCTCGCGATACCACATCCAGAACTGCACCAGATGGAACCCCTGCTCGACCGTGTCGCCGACGCGGATCGGCACGTCGTTCTGCCGCCAGAAGGAGGGGAACGTATAGCCGGTCATCCAGAATTCCGGCGTCTCCCAGAAGGTGCGCCGGCGCGCCTGAGCGAAGAATTTCGGATCATGCGAGAGATCGCAGCTCGACCAGTCCGGGGCCCAGCGGTCGGAGACGATGGTGTTGATATAGGAAGGGTGCACCGCCTGGATTTGCAGGCTGCGAATCCGCGCCGAGACGAAGTCGAGTTCGATATTGTCCTTTTCGGCGCAAAGCTCGGGCACGGACCTGTTGTCGACGCGGACCTGAAGCTCGTCGAGAAGCTCCTGCGTGGAGGGTTGCGCGAGGGCGGGCGAGGCGGCGAGCGCGCCGGCGCCCATGAGAAAGCGGCGGCGATCGAATGCGGTCAAGGTTTTCGTCCCGTTTCCAAAGGTGACCGGAAAGTCGCCGTCTCTATTCCACGGGTCTGAGGGCGAAAACAAGGAGCGGCGCGCCATCCGGCGAAAGTCGCTCCAGCCAGAGGGGAGCCTCGCCGCGCTCGAGCATGGCGGCAAGCCCCGCGGGCGCGGCCGTCGCGAGCGGCGAGGGCTCGCCCGTCGCCGCGCACCACAAGACGAGCCCCGCCCCCGCCCTGCGCGCGAGACCCTCGGCCTTCTCCGGCGGGGCGAGGAAAATATCCGCGGCGATCCGGTTGCCGTGGTTGTTGCGGTGATAGGGCGCGGCGAAAACGCTGTGCGCCGTATGCGCGAGGACATGGCTGCCGAGGCTGAACGACGCAAGCACGCGGGACGGCGGCAATGTGGCGAGAAAGTCGAAGGCGTGCGGCTTCAGGCAGGCGCGCTCGCCCCCCGGCCCGGCCGCCTCGCTCGAGGACAGGGCGAGGGCGAGGCCAATGGGGGAGACGAGGGCGCAGACGACGCCGACGAGCGCGGCGCGCAGGGCGGACGCGACCTCCAAGGGCGCAAGGACGCGGACGATCGCCGCGGCCAGCGGCGCCATGGCCAGCGGGGTCGCCGAGGAGAAGACGCGTATCTGCCACATCCCGGCGGCGAGGCCGACGCCGATGGCGCCGGCGACGAGGAGCCAGCGCCGGCGCGCCAGCCCGTGGGCGAACCCGGCAAAGGCGAGGGCGCAGCAAAGCCCCAGGGCGACAGGCAGGGCGACGGCGACAGAGGCGCCCGGGCTCTTTGCGAAGATGGAGGAGAGCGACAGCGCCTCGGTCACATGGGCGAGCCAAAGCTGCCGCAGCAAAGGATCGAGGCCGCCGAGCGGATCGCCCAGACAGTGCGGCGCGACGAGGAGCGGTCCGGCGAGACTGGCCGCGCCCGCGACGAGGAGGACGCCCGCGCGGGCGCGGGCGGTCGCGAGCTGCGGCGCAAGCGCCGCCAGGACGAGGAGGGCGAGGCCGCCGGCGAGGATCGCCGCGAGATGCACGATCGAAAATGCGTCGCAGGCCAGCTGCAGATAGGCGGCGCGCGGGACGGTCGCGACGTAAAGCGCCGGGAAGGCGACGAGCGCGCCGGCGGCGAAGCAAAGGAGCTGGGCGCGCGCCGCCGCGCCGTCGCGGACGAACAGCAGCGCCGGCGCAGACGCCATCACAATGAAAAAGGGCAAGTTCTCCAGGCTGATCGCCAGGGACAGCGCCATCAACGCGGCGCAGACGGCGAGGCGCGGCGCCTGGCGCGGGTCGAGGCCCTGCAGCAGGAAACACAGCGCCGCCAGGAGCGTTACGATCTGGGGCGCGTGATGGTCGATACGGCCGGGCGCAAACTGGAGGAACATGGGGCCGGAGAGCGCCGTCAGCCAGATCGCCGCATGACGCGTCGCCGCGCCTGACAGGAGCGCGGCGAGCCAACCCGCAAGCGCGAGAAGCGCGGCGAGAAGCGCGAAGGGAAAAACGAGGCGCGTCGCGCGCTCGGCGAATTCGGGGGAGAGGAAGGCGCGGAAAGCGAGAGTCAAACCGGCGAGCGGAACGTCGACGACGCGCGACCAGTGCGTGATCTGGCCCGATGGCGGATCGAGCCGATAGGCGGTGAGATCGAACCAGCCCTGGCCGGCGAGAAAGTCGCGCAGCTGAACGGCGCGCATGGCGTCGTCGGAGTCGAAAAAAGCGCCGGCGCCCCAGACCGCCTCGATCTGTGGAAAGACGAGCAGCGCCGCGCAGGAAAGCAGGGCTGCAATCATAAGGACGGAGAGGGAGCGGTCCCCGCCAGATGACACGCGGGGGGATTCGCTCGGATTGCCGGTCGGCGCGGATGCAAGCATGATCGACCTTCTTCGCCTATTTCCCCTCCATGAGCGCAAAGCCCGGCCAACATTGGCGCTGCTCGATCTCCAACCGGCGCCCCTGCGTGCTGACGAGCCAGGCCGGCGCTTTCTCGACATGCGCGAGATAATTGGAGGGCAGCGGATAGGAAAGAATTTTGCCGGTCGCCGTCAGCAGATTGCAGTCGTTGATTTCATACGGCGGATCGGAAAGCGCGCGCCTGATTTCCATCGTGGCGGTCATCGCGGACGCCATCACGATCGCCAGCGTCGCGACTGCATAGGCGCGGCGACCGTCGATCAGGCGCGGCGCCACCTCCGCAAAGATGACCCCGAGTAGGAACATCGGCGTCAAAATCCCACGCATCGCCATCTCATTGTCGAGCGACGTCGCGCCGAACCGATAGAGAGGAAAAAGAACGAGGATGACGCCAACGGCGAAAAAGGTCGGTTTGAGCCGATCGGGGATTTCCTTTCGCGCCAGCAGCAACAGCCATAACTGAGGAAGGCCGAAGACAAGCGCCAGCGGATACCAGAGGAAGAAGCTCTGTTTCTCGAAAAGCCAGCCCCTACTGAGCGTCGCCGCGTCGAGAGAGAAATAGGCGAGAAGCGGCAGCATGAAAGCGCCCCCCAGCGCTGCGACCGCCGTGCGTGGTCGCAAGAGCGCCGGAGAGAGACTTTTCCAGCCGGCGGCCAGAAGCAGGGGCGCCGCGCCGATCAACGAAAGCGGCGACCAGAACAACAGGATAATCGAACTGATCGCCAAGATTGCAATATCGATTTCCCGTCCCATGCGGAGGAGGCATAACGTCCCGATCATCCAGCCGGAGAAAGCGTGGTTGGGGGCCCAAAAGAGTTGAGGCAGCTGCGCCCAAAACGAAGCCAACGGGTTCCAGAACATGAAGTGCGGGTGAACGACCTCACCCTTCAACAGACATTGGACCAGCTGCGGGACGGCGTCCATCGGACCGGACATGAGGAAGAGCGCCAGGAAACGCAGCTTCAATCCACTGGTGAGAGAGGCGAGCAGATAAAAAATCGCGCCGAACAGGAACGCATTCTGCAAGAGCAGGGCGAGATGCGCGGCCCTGAGCCCATAGGCCCAGCCGATCGCCGCCGGCGCCATATACATGGCAAGCGGCGCGCGCAAGACGAAATCCGCGCCCTGATAGCGATAAAGCACCGGGAACTTGTTGTTGACGAGATCGGCGAGCACCGCGTCGCGCGTGTACCAATCCCATGTGGCGTAGAAGAGATGGTCTTCGCCGCCCAGCAGGCAAAGCGCAAGGCTTATCGCCAGACAGCCTGCGTAAAGCGAGAAATCGAGCGGCGCGGAAAGGCGTTCGCCGGGCGCCCAACCCCAGAGGATCAGGGCGGCGATGAGAGCCCCGCCCGTCAACAGGCTCGCGGCGGCGAGTGGTTGCAGGAAAATCGCGAAGATGGCGATCGGCGCCAAAGCGCAAAGCAGGGTCGCCTTGACGAGGCCGGCGTTGCTTACGCGTAGCCGCCGCAGCGTCGCCGGGCGCTCGAGGTCCGGCCAGGGACGTTCCCGTGAGACAATATCGCTCATCGCAAGCACTCGTCGAAAAGGGTCGCGTCCCAGCCAGAGCGTTTCAAGGCGCCGTCTTGAACAGCAGGCTGCGGCGCGAGACGAAATTGAACAGGAACACCACGCCGGCCGTCGCCGCCTTCGCGATTGTCAGCGGGAAGGCGAGGCGCGCCACGAAAAGATGCATGAGGCCCTCGGTCAGCAGCAGGCCGACGACGCCGGTCGTGAAGAAACCGACGACTTCGACGTGCGGCGCGCGCCGGCGCCTTCCCTCGAAGACGTAGCGGACACTGAGCGAATAGATCAGCGCGAGTCCGGCGAGAAAGCCCGCCGCGGCGGCGTGCAGATAATCGACGCCGAAGCTTTTCGTCAGGATCATGAGGACGCCGTAATCCAGCGCGAGCGCCCCCAGGCTCGCCGCCCCGTAACGAAACATGTCGCGCAGGAACCGCAGGAGTCGCGCCGGCGCGAAGCGTGTGGAAAGCGCCCCTTGGGCGTCGGCGAAAGGCGACATGGTCACGCCACCCTGCGCGGAACCAGGCGCTCGCTCGACAGCGCTTCCTCCGCCCCCGAGACGCCGGCCTCGGAATATTCGGCGTCCTCGTTGACCTGCCAGACGTCGAAAAGCTCTTCGTCGCGGACGACGTTGAGCGCGGCGAGCATGCCGGTCATCATCGCGTGGTCCTGATTATTGTATTTGTGCATCCCGTTGCGGCCGATCGGATGCAGCGTGGGAAAGCGCGTCGCGATCTCGCGGCGAATGGCCTCGACGTTTTGCGCGTAAGCCTCGTCATAAACGGGATAGGCCTTCGCCTGACGCACGACGCAGGCGTCGGTCACGTCGTCGGGCGCCATCAAGCCGATCTGCCCGATCTCGCGCTTGGCGAGGTCAATCAGGTCTTCGTCGCGCGCCGACCAGAGGCCGTCGCCCTCGAAGCAAAAATATTCGAGGCCGAGGCAGGTGGAGACCCCGTCGGGGATCATCTCCGGCGACCAGCTGCGAAAATTCTGCACGCGCCCAACCTTCACCGAAGGATCGTGAATGTAGATCCAGTTGTCGGGCAACTCCTGCTGCGGCCGGCCGATCAGCACCACAGTGAGAAAGTCGCGATAGGCGAGCGCGCGCGCGTTGAAGAGGCTCAAGGGCGTCGGCGTGATCGCGTTCACGAGATCGCGCAGCGGCGCCGAAGACATCACATGGCGGGCGTGGAAAACCTCGATCGCGCCAGTGCTGTCCGTCGCGCTCACCGTCCAGAGCTTCGCGCTCTCGTCATAGGCGAGCGACTCGACGCGGCGCCCCATCAACAACCGGCCGCCCATGTCCTGCATCTTGCGGGCGCAGGCGTCCCACATCATGCCGGGACCGCGGCGCGGATATCGGAAGGATTCGATCAGGGTCTTCGCGCCTGGCTCCCCGCCCCGGCGCAGGCCGAGCGAGCGGCGCAGGCCGTCGGCGATCGCCGCGCCGAGCGAGAGGCCCTTGATGCGCTGCGCCGCCCAATCGGCGGAAATCTCGTCGCAGCCCATGCCCCACACTTTTTCCGTGTAGGTCTTGAAGAAAATGCCGAAGAGCCGCTCGCCGAACTGATTGCGCACCCACGCGTGGAAGGTGCGCGGCGATTTGACGGGAAAGGCTTTCGCATAGGCGAAGGAGGCCATGCAGAGGGCGCTCTCGACGAGGCCGAGATTTTTGAGCGCCTCGAAGGCTTTCAGCGGATAGGCGTAAAACTTGCCCCGGTAGTAGATGCGCGAGAGACGCGGCCTTTCGAGAAAATCATCCGGCAGGATTTCGTTCCAGAGATCGACGATCTCCTTCGACTTCGAAAAGAAGCGATGGCCGCCGATGTCGAACAGAAAGCCCTTGTAGCTCGCCGTGCGGGAGATGCCGCCGACATAGACCGGGTCCTGCTCCAGCACGAGCGCGCCGCGCCCCTGCTTCGCCAAAGTGTAGGCCGCGGTGAGGCCCGCCGGGCCCGCGCCGATGATGATCGTCTCGATGATGTCGCCCATGCTGGCCCTGAGGGCCTCGCGATTGACGCCGAGGCCGCTGTTCCCCGCGGAGCCACAATGGCTACGCTCCAGCCTTACTCTGGGCAGTCAAGGTTAAGACAAGCTTACGCTTCGGGCCGCTTTCAGTAGAACGGCAGCATGGGATGCGCCTGCCAGCCGCGCACGGTCCCGCGCGGGAGATGGCGAAGCGGCGCATAGGCGAGGGCATGGCCATGGCCGTGACGCAGGCTGGCGTAGCGGGCGGCGTTGGGACGCTGCGTCTTGGCGTAGCGGGTGGCGCGCGCCGGCGGCGCGCCGGTGATCGAAATGCTGCCGCCCTCGGCCTGCACGATCTCATAGAGGCGTTTCGCGTTCCCCGGCGAAAGGCGGACGCAGCCATGCGACGCCGGCCGGCCGAGAGCGCCCGTGGCATAGGTGCCGTGGATGGCGTAGCCGCCTCGGAAAAAGATCGAGTAAGGCATTGGCGACATGTGGTATTTTCGTGAATAATGCATGAGCTGCATGCCGGTCGGGGCATAGGAGCCGCGCGGCGTGTAATAGCCGGCGCGGGCGGTCGAGACCGGCCAGACATAGCTGCCCGCGCCGGACTCGACGCGCATGGTCTGGGTCGAAAGATCGATGTGAATATTGGCGGTGGCGTGGGCGGCGCCGAGCGAGGCGAAGAGCGCGGCCAGCACGAAAAAGACAAGTTTGAAACGCATGAGAGACGCTCCGACACAATACTTATTGCCGAGATTGTGGCGCCCCCGCGCGCAGCCGGCAATATAAATGAAACGTTAGGGTTGACGCTGGACGATGGCGTCGCCTGCGGACGTCTAGCAACAGGCTCAACGGCACGATCACCATGCGCGCATCGACACTCGCGATCTTTCTAGCGGCGATGGGGATTTTCGCCGCTGCGGCGCTCGCCCAGGAAAAAGGCACGCTCGATCCCAAGCCTTTGCCGCCGCTCGCGCATCCCTCCGACCCCGGGACGCCGGCCAAGGAGCTGTTCGGACGCGCGCAGGACGGCGCGCCGCTCGACCCCAATCCCATCGGCTTCTATTCGCGCGGATGTCTCGCGGGCGGCGAGCAGCTGCCGTTCAACGGACCGCACTGGCAGGTCATGCGCTTGTCGCGCAACCGCAACTGGGGTCATCCGGTCCTCGTCAATTTTCTCGAGCGTTTCTCGGCCAAGGCGGCGCAGGCCTCCGGCTGGCCGGGCCTCTTGATCGGCGACATGTCGCAGCCGCGCGGCGGCCCCATGCTCACGGGCCACGCCTCGCATCAGATCGGGCTGGACGCGGACATCTGGCTCACGCCCATGCCGCAACGCGAGCTGACGCGCGCCGAGCGCGAGGAAATGTCGGCGACGGACGTCGTGCGCGAGGACCTGCTCGACATCCGGCCGGACGTGTGGAGCGAAGGGCATTTCGCCGTGATCCGCGCCGCCGCCCTGGAGCCCAGGGTGCAGCGGATCTTCGTCAATCCGGCGATCAAGCGGGCCTTGTGCCGCGCCGCCGAGGGCGAATCCTGGATGCGCAAGGTGCGACCCATGTGGGGGCACAATTACCATTTCCACGTGCGACTGTTTTGCCCCGACGGGTCGAGCTGCAAGGACCAGGACGCGACGCCCACCGGCGACGGCTGCGACCAGTCGCTCGCCTGGTGGTTCACCGACGAGGCGTTGCACCCCAAGAAGTCGGGCAAGTCCTGGCCGCCGATGACCATGGCCGCGCTGCCGGACGCCTGTCGGGCGGTGCTGAAGGCGCAGTGACTCCGCGTCAGGCTCCGCCGGCGCCGACCGGGCAGGACACGCCGGTGCCGCCGAGCCCGCAATAGCCGCCGGGATTTTTGGCGAGATATTGCTGATGGTAGGCTTCGGCGTAATAGAAGGGCGGCGCCTGTTTGATCTCGGTTGTGATCGCGCCGTAGCCGGCCCCCGTCAATACGCGTTGGTACTCCGCCCGTGAGGCCTCGGCGGCCGCCAGCTGCTCGGGGTTCGAGACGTAAATCGCCGAGCGGTATTGCGTCCCGACGTCATTGCCCTGCCGCATCCCCTGGGTCGGATCGTGACTTTCCCAAAAAAGCTTCAGAAGCTGCTCGAACGAGATCGCCGTTGGGAAATAGACGACGCGCACGACCTCGGCGTGACCGGTGCGTCCGGAACAGACGTCCTCATAGGTGGGGTTTTTCGTCGTCCCGCCGGCATAGCCGACCGCCGTGACATAGACGGCCTCCCCCGCCTGCCAGAATTTGCGCTCGGCCCCCCAGAAGCAGCCCAGGCCGAACAACGCCTCCTGCGTCCCGACCGGAAACGGCGGGTCGAGCGGATGGCCGTTCACAAAATGCCGGGCGCCATGTGGAACAGGCGTCTCGCGGTCCGGCAGGGGAGCGAGTCGGCGGGCGAGGTCGAGCTTGTCGAAAAGAGCCATGCCAGAAGAGATAAGCGCGGTTTCAGCGGCGCCAATAGCGATTGGCGGCTTCCTGCTTGTGGCTGAAGACAATGAGCAGCGCGCCGACGCCGCCGAGGGTGACGCTGACCGGCAGCAGCATCGCCGTCGACATGACCGAATCCCACAGGAAAGCGGATTTCCCGGCGAGACTCGTTTCGACCGAGCGATAAAGCGCGGGCACGGCCTCGGCGAGCCCCTTGCGCAGCGTGGTGACCAGCAACTGGCCGCCGGCGATCGAGCGGGTGCCGTCGACGATGAGGGCGATGAACCCCCCCGCCAGCAGCAGCAGACCGAGAAAACGGGTCAGAAGGCGCAGCATATCTTCAAAACCATTGGCTCCAGAAACCATAAGCGCCAGGCCCGCGACTGTCTACGCCTTGCACACGCCTTGAGCAGAAGCTCGGCTTTTTGTCGAAGCATTAACCCTAATGGTTTTCTTATTGCGCTTGGAGTGAGGGGCGATCGAGCGGCGCGAACGTCCCGTCGGACTGAGGGAGCCAGGGCTCCGCGGGTAGGATCATGGGTTATCGCGAGCAGCACCGTTTCGTCGACGCGTCGGGCGACATTATTCTCGAAGTCTCGCGCGGCCATCGCCGCCGCCGCTATCGTCTCTCGCGGGGGCTCTGCGCCGCCGGCGGCGGACTCGTCCTTCTGTTCGCCGCGGCGGTGCTCGGCGCCGCCGGCTATCTGATGTTTCACGACAGGCTTCTCGCCGGCCTGATCGAGCGTCAGACGCGCATGCAATATGCTTACGAAGACCGCATCGCCGCGTTGCGCCTGCGCCTCGATCAGCTGGCGAGCCGGCAAATCATCGATCAGGACGGAGTCGAGGGGAAGGTGCAGAGCCTCGTCCTGCGTCAGGCGCAACTCGAAACGCGCGCCGCCGTTGTCGCGCGCCTCGTCGAGGGCGCCCTCGCCCGAGACGCGGGCGTGACCATGATCGCCCCGACCGGTCGCGCCGAGGGGCGCGCGGCCAAAGGGCCGGCCGCCCTCGCGGGGACCGTAGACGCCGGTCCCCATGCCGCGCAGGCGCCGGCGAAAGCCGCCGAGCCGGCCAAGCCAGAGCCGGAGGGGCTCGAACTGAGGCTTGGCGACGAGCCGAAGCCGGTTCCGCTGCCGCCCCCGCCGGCGACGCCGAAGCGCGAGCGCGTCACGCCCGTCGACGTGTCGTTCGCCGCGCCGGACGCGTCTATGGCCGAGGCGCGCGATCCCGGCGCGCCGTTGCCTGTGCGGCTGGAACGCCTCGCCTTGTCGCTCGACCGCGTCGAGCGCGAACAGACGCGCCGGCTGTCCGGCATTCTGCGGCCGGCGATGGAAGAGGCCTCACGGCTGCGCGAAGCCTTCGACATGGCCGGCGTCCCGGTGGAGCGGCTGATCGGCGGGACGGGCGCGCGGGACGGCGGCAAGCCGCGGCGCAGGGAAGCGACCGCCGTTGGCGGCCCCTTCGTCGCCGCTCCCGCAGCGGAGGCAGACGGGCTGTTCGAACGCCATCTCGCCGCCGCCCAAACGGCCGTCGCGACGCTCGACGGATTGCGCCGCGCGCTTCCCCTCGCCCCGCTGCGCAAGCCGCTCGCCGGCCCGTTGCAGCTCACCTCCGCCTTCGGCTATCGCACCGACCCCTTCTTCGGGAGGCTCGCGCTGCACAGCGGGGTCGATCTGCGCGAGGAGGAAGGCGCGCAGGTCAGAGCCACGGCCGCGGGCGTCGTCACGGTCGCCGGGCCGCAGGGGGGCTATGGCAATCTGGTCGAGATCGACCATGGCGGCGGCATGTCGACCCGCTACGGCCATCTCTCGGTCATCAGCGTCACGCCCGGCCAGCAGGTGTCGCCCGGCGCCGGCGTCGGCAGGGTGGGCTCGACCGGGCGCTCCACCGGGCCGCATCTGCACTATGAGGTGCGCCTGGACGGCGAGGCGGTGGATCCAGCGCGCTTCCTGAGAGCCGCCTCGGCGCTCGGCGGCGTTCTTCAGTAGATACGAGTATTGACAAGCCAAGCGGCGGGTGGGACTCTCCCGCCATGGCGACGACAAAGGTCTTTCGATCCGGCAACAGTCTCGCGGTGCGCCTGCCGCGGGACATCGCGCCGCCCGAGGGCGCCGAGGTCGTGGTGACGCGCCAGGGCGAGAGCCTTCTCGTCTCCCCTGCCCGCCTCGACATGTCGACGCTGGTCGCGCGGCTGGGACGGGGGCCCGCGCCGGGACCGCTGGACCGGCCGGCGTTCAAGCCGCCGAAGCGGAACTGGCCGGAGGCCGACTGATGGCGCGCTACCTGCTCGACGCCACGACGCTCTTCGCGGCGGCGAGCGGCGAGGCGGCGACGCTGGCGCGGCTCGCGCGGCTTCCGATCGGCGAGGTGGCGATCCCCGCCCTCGTCTACGCCGAGTTACTCGGCGCCGCGGCGGCGGCCGGCAAAAATGCGCGTCTTGCGGAAAATCTCAACCTGATCGCCCAGAACCTCGACATCTTGCCGTTCGATCGCAGGGCGGCGGAGGCCTATGGCGCGCTGCTGCGGGAGATCGAGCCCAAACGGCGGCGCATGCTCGACCGCCTGACCGCCGCGCAAGCCATCGCCGAGGACCGCACGCTCGCGACCCTCGCGCCGGAGGATTTCGCCGATCTTCCCGGCCTCTCGCTCGAAAGCTGGACGCCCTGACGGGGGCCCTTACTCCACGTCTTCGACCGACTCCGGACCGCCGCCGTAGATGCGCTGGGCGAGCGAGGCCTGCATGAAGTCGTCGAGATCGCCGTCGAGCACCTCCGCGGGCGTGCCGGAGGTCACGCCGGTGCGCAGATCCTTCACCAGCTGATAGGGCTGCAGCACATAGGAGCGGATCTGGTGGCCCCAGCCGATGTCGGTCTTGCTGGCGGCGACCTTGTTGGCCTCCGCCTCGCGCTTTTCGATCTCCAGCTCGTAGAGCCGCGCGCGCAGCATGTTCCAGGCCGTGGCGCGGTTCTTGTGCTGCGAACGCTCGGCCTGACAGGCGACGACAATGCCGGTCGGGAGATGCGTGATACGGATCGCCGAGTCCGTCGTATTGACGTGCTGACCGCCCGCGCCGGATGATCTATACGTGTCTATACGGCAATCGGATTCATTGACGTTGATTTCGATGCGATCGTCGACCACCGGAAAGACCCAGACCGACGCAAAGCTCGTATGCCGCCTGGCGTTTGAGTCGAACGGCGAGATGCGCACGAGCCGGTGCACGCCCGATTCGGTCTTCGCCCAGCCATGGGCGTTGTGGCCCTTGACCAGCAGCGTGCCCGACTTGATGCCAGCCTCTTCGCCCGCCGTCTCCTCGATCACCTCGACCTTGAATTTCTTGCGCTCGGCCCAGCGGGCGTACATGCGAAACAGCATGCGCGCCCAGTCCTGGCTTTCGGTGCCGCCGGCGCCGGAGTGGATTTCGATGAAGGTGTCGTTCCCGTCGGCCTCGCCCGAGAACAGCGCCTCGACCTGGCGAAGCTGCGCCTCCTTGAGCACGGCCTTGAGGGCGTCGACGCCCTCCTTTTCGGTGGCGGCGTCGCCCGCCTCCTCGCCCAGTTCGACGAGGGTGAGCGCGTCCTCGAGATCGCGCGTGAGCTTGTCGAGCGCCCCCATCTGCTCCTCGAGCTGGGTGCGTTCGCGCATCAGCTTTTGCGCTTCTTCGGGATCGTTCCAGAAATTCGGGTCTTCGGCCTTGACGTTCAGTTCGGCGAGACGGCGGGTTGCGGTCTCGACGTCAAAGATGCCTCCTCAGCAGTCCCATGGACTGCTCGATCTGTTCTTTGAGCGCAAGCGGCTCGGCGCGCATGGGACTTGTTCTTTCAATTGAAACCGGAAGCGGGCGCCCCCGTTGAAGTGCGCGGAAATTAGGCTGCGCGCGGCGCTCTGTAAAGCGCAGGGTCCGACCTTATGCGTCGGAAACCCCGACTTTCTGCTCCAGCCGCCGCACGCGGCCTTCGAGATCGCTAAATCAGCGCGCCGTGGCCGAGCACGGCCGAGCGATATTCCACCACCGCGCGCCGCAACCCGGCGACCTGTTCGCGCGTCGCCTTGTGCTCCGCCTCGTTCTTCGCCTGCATGGCCAGAAGGTCCGAGGCGACGTCGGCGCGCAGCGAATGCATGTCGCTTTTCATCTCGTCGCGCAGAGCGTTCATCTCGCTTCTGAGTTGCGCGTGCGAATCGGCGATTTCCGCGCGCATCACGCGCAGTTGCTGCAGCACGAGGTTTTCTGGTCCGTCCGCCATGCCCTGCAGCATATAGACAAGGCTCCGCTATGTCATCACCACATTCACCGCGCTCTCCGGCAACTCCTTGCCGAAGCAGCGCTGGTAGAATTCCGCCACCAGCGGCCGCTCCAGCTCGTCGCATTTGTTGAGGAAGGTGAGGCGGAAGGCGAAGCCGACGTCGTTGAAGATTTCCGCGTTCTCGGCCCAGGTGATGACCGTGCGCGGGCTCATGACGGTGGAGAGGTCTCCGGCCATGAAGGCGTTGCGGGTCAGATCGGCGACGCGGACCATCTTGTTGGCCACGTCGCGCCCCTCCTTGGTGGCGCCATAGGACTTGACCTTCGAGGTAACGATGTTGGTCTCGGCGTCATGCGGCAGATAATTGAGCGTCGTCACGATCGACCAGCGGTCCATCTGCGCCTGATTGATCTGCTGCACGCCGTGATAAAGGCCGGAGGTGTCGCCGAGCCCCACCGTATTGGCGGTGGCGAAGAGGCGGAAGGCCGGATGCGGACGGATGACCCGATTCTGGTCGAGCAACGTCAGACGCCCCGAGACTTCCAGCACGCGCTGAATCACGAACATCACGTCGGGCCGGCCGGCGTCATATTCGTCGAAGCAGAGGGCCACATTATGCTGCACGGCCCAGGGCAGGATGCCGTCGCGGAACTCCGTGACCTGCTTGCCGTCCTTGAGCACGATCGCATCCTTGCCGACGAGGTCGATGCGGGAGATGTGGCTGTCGAGGTTGACGCGCACGAACGGCCAGTTGAGCCGCGCGGCCACCTGCTCGATGTGCGTCGATTTGCCGGTGCCGTGATAGCCCGTCACCATGACGCGGCGGTTCTTGGCGAAGCCGGCGAGAATGGCGAGCGTCGTCTGCCGGTCGAAGAGATAATCCGGGTCGACGTCGGGGGCATGTTCGTTTCGCTCGGAGAAGGCCGGGACCACGAGATCCGTGTCGATCCCGAAAACCTGACGCGCCGAAACCTTGATGTCCGGCGTGCTCTCGAGCCCCGAGCCATTGACTGTATCGACCAAAATCTTCCTCCGTCTGGCGGCGCTCCGAGCGTTCCGCGACGCCCGGACGCTACGCGAGTCGCGCGGCCCTCAGCGTCTTATAGGCATGAATGATTTCCCGCAATTTTTCCTCGCGGGAGCGGTCCCCGCCATTGGCGTCCGGGTGGAGCCTTTTGACCAGTTCCTTGTAACGCGCCCGGACGATCTCGGGGCCGGCGGCGTCGTCGAGGCCGAGCGCCGAAAAGGCGCGCATGGTCACCGGCGAATAGCGCGGCTCCCGCTTCTCCGGCGCGCGTCGGTGGTGGCGGGCGCGATACATCCCGAGCGGATCGCCGGTCGGCCCGCCGTCCTCGCGGAAGCCCGCCGCGCCGCGGCGCGTGCCCATCGTCCAGGTCGGGCGATGGCCTACGGTCGCGTCCTTCATGTAGCGGGCGACGTCCGCGTCGTTCATCCCGTTGAAATAATTGTAGTTCGAATTGTACTCGCGCACGTGGTCGAGGCAGAAGCAGAAATATTGCCCCTCGCGCAGCCGGCCCATGGGGGCGCGATAGGTTCCCTCGGCCGCACAGCCGGGCGAATCGCATTTGATGGTCGCCTCGCGCTTCTCCTCGCGGCGCGGCTCACGCTGCGTCCGGATGCGGTCGAAGAGGGGCGAATTGAGGTTCATTTCATTCCATTATGATGGCGACGGGCCCGGCCGCAAGCGCGGACCGCGCCAATTTTTAGGCCTGCGCCCGATCTTGCAAGAGAGGCGCCCGGGACTTAGCTGGGCCGGGAGACGAGGAAGCGACGATGACAGACAAGAGTAAGAGCGCGGTCAAGGGCCCGGTGGCGACAAGCATAGAGCAAAAACTCACCGAGGCGCTCGCGCCAATTTCACTCAAGGTGATCGACGAATCGCACCATCACGCGGGTCACGGACACCCCGGCGACAAGCGCCATGGCAATGAGAGCCACTTCCGCGTCGAGGTGGTGAGCGCGGCTTTCGAGGGCAAGAGTCGCGTGGACCGCCACCGAATGGTCAACGCCCTGCTCGCCCAGGAGCTGAAAGAGGGCCTGCACGCGCTGGCCGTCACCGCCAAGGCGCCCGGCGAGGCGCTCTGACGCGCCGGGCGGCCTACCCTAAAATCTCCACCTCCTCGCCCTTCTCCAGCCGTTCGATGATCTCCCGGCACGCGGGCGCGAGGCGCGCCTTGTTGCGGGACAGGCAGGCCTGCATCGGCGCGCCATAGCCGACGCCCTCGCAATAGGCCTTGCCGTCCGCGCCGCAGTCGCTGATCACCTTGCGGAGCGGCACGGCCGCGGCCGGCCCCGCCGCGAGCAGCGTGAGCAATATGGCGAGGGCAGGTTTCATGAGCAGCTCCCGAACCGCGATCAGCAGCGTATCGGGGCGCCGCGCGCGTCGCAATCGACATCGGTGACCTCGTCGCCCAGTTCGATGCGCGCGTGACTGAGCGTGCCATCGTCACGATAGGCGTAGACGTGGGAGAGCTCCACCTCGCCATAAACGAGTTTCTCGCAGGTCGCGACCCGGCCGTCGGCGTCATAGGTGGCGCGAAAATAGGTGTTTCGGTTTCCCAGTTCGTCGGGTCCCAGCGGCTCGACGAGCTTCAGCGGCATGCGCACGCCGCTGTAGGTCAAAAAATATTTGTAGTCCTTCGGCCCGGACATGGCGCTTCTCCCTTTTTCTTAGCCCGGCGCCAGAAGAAAAAATCGCGCCAGCGGCGGAGGCGGCACGGCGCTTGCGGAAAGCGGCCTCGGACGGCCCCAAGTGGGCCTGATTTGTCGCAACCCCGACAAAACGAGCAAAAAAAGGAGCGCCAGTAATGAGACTAGCCGAAGCCTACGCCAGCGTCGCCGAAGAAGAGATCGCCGCCGCGCTCTCCGGGGGCAAGCTTGTGCTCTACTCGGTCGGCCGACCGCCGTCGCCGGACCATCCGGTGACCCGCAGTTCGGTTCTCGCCGAGTATGTGTTTGCGAGCCCCGCCTTCGACGCCGCCAAAGCGCCCGCCTTCGCCGAAAACCCGACCCCGGCGAAATCCGTCGGAACGCCCGGCTGGGCGCGCGCTTTTTCGGCCGACGGCGCCGTCGTCGCCGATTTCTCGGTTGGCGCCGGCGCGACGGACATCAAGCTCGACAGCATTTCGGCGACGCCGGGCTTTCCGCTCAAGGTCGTATCGGTCGCGATCGCCCTGCCGGCGGAGACGGTGACATTCGAAAAAACGGAATTCGGGCATATCTTCTTGACCGGCCTGGAAAACCCCTACCGCAAGCTTTCAGTCCGCGGTTAAGCCGGACGGCGCGGCCGTCTTGACGGCGCCATGGCGAGAGCGTAGCGCGGGAGGGTGTTCCCGCTCCCGCGCGCGAGACAGACATGGCGACGCCCCGACCCGGCTCCCGGCCGGCCAATCCCTGCTTTTCCTCCGGCCCCTGCGCCAAGCGGCCGGGGTGGTCGCTCGAGGCCCTCGCGGGGGCGACGCTCGGCCGCTCGCATCGCTCCAAACCGGGCAAGGAAAAGCTCAGATCAGCGATCGACCTCACGCGAGAGTTGTTGCGCGTTCCGCCCGATCATCGCATCGGCGTCGTTCCCGCCTCCGACACCGGGGCGGTGGAAATGGCGCTGTGGTCGCTGCTCGGCCCCCGCGGAGTCGACGTCGTCGCCTGGGAGAGCTTTTCGAGCGGGTGGGCGACCGACGTCGTCAAGCAGCTCAGGCTGCCGGACGCCCGCATTTTCACGGCGCCCTATGGCGCCTTGCCGGACCTCTCGCACATCGATTTCGACCATGACGTCGTTTTTGCCTGGAACGGCACGACGTCGGGGGTGCGCGTCCCCGACGCCGATTTCATCCCCGCCGACCGCAAAGGGCTGACGATCTGCGACGCGACGTCGGCGGCGTTCGCGCAGGATCTCGATTTTTCGAAGCTCGATGTCGCGACGTTCAGCTGGCAGAAGGTCATGGGCGGCGAGGCGGCGCATGGCGTGCTGATCCTTTCGCCGCGCGCCGTCGAGCGGCTGGAAAGCCATACCCCCGCCTGGCCGCTGCCGAAGATCTTCCGGCTCACGAAAAACGGGCGCCTCATCGAGGGGATTTTCAGCGGCGAGACCATCAACACGCCCTCGCTCCTGGCGGTCGAGGATTATCTCGACGCGCTGAGGTGGGGAGCGTCGATCGGCGGTCTCGACGCGCTGCGGGCCCGCTGCGACGCCAACGCCGGCGTCGTCGACCAATGGGTTGCCCGTACGCCCTGGATCGACCACCTCGCCAAAGACCCGGCGACCCGCTCCAACACCAGCGTCTGCCTCGCCTTCTCGCCCTTGGCCGGCGTCGCGACGGAGGAAGAAAAGGCCGCGCTCGCCAAGCAAATGGTCGCGATGATCGAAAGGGAAGGCGCCGGCTATGATTTTGGCGCCTATCGCGACGCGCCGCCGGGTTTTCGCATCTGGTGCGGCGCGACTGTCGAGGCCGCCGACGTGGCGCTGCTGACGCAATGGCTCGACTGGGCCTATATGGAAGCGACCGGCTGAAGGAGCCATTCATGCCGCCCCGCGTCCTCATCTCCGATTCCCTCTCGCCCGCCGCCGTCGAGATCTTTCGCCTGCGCGGGATCGAGGCCGATTTCGAACCCTCGCTCGGCAAAGACAAGGACCGGCTCGCCGCCGCCATCGCCGCCTATGACGGCCTCGCCATCCGCTCGGCCACAAGGGTCACGGCGGACGTATTGGCGCGCGCCGACCGGCTGAAGGTCGTGGGCCGCGCCGGCATTGGCGTCGACAATGTCGACATTCCCGCCGCGACCGCCAAGGGCGTGATCGTGATGAACACGCCCTCGGGCAATTCCGTCACCACGGCGGAACACGCGATCGCGCTCATGTTCGCGCTCGCCCGCGACATTCCCGCCGCCGACGCCTCGACCAAAAGAGGCAGATGGGAGAAGAATCGCTTCCTCGGCGTCGAAATCGCCGGCAAGACGCTCGGCGTCATTGGCTGCGGCAATATTGGCGCAATCGTCGCCGACCGGGCGCTCGGGCTGAAAATGCGCGTTCTCGCTTTTGATCCTTTCCTGACGGAAGAGCGTGCGCAGGCGATAGGCGTCGAAAAGGTCGACCTCGACGATCTGCTGGCCCGCGCGGACGTCATCTCCCTGCACACGCCGCTCAACGCCCAGACGCGCAACATCCTGTCTGCCGAGGCCTTGGCCAAGACGCGCCGCGGCGTGCGCATCATCAATTGCGCGCGCGGCGGGCTCGTCGACGAGGCGGCGCTGCGCCGCGCGCTCGAAGACGGCCATGTCGGTGGGGCGGCGCTCGACGTTTTCGCCGTGGAGCCGGCGATCGACAACCCGCTTTTCGCGCTGGAGAACGTTGTCTGCACGCCGCATCTCGGCGCCTCCACCGCAGAGGCGCAGGAGAAGGTCGCGCTGCAGATCGCCGAGCAAATGTCCGACTATCTGACGCGCGGGGCCGTCTCCAACGCGGTGAATTTTCCGTCGATCTCGGCCGAGGAGGCGCCGCGGCTCGCCCCCTTCGTCGCGCTTGCCGAAAAGCTCGGCCTGCTCGTCGGGCAGATCGCGCGCTGCGGCGTCGACACGCTCTCCGTCACCTTCGAAGGCGCGATCGCGCGCGAGAAGACCAAGGCGCTGACGGCCGCGGCGCTCGCGGGCATGCTGCGGCCCATTCTCGACTCGGTCAATCCGGTCTCCGCGCCGGCGATCGCCAAGGAGCGCGGGCTCTCCGTGGACGAGGTGAGCCGGGCGGCGCAGAGCGACTATGAATCGCTCGTGACGCTGGTCGCGAAGACGCGCGACGGCGACATCAAGGTCGCCGGAACCGTGTTCCACGACGGCAAGCCGCGCCTGCTGCGAATCGGCGAAATCAACGTCGACGCCGAATTCGCGCCCTCGATGATCTACACGGAGAATGAGGACCGTCCCGGCTACATCGGTCGTTTCGCGGGAGCGCTGGGCGAATCGCAGGTCAATATCGCGACTTTCGCGCTCGGCCGCGACCGGCCTGGCGGGCGGGCCGTCGCGCTTGTCGCGATCGACGGCCCCCTGCCCGAGGCGACGCTTGCCGAGCTCCGCGCGCTGCCCGGCGTTAAACAGGCGATCACATTGAAGTTTTAGCCGCTCGACTGTTGCAGGAGAGCCACGCCGCGAGGGAAACGCGCGCCAGGCGCGCTTCACGCTTGCGAAGGGCGCCTGCCTGTGAGTCTAATCGACGCAGTCACCGTCCGCGCCGCTCCCCTCGGCGCGGACTTTTTCGCCTTCGGAAATACGGGATTTATTATGCGACGGCTTGTCCTTGCATCGCTCTGTTCTCTCGTCGCCACTGCCGCGCTCGTCTCGCAAGGCCATGCGCGCGGCGCCTTCGCGCAGGAAGCCGACGACCCGTTGAGCCTGCTCTTCGGCGGCGCGCCGACCCCGGTCGCGCCCAATGGTCCCGACGGCCGCCCGCAGGCTGTCGCCATTCCGCGCGAGATCGTCGCCTTCGACGCCAGCTACGCGCCGGGCACGGTCATCATCAACACCAGCGAGCGCCGGCTCTATTACGTGCTCGGCAACGGCCAGGCCATTCGCTACGGCGTCGGCGTCGGCCGCCCGGGCTTCGAATGGTCGGGCGTGCGCTTCATCTCTTCGAAGCGCGAATGGCCGGACTGGACGCCGCCCGCCCAGATGCTGCGCCGCCGCCCCGATCTGCCGCGCCACATGGAGGGCGGGGTCAACAATCCGCTCGGCGCCCGCGCCATGTATCTCTCGGGCACGCTTTACCGCATCCACGGCTCCAACGAGCCCGAGACGATCGGTCAGGCCGTGTCCTCGGGCTGCATCCGCATGACCAATGACGATGTGGTCGACCTCTACAGCCGCGTGAAAGTCGGCACCAAAGTGGTGGTCACGCGGTAAGCGGGGTCATCCCGAAGGATCATCCATTGGACCCCCTCATGCTTCGAGACGCCGCCTTCGGCGGCTCCTCAGCATGAGGGTCTTATCTGACGAGCGTGCTCGGCGTCTCGACGGACGAGGCCGCCTCGCAGCTTGCCCGCTCACGCTTCGCCCGGCCGGTCGCGATCCAGCCCCTTGGCGGCGAGCTCTTCGAGATAAGCGGAAAAGCTCGTCTCGGCGGTCTCGCCGAGCGCGCGCAGATAGCGCCACGTGTAAATGCCGGTGCGGTGCAGATCGTCGAAGTCGAGGCGAACCGCGTAATTGCCGACCGGGGCCACGGCGATGATCGCGACATTGCGCTTGCCGCCCACCGTTTTCTGGTCGGCGGGCGAATGGCCCTGCACCTCGGCGCTGGGGCTCCGCACCCGCAGAAGCTCGGCGCTCAGCGTGAAGCTGGCGCCGTCGTCGAAAGCGACGCGCAACCGACGGCCGTCGTCGAGAAGGCGAATTTCGGTGGGCCAGGGGTCGGCGGTCACGGGCGCTCCTGCATTTTTGCGCGGGTTGAGGCGGCTTGCGCTGCGGGCGGTCCAGCCTCTTACCGACTGGCGGCCGAAAGCGTCAATGCAGGAATTCGCGCCCAGCCAAAAGCTGCGGGCGGCCCGGTTACGAGAGACAGTTCGGGCCGCCCGACCTTGGCGTCATGGCGCGCCGACCCTAAGCGCAGCGGACCTCGATCGGAATTGGGGAGATTACGGACTCCCGCAGGAAAGCTTCTGTGGCGCCACGATCGGAATTCCCGATCGGCGCACGGAAACGCTCGGGCTTCCCCGCAGCCGGCGCGGGCAATATATGGATGTCGGCTCCGGCAAGATTGCCCCAAGATTGGCCCGTTGAAAGCGCCAGACATGAACGCCCATTCGCAAACGCCCGCCGCTTCGGCCCCCGCGCCGCTCATCGATCCCTTTGGGCGGGCGGTCTCCTATGTGCGCGTCTCGGTGACCGACCGCTGCGATTTTCGCTGCGTTTACTGCATGTCGGAGCATATGACCTTCCTGCCCCGCAAGGACCTGCTGACGCTCGAGGAGCTCGACAGGCTCTGCGCCGCTTTCATCGCGCGCGGCACGAAGAAGCTGCGCATCACCGGCGGCGAGCCGCTGGTGCGTCATGACGTGATGAAGCTGTTTCGCGCTTTGTCGCGCCATCTCGTTTCCGGCGCGCTTGAAGAGCTCACCGTCACCACCAATGGCTCGCAGCTCGCGCGTTTCGCGCAAGAGCTCGCCGATTGCGGCGTGAAACGAATCAACGTCTCGCTCGACACGCTCGACCCCGCCCGCTTCCGGACGTTGACCCGCACCGGCGACCTTGCCCGCGTGATGGCGGGAATCGACGCCGCGCGCGCCGCCGGTTTGAAGGTGAAACTGAACGCCGTGGCGCTGAAGGGCGTCAATGAAGATGAGTTCGTTTCTCTGGTCCGCTTCGCCCACGACCGGGGCATGGACATGACCTTCATCGAAGTCATGCCGCTCGGCGAACTCGACGGGCCGGCGCGGGTCGACCAATATCTGCCGATGTCGTCGGTGCGCGACAGGCTCGCCGAGGCGTTCACGCTGACCGAGATCGACTATCGCACCGGCGGCCCGGCCCGCTACATGCGGACTGAGGAGACCGGCGGGCGCGTCGGCTTCATCACGCCGCTCACCCATAATTTCTGCGAGAGCTGCAACCGGGTTCGCGTCACCTGCACCGGCACGCTGTTCATGTGCCTTGGACAGGAAGACGCCGCCGATCTGCGCGCCCCCTTGCGCGAAAGCGCCGACGACGCGCTGCTGCACGCCGCGATCGAAGCCGCGATCCGCCGCAAGCCCAAGGGCCACGACTTTGTGATCGACCGGGCGACGCAAGCGCCGTCGGTTGCGCGCCACATGAGCACGACGGGCGGCTGAGCCATGACGACATCGCACAACGTCGCGTTTCTTGGGCTCGGCGTCATGGGCTACCCCATGGCCGGGCACCTCGCGCGGGCCGGACATAGGGTCACCGTCTATAATCGCACCACCGCCAGGGCCGAAAAATTTGTCGCGCAGCACGCGGGCGCCAAATGGGCCCCGACTCCCGGCGCGGCGGCGGAGGGCGCCGATTTCGTCTTCTCCTGCGTCGGCAATGACGATGATCTGCGCTCGGTGACGCTCGGCCCGGACGGCGCCTTCGAGGCGATGTCGCCCAGGGCGATCTTCATCGACCATACGACCGCCTCCGCCGAACTCGCCCGCGAACTCTCCGCAGAGGCCCGGCGAATGGACCTCGGCGCGATCGACGCGCCCATCTCCGGCGGTCAGGCGGGGGCCGAAAATGGCGCGCTGACGATCATGTGCGGAGCGGAGCCGGAGGTCTACGCCAAAGCCGAGCCCGTCATGGCGTCCTACGCGCGCGCCTGCAGGCTGATGGGACCGCCCGGCGCCGGCCAGCTGACCAAGATGGTCAATCAGATCGCCATCGCCGGGCTGATCCAGAGCCTCTCCGAGGCGCTGCATTTTGCGAGAAGCTCAGGGCTCGACGCCGAGGCCGTGATCGACCTCATCAAGAACGGCGCCGCGCAATCCTGGCAGATGGAGAACCGCACGACGACCATGCTGGCGGGCGCGTTCGACCACGGCTTCGCGGTCGAATGGATGCGCAAGGACCTCGCCATCTGCCTCGCCGAGGCGCGCCGGAATGGCGCCAAGCTTCCCGTCGCGGCGCTCGTCGATCAGTTCTACGCCGAGGTAGAGGCCATGGGCGGGAAACGCTGGGACACGTCGAGCCTCTTCGCCCGGCTGGAGCGGAAGTAATCATCCGCTGACGAGCGGGTCCGGCGCGGAAGGATTCCCCGTCGGCTTACACATTGTTTCGCCACATGATTCGCCTGCTTGCCCGTCTGTCGGCCAGCGAGACGAGAAGGCGCAATTGTGGCAGGGCGTCAAAAAAGAAATTTTTTTTGTGGCGCCAATGCAACCATTTCCTGAGCTGAAGCGTTCCCCTCCCAACAAAAAGAGGAACACCCAAGTCCGCGTAGAGTGTTTCGAGTTTCGCGTTCTAGGGACAAGACCTTTCGTCACCTGAGTGGGAGGGGCCCTTATGGCCGTTACGCGCGAAAGCCCGTTTGCAAGCCGCACGTCGCGGATTGTCCTTGGATTTACGGTCGCTGTTGGTCTGTGCGCCGCTGTTGCGGCTGCGCCGTCCGTTCCGACCGCCAAGCAGTCCTCCGCAGCCGTCCAGGCCGCGGTCAGCCTCAACGACGACGGCATGCGTCCGCTGGCGCGCGGACCGGCGATCAGGGTGGGACGCGCCTTTGGCGCAGAGGACGAAGATTGCACGCTCGTTCTGAAACCAAGCACAGACGAGCGCGGCCGCGTCCGCTACATGCGCAGCGTGACCTGCGCCAATTGACGCTTGCGTCCCCCGATCGTTAGGTAGATGGCCTACTGAAGGCGACGGCGGCTCGAAAGAGCCCCTCGCCTTCATTTTTTTGCACATGCCGCCGCGCCGGCCGCGCCGCTTTGTCCCGAGCGCGCGAGAGAGAGGGAAGCGGGCCCGACGCTCCATTTCCCGCGCGCCTTTAAGTCCTGTTCTGCGTTGACGCCCTCCGCGTCGCTACCTACTGTGCCGGGCTTCCCGCCTCTTTCGATGGTCACCGCCGCGCACATGTCCGCCTCCCTCGTTCTCACGCCCGAACTTCTCGACGCCGCCCGCGTGTCTCCCGCCTGGCCCTTCGAGGAGGCGAAGAAGCTCGTCAAAAGGATCGAGGCGAGCGGGCAGAAATCCGTGCTGTTCGAAACCGGCTACGGCCCGTCGGGCCTGCCGCATATCGGCACTTTCGGCGAGGTTGCCCGCACCAGCATGGTGCGCCGCGCCTTCGAGACGCTCACCGAAGGCAAGATCGCCACGCGGCTCATCGCCTTCTCCGACGACATGGACGGGCTGCGCAAGGTCCCCGACAACATCCCCAACAAGGAGCTTGTCGCCGCGCATCTCGGCAAGCCGCTGACGCAGGTGCCGGACCCGTTCGGCACGCACGACAGTTTCGGCGCCCATAACAATGCGCGGCTGCGCGCCTTCCTCGACGCCTTCGGCTTCGAATACGAATTCGCCTCCTCGACCGAATATTACAAAGGCGGGCGCTTCGACGCAGCTTTGAAACATATGCTCGCCCGCTACGACGCGGTCATGAAGATCATGTTGCCGAGCTTCCGCGAGGAGCGCGCGGCGACCTACTCGCCCTTCCTGCCGATCCACCCGCGCACCGGCATTGTCATGCAGGTCGCCCTGACCGGCATGGACGCCGAGGCCGGAACGATCGACTGGGCCGATCCGGAGACCGGTGAAAAATTCACGACGCCCGTCACCGGCGGCCATTGCAAGCTGCAGTGGAAGCCCGACTGGGCGATGCGCTGGTATGCGCTCGGCGTCGATTACGAGATGGCCGGCAAGGATCTGATCGATTCGGTCAAGCTTTCGGGCGCGATCGTGCGCGCGCTCGGCGGCCGCCCGCCGGAGGGTTTCAATTACGAGCTCTTCCTCGACGAGAAGGGCCAGAAGATTTCGAAGTCCAAGGGCAACGGACTCACGATCGAGGAATGGCTGACCTACGCGAGCCCCGAGAGCCTCGCGCAGTTCATGTATCAAAAGCCGACGGCGGCGAAGCGGCTTTACTTCGACGTGATCCCGCGCGCCGTCGACGATTATCTGACCTTTCTCGACGCCTATCCGCGCCAGGACTGGCGCCAGCGCCTCGGCAATCCGGTCTGGCACATCCACGCCGGCAACCCGCCGCCGCCCGAGACGCTCGAACATGCCGGCGAAGCGAAGGGAACGAGCGTCTCCTTCTCCATGCTGCTCAATCTCGCCGCCGTCGCCAACGCCGAGGACCCCGCCGTGCTGTGGGGCTTTCTCAAGCGCTACGCGCCGAGCGCCTCGCCCGAAAACCACCCGCATCTCGACAAGCTCGTGGGCTATGCGGTCGCTTACTTTCGCGATTTCGTAAAGCCTGCGAAATCCTATCGGGCGGCGGACGAGGTGGAGCGCGGGGTGCTGGACAGGATCGACGCGACGCTCGCCGCTTTGCCTGCGGGCGCGACGGCCGAAGAGATACAGGCGGCGCTGTACGACGTCGGCCGGGCCGTGCCGCGCTATCAGGATTTCGCCGCCAAGGGCGCAACGCCGGAGCGTCCGGGCGTCTCCAACGATTTCTTCAACATGCTCTATGAGGTGCTGCTCGGCGAGAAGAAGGGGCCGCGGTTCGGCTCTTTCATCGCGCTCTATGGCGTCGCCGAAACGCGCAAGCTCATCGCCGACGCGCTCGCCGGCGCCTTCGTGAACGCGCCCGCCTGATGCGCGCCGCCGAGGCCACTATTCTCATCGTTCCGGGCTATCTCGATTCCGGTCCGGAACATTGGCAGAGCCGCTGGGAGAAAAAGCTCTCGACGGCCCGCCGCGTCGTCCAGCGCGATTTCGCGCATCCCGATTGCGCCGAATGGGTCGAGGCGATCCGTCGCGAGGTTCTGGCCTCGAGCCGGCCCGTCGTGCTCGTCGCCCATTCCTTGGGCGTGATCGCCGCGCTTCATGCTGCGCAGCAATTGCGCAGCAAATTCGCCGGCGCCTTTCTCGTCGCGCCGCCCTCGGAGGCGGTGATCCGCGAAATGCCGGACGTGGATTCGGCGTTTCTGCCCGTGCCCCGGGCGCGCCTCCCCTTTCCCGCGCTCCTGGTTGGCGGCAGCAATGATCCCTACGCGGACGCGTCTTTCGCGCGCATCCTCGCCGAGGAGATCGGCGCGCGCTTCATCGACGCCGGGCCGGCGGGCCATCTCAACGCGGAGAGCGGCCACGGCCCCTGGCCGGAAGGCTCGCTCGCCTTCGCCCATTTTATCGCGGGGCTTTGAGCCCCTCCTTTAGAAGGCGCGATAGGCGTCGAGATCGGCCGGCGCGCCGACGGAGATCGCGGTCGCGCCCGGCGCAATGCGCTTCAACAGCCCGGCCAGCACCTTGCCCGATCCACATTCGACGAATTGTGTGACGCCCTGGTCGGCGATGTAGGCGACGCATTCGCGCCAGCGCACCGCGCCCGTGACCTGCTCGACCAGCAGCCGGCGGATCGTCTCGGGGTCGGCGACCGGCGCCGCCGTGACATTGGCGACGACGGGGACGCAGGGCGCGGCAATCGTCGCGCCGGCCAGCGCCTGCGCCATGGCGTCGGCGGCGGGCTGCATCAGCGCGCAATGGAAGGGGGCGGACACGGGGAGCAGCACGGCGCGCTTGATTCCCTTCTCCTTGGCGATCTCCATCGCCTTTTCGACGGCGGCCTTGGCGCCGGAAATGACCACCTGCCCGCCGCCATTGTCATTTGCGACCTGGCAGACGGCCGAAAGCGCCGCGGCGGCCGCGCCGGCGATGTCGCGGGCCTGCTCGAGGTCGGCGCCGAGCAGCGCCGCCATCGCGCCCTCGCCCACCGGCACGGCCTTTTGCATGGCGTCGCCGCGGATGCGCAAGAGCTTCGCCGTGTCGGAAATCGAGAGCGCGCCAGCGGCGGCGAGCGCGGAATATTCGCCGAGCGAATGGCCGGCGACGAAGGCGGCGTCTTTCCGAAGATCGAGCCCGCATTCGGCCTCGAGCACGCGGATTGCGGCGAGGGAGGCCGCCATGAGCGCCGGCTGGGCGTTGGCGGTGAGCGTCAGCTCGGTCTCTGGTCCTTCGAACATGAGTTTCGAGAGCGGCTGCGACAGCGCGTCGTCGACCTCCTCGAAAACCGCGCGCGCCGGCGCGAAGGCGTCCGCCAACGCCTTGCCCATGCCGACCGCCTGCGAGCCCTGTCCGGGGAAAATAAACGCCTTCGCCATCGCCTCCGCCCTTTCGGTTTTTTCCGTGTTTCGCGCCGAGTGGCATTGGCGGGCGTTGCATGTCAAGCTCGAGAGACAGACGGCCGGGCGACGAGCGGGCTGGGGAGGAGCGGCCTGGCGGCGCCGGCGGCGGCCTGAGAACCTATGAGGGCGAGATGGAAGCGAATTCGTGCGCCTGCGGATGCCGGCGACGTTGGGACAGGCGCGACGCCCTCGCGGCTTTGGCCTGCGTCGGGATCGGGGCCGCCCTGCCCTCGGCCGCCGACGCCGACGCCATTGTCGCCCCGGTTCAGGCGCGGGACGAGGCCTTCATGCGCCTTGCTCTCGACGAGGCGGCAAAGGGAGATTTTCCCTTCGGCGCGGTGATCGTGCGCGAAGGCAAGGTCGTCGCCAGGGGGCGCAACATGGGGATCAGGACCAACGATCCGACCGCCCATGGCGAGATGGTCGCGATCCGCCGTTTCGTCGCCCGCCGCCCGGCGGCGGAGCTCCACGGCGCGACGCTCTATACGACCGGCGAGCCCTGTCCGATGTGCATGGGCGCCATTTTGTGGTGCGGCTTCGGTCGGCTGGTCTACGCCGCCTCGATCGCCGAACTCGCGACGCGCATCGGCCAGATCATGGCGACGAGCGAATCGCTCGCCCGCGCCGCGCCTTTCGTCTCGATCGAGATCACCGGCGGCGTTTTGGCGAAAGAAGCGCTCGCGTTGTTTCGCAAGTAAGACTACGCCCGTCCCCGCGTTACGCTCTTGACGGCTTTTGCGGCGAGGACGGGCGCGCCTGGGTCGTCAGTCGTAGCTGCGGCCGACCTCGACCAGGACGTGAAGAGGCCAGAACAGTGTCGTGCGAGCGCAGTGGGGACGAAACCGGCGAGGCGGCTGACGCCGCGCCTCATGGCCGCGCCGCGCTCGCCGGCGACCGTCGTCTCGGCGACGATCTGCGGCGCGTCGTCGCTTATCTCGACGTCGCGTTTGGCCGCGACGACCAAGAAAGCGACCCTGTTCCCCGTCGAGGTCCGCGCTTGCGGGGGCTGCTGCGAGTAGCCCGGCGAGGACGGAACGCCGCATTCACCCACTCCTCTCTCTGCTTGGACGAAAGGTGAGGCGGCGGCGCGCTGTGGAACAGGCGCGTGGGCGCCAATGGCGGCTCATTTTTCGCCACCGCCCTGTGTCAATGAGCGGCGCCGGCGCACGGTTCCGGTTCCCGGTTCGTGGGCCTGCGATTCTGCTCAAAGCCGCGTCGCCAGATTTAGTTTTTTCGCAATTCATCAATTCTGCAAGGTGGCGCAATTCACTCGCTTGGCATCCGAGCGCAGAGCCAGAATGTGCCGCGCCGTCGACTCCCGCTCGTGAACGGCTTGCGCCGCTAAAACGATCCGGCACAAAACCCAGGAGCTCTCGACGGCAAGGTCAAGGAGATTGGCGCTGACATGTGCGGTGAGATCGCACACAAGTCGTTCCAGGTGGGTCTCGAACACCCCCCAGACGATAACAAGGGCCCCGAGGCGTTGCTGCGCTTCGGGCGGCGCTCCCCATGTTTTTAAGGCAGACGTTACTGCCAAAAAGCCCTTCGGCTCCGTCATTGTCCGAATCGAGCTTTCACGCTCCGGGCCTCTCGCGCACGAGCTCCTCCACGACCCCCGGGTCCGCGAGCGTCGACGTATCCCCCAGCGCGCCGAATTCTCCTTCGGCGATCTTGCGCAAGATCCGCCGCATGATCTTGCCCGAGCGCGTCTTGGGCAGGCCGGAGGCGAACTGGATCACGTCCGGCGCCGCGATCGGGCCAATCTCCGCGCGCACCCATTTGACGAGCTCCTTGCGCAGATGCTCGGTGGCGTGCGCGCCCTCCATCAGCGTGACATAGGCGTAGATGCCCTGACCTTTCAGGTCGTGCGGATAGCCGACGACGGCGGCTTCCGAGACCTTCTCATGGGCGACGAGGGCGCTTTCGATTTCCGCCGTGCCGAGGCGATGGCCCGAGACGTTGATCACGTCGTCGACCCGTCCCGTGATCCAGTAATAGCCGTCCGCGTCGCGCCGCGCCCCGTCGCCGGTGAAATATTTGCCGGGATAGGCGGAAAAGTAAGTCTGCGCGAAGCGCTCGTGATCGCCGAAGACCGTGCGCGCCTGGCCCGGCCAGGAATCGGCGATGACGAGATTGCCTTCGCAGGCGCCTGTGAGCACATTGCCGCCGGCGTCGACGATTTCCGGAAAGACGCCGAACAGCGGCCGCGTCGCCGAGCCCGGCTTCAGGGCCGTCGCGCCCGGTAGCGGCGCGATGAGAATGCCGCCCGTCTCCGTCTGCCACCAGGTGTCGACGATCGGGCAGCGCCCCTCGCCCACGACGCGGTGATACCATTCCCAGGCTTCGGGATTGATCGGCTCGCCGACCGAGCCCAAAAGCCGCAGCGATTTGCGGCTCGTCTTCTTCACCGGCTCCTCGCCCGCCGCCATCAGCGCGCGGATCGCCGTCGGCGCCGTGTAGAAAATCGACACCTTGTGCTTGTCGATGACTTCCCAGAAGCGGCGGACGTCGGGATAATTCGGCACGCCCTCGAACATCAGGGTCGTCGCGCCATTGGCGAGCGGGCCATAGAGAATATAGCTGTGGCCCGTCACCCAGCCGACGTCGGCCGTGCACCAATAGACCTCGCCGTCGCGATAGTCGAAGACCGCCTCATGGGTGAGCGCGACATGGACGAGATAGCCGCCCGTCGTATGCACCACGCCTTTGGGCTGCCCGGTTGAGCCGGACGTGTAGAGGATGAAGAGCGGGTCTTCCGCATTCATCTCGGCGTAGGGGCAATCGGCGTGAACGCTCGCCGCCTCTTCCTCATAGCGATAGTCGCGCCCCGGCGTCATGTCGACCTCGGCCCCGGTGCGCGTCACGACGATGACCGATTTGACGCCCTCGACCTTCTCGAGCGCCGCGTCGACATTGCTCTTGAGGGGCACCCGGCGCCCGCCGCGCAGCCCCTCGTCGGCGGTGACGACGACGTCGGAAGCTGCATCCGCGATGCGTCCCGCGAGCGCCTCGGGCGAGAAGCCGCCGAACACCACCGAATGCACCGCGCCGATGCGCGCGCAGGCCAGCATGGCGAAGGCGGCCTCGGGAATCATCGGCAGATAGATGGTGACGCGATCGCCCTTCTTGACGCCGTGCTTCTTCAGCACATTGGCGAAGCGGCAGACCTGCTCATGCAGTTCGCCGTAAGTGACGTGGCGCGAGAGCGCGGGATCGTCGCCTTCCCAGATGATCGCGGTCTGATGCGCGCGATGCGGCAGATGGCGGTCGATGCAGTTCATGGCGACATTGGTCGTGCCGTCCTCGAACCAGCGGATCGACACATTGTGAATGTCGAAGCTCGTATGCTTCACCTTGGTGAAGGGCGTGATCCAGTCGATGCGCTGCGCCTGCTCCGCCCAGAAGGCCGCAGGGCTGGTCAGCGAGCGTTCGTAGAGGGCGTGGTAGTCCTGCTCGTTGATGCGGGCGCTTTTCTCGAAGCCTGCGGGAACGGGATGAAGTTTCTCCGACATCTTGACGTCTCTCCAGTCGTTTCCCGACGTGATCTCATACGTTCGGCGTCGCGCCCGCGTGGGACGGCGCAGCTTTGCCCGCCGGCGTCGCCTGCAGCGCGCCCGAGCGCGCCAGCTCGACATTCTGCTGCATGCGCCGCATCATCAGCTTCATGAGATAGAAACCGAACTGCGGGTTCTGCGCGCAGAGCTCGAGAAGTTCGTCGTAGCGCACGCAGAGCAGGTCGACGTCGGTTGTGGCGACGGCGGTCGCGGTGCGGCGGTTTTCTTCGGTAAAAAGACCCATCTCGCCGAAGAAGGCGCCGGCCTTGAGCGTCACCCCCGGCTCGAGCAGCAGAATTTCGCCGCGCACGAGGATGAAGGCGTCTTCGGAAAGATCGCCGATGTGGTAAAGGGTGAAGCCCTCGGAAAGCTTCATCTGCTTCATGTAAGGGCGAAGCCACCCGTAATCGAATTCGCCGTCGCTCGCCGCCTGAGTCGCCTGGCGCACGTCGGAAATGAGCCGGCGCATCTGCCGCAGGCGGAACACATTGATCGGCGCCATGAAGGCGTTGAGCGCGAAAAGCGGCAGATAGCCCTTCAAGTAAAAATAAGCGGCGAAGAGCGCGTTGGCGGCGATGGCGGCGATGCGCAGCGGGATCATCGTATTCGACACGAAGACGAAGACATTCGCCGCAGCGGCCATATAGCCGATCGCTTCGATAAGCCAGTTGTGCGGAATCATGAATGGCCTGGAATTCGCCCGTTGCCTCGCCTTTTTAGCGCGCTTTGCAGGCGCATGGAATGCGCCGGCCGAGAAAAGCGCGCATGGCCGCCACGTCGCAGCTCAGCCCCTCGAAAACTGGAACATCGGGCCCGCCCCCGCGTTGGCGCCCAAACGATGGAGGCGGCGATGAACGGACGCGACAATGGCGTGACGGCGGCGGGCGTGGTCCTTGGCGTCGGGCTCGGCGGATTCGTAGACGGCATCGTGCTGCATCAGCTCTTGCAGTGGCACCACATGCTCAGCAACTGGAGCCTGCCGCGGACGCTCGAGAATATGGAGCTCAACACGCTCTGGGACGGGCTCTTCCATCTCTTCACCCTCGCCTGCGTGGCGGCGGGGCTCGTCATGCTGTGGCGCGCGGCGCGTCGGCCGCATTTCGAGTGGTCAGGTTCGCGCTTCGCCGGGGCGCTGCTGATGGGCTGGGGCGGGTTCAACATCGTCGAGGGTCTGATTAACCACGTCTGGCTCGGCGTCCATCACGTCAACGAGCAGGTTCCCTCCTGGCAATGGGCCTATTGGGACTGGGGCTTTATCGTGGCGTCGGCGGCGATCTTCCTCATCGGCCTGGCGCTCAACGCCCGCGCGAGCCGGGGTCTCGCCCGAGGCGCCGCCTAGGCTCCCGACGCCGAAAGCGCCCGTTCGCCCCAGGATCCGGCTTGCCCCTTTGCCTGGCCCGGGCAATTTGCTAAAGGGCGCGTTAAACTCTCGAACGCGCCAGAGCCATCGAATAATGGAAAAGTTCACCACCCTGACCGGGGTCGCCGCGCCGCTGCCGATCATGAATGTCGACACGGACATGATCATCCCCAAGCAATATCTGAAGACGATCCAGCGCACCGGCCTCGGCAAGGGCCTGTTTTCAGAAATGCGCTACCGCGAGGACGGGACCGAAAACCCCGATTTCGTGCTGAACCAGCCCGCCTATCGCAAGGCGACGATCCTCATCGCCGGCGACAATTTCGGCTGCGGCTCGTCCCGCGAGCACGCGCCCTGGGCGCTGCTCGATTTCGGCGTGCGCTGCATCGTCTCCACAAGTTTCGCCGACATTTTTTATAATAATTGCTTCAAGAACGGCATCCTGCCGATCAAGGTGACCCAGGCGGAGCTCGACAAGCTCATGGACGACGCTTCCCGCGGCGCCAACGCGACGCTGACGGTCGATCTGAAGGCCCAGGAAATCCGCGGGCCTGACGGCGGCGTCGTCAAATTCGACGTCGACCCCTTCCGCAAGCACTGCCTGCTCAACGGCCTCGACGACATCGGCCTGACGCTGCAAAAAGCCGACAAGATCGACGCTTTTGAAAAGACCGCCGCGCAGTCGCGTCCCTGGGCGTGAGCGCGACCTGGGGAGAGGCCGCGACGCCGCCGCCTCTGGCGGGCGGGCGGCCCCTGCGTTAGGAACCGTTTGAACGCCGCCCGGCGGAAGAGCGGGCGGCCGGGATTTGACGCCTCTGCTCTCTTCCTCTTGCGACGGACGCCCTTTTGAGCAGTTTCGCAGCCCTTTCGACGCGCCTGCGCGCCGCCGCCCAATCCCTCGGCGAGGCGTGGGACGGCGTTCGGGCGCGTGTCAAGGGGACGGCGCCGTCCCACAAGAGGGATGATCTGACGGAGGCGGATTGGCGCGGCGACAACGGCGCCGAAATTTTAGGCGCCCCTCCCGAGGATGCGCCGGCCTGGGCGCAGGCCAGGAAAGCCGCCGCCGATGCGCAGGACAGCGATGGTTTTTTTGCCGGAGACTATCTCGAAAGCCCCGGTTACGACGGGCAGGGGCTGCTCTCGGTCCACAATCTTGCGAAGTCCTACAAGTCTCGGCGCGTCGTCGAGGATGTGAGCCTGCATGTGCGGCGCGGCGAAGCGGTCGGTCTCCTCGGCCCCAATGGCGCCGGCAAGACCACTGTTTTTTATATGATTACCGGGCTCGTGAAGCCGGATCGGGGCGTCATCTCCCTCGACGGCTACGACGTGACCCCGCTGCCCATGTATCGCCGGGCCCGGCTCGGCATCGGCTATCTGCCACAGGAAGCCTCGGTTTTCAGGGGGCTTTCGGTTGAGGACAATATCCGCGCCGTGCTCGAAATCACCCAGCCGGACGAGAGGAAGCGCGCCGACGAGCTCGAGGGGCTGCTCGACGAATTTCGTTTGACCCGCATGCGTCATACGCCCGCCGTGGCGCTTTCGGGCGGCGAGCGCCGGCGCTGCGAGATCGCCCGCGCCCTGGCGGGCCATCCGTCCTTCATGCTGCTCGACGAGCCCTTCGCCGGCATCGACCCCATCGCCGTCGGCGGCATCCAGGATCTGGTGCGCCATCTCAAGGCGCGCGGGATTGGCGTCCTCATCACCGACCACAGCGTGCGCGAGACGCTGGGCCTCACCGATCGCGCTTACATCATCTACGACGGGCACGTTCTGACCGAAGGGCCGCCGGAGGCCATCGTCGCCAATCCGGACGTGCGCCGGATCTATCTCGGTGAAGATTTCCGTATGTAGGACAAGAGGATCGGGGATTGTCGGCGGATTCGGCGCACCCTGATTAACCCTTGGGCGATTTGCAAAGGAGGGCGCCGACTATTTCACCCTGCCCAGCCCCGGGCAGCATGCTATAAGCAAGAAACAGGCCGTCGAGCCTGACGTGACTAGCGTGCGAGCATGCGCAAATGGCGATGTCGACTAAGCTGATGATGCGCCAGGGCCAGTCCCTGGTCATGACCCCGCAGCTTCTGCAGGCGATCAAGCTGCTTCAGTTCTCCAATCTCGAGCTCTCGGCCTTCCTGCACGACGAATTGGAACGCAATCCGCTGCTCGAGACGCAAGACGGCGACGCCCCCGACGCGGCGGCGCGCGACGGCCGGACGGCCGAGGATTTCGCCGCCGAATTCGACAGCGGCGCGCCCGATGCTTTCGCCGGCGAGCCGCATGAGGGCGACTGGGCGCGGGAATCGCTTGCGGTGGACGCCGGCGCGCTGGCCGCCGACCTCGGCGCCGACATGAGCAACGCCTTTCAGCCCGATGGCCCGGCGGTGAACCCGCTGACGCCGCGCGAGGCGCAGGAGGGCGCCGGTCTTTCGGCGACCTCCTGGAGCGGCGCGGTCGGCGGGGGAGGCGGCGACGATGGCGAGGCGCCCAATCTCGAAGCCTATGTCGCCGCGCGGCCGAGCCTGCATGAACATCTCGCGGAGCAGCTCGCGCTGGCCTGCGCCGAACCGCGCAAGCGACTGATCGGCCAGGCGATCATCGACGGGATCGACGAGACCGGCTATCTGCGCGAAAGCCTCTCCGAGATCGCCGCGCGCCTCGACGCCGACCCGGCCGAGACGGACGCAATCCTCGCCTTGATCCAGACTTTCGAGCCCTCAGGCGTCGGCGCGCGCGATCTCGCCGAGTGTCTGGCGATCCAGCTCAAGGAGCGCGACCGCTACGATCCGGCGATGCAGATTTTCGTCGCCAATCTCCCGCTCGTGGCGCGCCGCGACGTCGCCCAGCTCGCGCGGCTCTGCGGCGTCGACGCCGAAGACATCGCCGATATGGCGGCCGAGCTGCGCAAACTCGATCCGAAGCCCGGCCGCGCCTTCGGCGACGCGCCCATCCAGCCGCTGGTCGCGGACGTCATCGTTCGCCCCGCCGCCGACGGCTCCTGGCATGTCGAGCTCAATTCGGACGCGCTGCCGCGCGTGCTGGTGAACCACAGCTATGCGGCGCGAATCAGCGCCGCCGCCCGCGACGGCGACAAGACCTTCATCTCCACCTGCCTGCAGAACGCCAACTGGCTCACCAAGAGCCTGGAGCAGCGCAGCCGGACCATTCTCAAGGTCGCCTCGGAGATCGTTCGGCTCCAGGACGCCTTCCTCGCCAAGGGCGTCGAGCATCTGCGCCCGCTCAATCTGCGCACCATCGCCGACGCCATCGGGATGCACGAATCAACCGTCTCCCGCGTCACCTCGAACAAATACATGATGACGCCGCGCGGCATCTTCGAACTGAAATATTTCTTCTCCGCCTCCATCGCCACGACCAGCGGGGGCGAGGCCCATTCGGCCGAATCGGTGCGTTTCCGCATCAAGCAGATGATCGACCGCGAGACGGCGGACGACGTGCTGTCCGACGACGCGATCGTCGCGAAGCTCAAGGCGATCGACATCGACATCGCGCGGCGCACGGTCGCCAAATATCGGGACAGTCTGAAAATTCCGTCCTCGGTGGATCGCCGCCGCGCCAAGCTCGCGCTGGCGAGGGAGCAGGCGCGGCAGGCCCATTGAGGCGCAGGCGGCGCGCCGCCCGCCTGTCGACCCCCGGGGAGGGCCATTGACTTCGCGCGCCCGGCCTTCTAACGCTGCGCGAAAAAGCGCGGCGCGGTTTCGAGGGGAAACCGTAAGGGCCGCGATTCGCGCATGCGTGGATCATGCGTGGATCCTGGCGGACCCGAGTTGAAGAAAATCCGTAATCGGCGAGTAAGCGCGAAAGAGGCTTAATTGTCTCGGCCGCGACGATCGGCCGCTTACCGGAAAGGCGGAGCGACATGTCCCTGAGAGTGTCAGGCAAGAATATCAATATCGGCGACGCCCTGCGCGCCCATATCACGCAGCGTCTGGAGCAGGCGGCGTCCAAATATTTCGACGGCGGCGTGAGCGGCCATGTCACGATCACGCCCGAGGGCTCGGGCTACCGCGCCGACTGCAGCCTGCATCTGACCTCGGGCATCGTGCTGCAGGCCGACGGCCGGGCTCAGGAGCCCTATGCGACCTTCGACCAAGCCGCGGATCGTCTGGAGAAGCGCCTGCGGCGCTACAAGGAGCGCTTGAAGAGCCATCACGACGGCCACGGACAGGAGTCCGAACTGGTGCCCTATCAGGTGCTCGCAGCCCCTGATGAGGAAAGCGAAGCTCCGGCCGAATTCAGTCCCGCGGTCGTCGCCGAATCGACCACGACGCTGCGCCGCTTGTCGGTGTCCTCGGCGGTGCTCCACCTCGACCTCACTGGCGCCCCAGTTTTGGTGTTCCGTCACGCAAATACGGGGCGCGTGAATATTGTCTATCGTCGAAACGACAACAATATCGGTTGGATCGATACGCCCGCCGGCGAATAGCCGCCGCCCCGGGGAGGGGCCTCGCGGGAGAGGAAGTCCGCCGGAAGTCGTCTCTCGGGGACCAACCCGGCATGTATCTTGCGATTTCCTTCACCGGCGCGGCCGCGCAGCTTGAAGGGTTCTCCAACGCTTGAGAGATAGGGCGTCGCATGCGGCTCACGGATCTTGTCACGCCGGAAGCAGTCATCGCCAATTTGAGGGCGACATCAAAAAAGCAGCTGCTTCAGGAGTTGAGCGACCGCGCGGCGCGGCTTTCCGGCCTGCCGTCGCGGGAAATTTTCGACGCCTTGCTGCACCGCGAGCGCCTGGGCTCGACCGGCATTGGCGAAGGCATCGCCATTCCGCACGGCAAGCTTGCCAAGATCAAGTCGATTTTCGGGATTTTCGCCCGGCTTGAGCGGCCGGTGGACTTCGAGGCGCTCGACGGCGGGCCTGTCGATCTCGTTTTCCTGCTGATCGCGCCCGAATCGTCCGGGGCAGATCATCTGAAGGCGCTTGCCTGCGCGGCGCGGATGCTTCGCGACCCTGGCCTTGTCGCAACCATCCGCGCCACGCGAGACCATGACGCGCTTTACTCACTTATTTCGCAGCGTTCCAAGCCCCACGCTGCGTAACGCTTTAAAAGGCGGGGGTCCTAGACGGACGCCCGCTTCTGACCGCCGCCGTGCGAGGCGTGCCCGCCCTTACGGCCCGCTTCGGACGCGAGGGTATGATCGCGCGAGAAGCTGCGTTTCGCCGGATTGACGCTCTGACCGCCCTTGCGTCCGGCGCGAGCCGCGAGTTCGGGATTTTGCGAGAAGCTGCGCTTTTCGTCGGGGACGCTCTGGCCGCCCTTACGCGCGATGGCGCGCTGCTTCTCCGGATCCATCGAAGCAAAGCCTCGATTGGACTTCTTCACTACTTCCTGCATGGTCGCCTCCTGCCCCCTGCGCCACGCGTATAACTTGCCGAATCGGCCAAGGTTTCCGCAATCGTGGAATATACTTAGCTAAGCTTGCGGAGGACGAAAATCCCATAGGGGCCTAAACTTATCAACAAGTTGGCCGCGCCCCTCAGAGGCTTTTTCTTTGCGACCGGCGATTGAAAAACAGCGCCTGGCTGATGACGGCCTTGAGACTCTCGACGCTGAAGGGCTTGGTGACGAGAAAGGCGGGCTCCGGCGGCGCGCCGGTCAGGAACCGCTCGGGATAGGCCGTCACGAAGATGACCGGCGTCGAAAAGGACCCGAGGATCTCGTTCACCGCATCGAGGCCGGAGCTGCCGTCGGCTAGCTGAATATCGGCGAGGATCAGGCCGGGTTTGGCGGTTTCCATCGCCAGCACCGCCTCCCGGTGCGTGCGCGCCATGCCGGCGACGCTATGCCCAAGTTCTTCCACAATGCTGCGCAGATCATGGGCGATCAACGGCTCGTCCTCAATGATGAGCACATCGGTCGCAATCTGGTCGGCGATTTCGGCGTTGGCGGCGTCGATGAGATCGGCGGCGACCTCTTCGGAGACGCCGAGCGTGTCGCCGACCTGTTCGAGATCGAAGCCTTCGAGGGCGTGCAACAGAAAGGCGACGCGCGGCCTCAAGGAAATGGCGTCGAGGCGCCCGCGGGCGCCGTCGTCGCCGAGAGCGGCCGCCGGATCGGGCTGGGCGATCGCCCCGGCGGCCCAGGTCGCCAGAAACAAGCGATAAAGGGAGATCCTGAGATCGTCGTTTTGATCGAGCTTTCGCGGATCCGAGACGATAATTTCGAGCGTCGCCAGCACATGGGCGTCGCCGCCCTCGCGGGTCCCGACCAGCGCCCTCGCAAAGCGCCGCAGATAGGGAAGATGACCGTAAATCTCTCGTGAAACCGACATATTACGCCACTCCGGAGGCGGCCGCTCTTACGGAAAGGTAGCTAGATCATGACTGCTGCGTCAAAACGACCTGCACAAACGAAGGAACCAATCCATGAGCGCGGCGTTTTCCCTTCCGTGCGGTGCACTATATCGCGCGGCGAAACAAATCCGCCACAGAAAATCATGACTTTGATTGGGGGCTCCATGGTAAAAAACAGTCCGGAGAATGCCGTTGTGCGCGTGAAACCCGACGGGGATCAGCTGTGCGCCGACGCGCGTCGTTTTCCGGGAACGCTCCCCAGGAGCCTGGCGGCGGTGGCGGCCGGGCTCGGCGTCGGCGCGCCGCGCCCGGCCAATGCGGAGCAGACAGCGGGCTCGGGCCAGCTCACGCTTTGCAAGACGGAAAGGAACAGTCGAAAAATGCGAAGCCTCGATTTTGGCGACGCGATCGGCAAGGAGCTTCAAAATCTCTACGATGACGTCGTGGCTCAGCCGGTTCCCGACCGCTTTTTGAATCTCTTGAACCAGCTCGAACAAAATATGGTATCCTCAGGCCCGGGTGGCGCGCCTGGGGAGAGAGAGTGAGCGACGAGGAGGCAGGTCTCAGCGACGGACAGAATCTCAAAAGGGACCTCATCGCGGCGATCCCTAATCTTCGCGCTTTCGCCGTCTCCATCTGCGGCAATCCCGACCGCGCCGATGACCTCGTCCAGGAGACGCTGGTCAAGGCGTGGGGGAGCCTCGGCTCCTTCGCCGAAGGCACTAATCTGACCGCATGGCTCTTCACCATCCTCCGCAACATCTACTACAGCGAATTCCGCAAGCGGCGGCGCGAGGCGCCCGATCCCGACGGGGCCATCGCCTCGGCGCGGCTGATCGCGCCCGAATCCCAGAACGCGCATATGGATTTCCTGGATTTCCGCGAGGCGCTGCAGAAACTTCCGCTCGACCAGCGCGAGGCGCTGATCCTCGTCGCGGCCTCCGGCCTGTCGTATGAAGAGGCGGCGGAAATCTGCGGCTGCGCGCCGGGCACGATGAAAAGCCGCGTCAATCGCGCGCGCAATCGGCTGACCGAAATCATGTCGCTGCCGAGACGCGAGTCGGGCGAGACGCGCGCCGCCGCCGAACTCACCCCCCTCAGCCGAGATTGAACCGGGCCGAGAAATGCCGCATAGGGAGCGCGCGATCAGCCGCTCCGGCGTTTTCATTACCCGTGAGCGCGGACCTTCAAGCGACGTCCGCCTCTCTTTCCGAGCGAGACCATGACAGAAAATAGCCGCATCGAACGCGATTCCTTCGGCGACATCGCCGTCCCGTCCTGGGCCTATTGGGGCGCGCAGACCCAGCGTTCGCGCGAGAATTTCCCCATCGGCGGCCAGCGCATGCCGATCGAAGTGGTGCACGCCCTCGCCCGCGTGAAGCTCGCCGCTGCGCAAGTGAACGCGGCGAAGGGGCTGATCAAGCCCGAGGTCGCGCAGGCGATCGTCTCCGCCGCGCAGGAAGTGATCGACGGCAAGTTCGACGATCATTTCCCGCTCGTCGTCTGGCAGACGGGGTCGGGCACTCAGACGAACATGAACGTCAATGAAGTGATCGCCAATCGCGCCAATGAGCGGCTCGGCGCCGGGAAGGGGGCCAAGGCGCCCGTGCATCCCAACGATCACGTCAATTGCGGCCAGTCTTCGAACGACAGTTTCCCGACCGCCATTCACATCGCCGGCGCGCTGGCGATCTCGGGCAAACTGCTGCCGGCGATCATGCGGCTGCAGGCCGCGCTGGAGCGCAAAGCCTCACAGTTCGCGCATGTCGTGAAGATCGGCCGCACCCATCTGCAAGACGCGACGCCGGTGACGCTCGGCCAGGAATTTTCCGGCTATGCGGCCCAGGCTAAATATGGCGCGGCCCGCATTCACGCGACCCTCCCCGATCTCTTTGCGCTGGCGCAGGGCGGCACGGCGGTGGGCACGGGCGTCAACACGTCGAAAGGCTTCGCCGAGGAGGTCGCCGCCAATATTGCGCAGCAAACCGGCCTGCCCTTCGTCACGGCGCCCAATAAATTCGAGGCCCTCGCCGCGCATGACGCCATCGCCTTCGCGCATGGCGCGATCAATGCGCTCGCCGCCGGCCTCTACAAGATCGCCTGCGACATTCGCCTGCTCGGCGCCGGCCCGCGCGCCGGCCTCGCGGAATTGAAGCTCCCGGAGAACGAGCCGGGGTCGTCGATCATGCCGGGCAAGGTCAATCCGACCCAGGTCGAGGCGATCACCATGGTCTGCGCCCGCATCTTCGGCAATCAGCAGACGATCACCTTCGCCGCCTCGCAGGGCCATCTCGAACTCAATGTGATGAAGCCGGTGATCGCCTTCGCGCTGCTCGAGTCGATCGATCTGATGGCGACGGGCGTCGACAGCTTCATCACGCGCTGCATCGACGGGATCGAAGCGGACGAGGCGAATATTCACCGCTTTCTCGAGCGCTCGCTGATGCTCGTCACCGCGCTCGCGCCGAAGATCGGCTATGACGCAGCCTCGAAAATCGCCCGCGCGGCGCATAAGAACGGCACCAGCCTCAAGGAAGAGGCGCTCGCCTCCGGCAAGGTGACGGAAGCCGAATTCGACGCGATCGTGCGGCCGGAGAAAATGCTGTCGCCGAACGACTAAATCGATTTAGGGGGTGGGAGGGGCCCCGCTCCCGCCCCCGTTGGAAGCCTTGGAGAGCTTCCAACGCCGTCTGCCCACGGCTCCATCAATTTGCGACAAGGCGTCCCGACCAGCTGTGCGGGACCACACAACTCGAATCGTCGCCGAAGATAGGGTAGAAGTTTTGCGCCAGAGTCGAAGCTGGCGTCTGTTTCAATCGAGGCGACGATTATGAATTTCATCCGGGGCGCCCTTCTCGCCGCGCTTTGCTGGGGGCTCGCCGCCTGCGCCGAACGTCCGCACGGCTTCCTCCTCCCCTCGCATCAGGCGCCGGCGGGAACGAATGTTGTGGACATGCTGGTCGCGACGACGCGCGCGCCGAACGACGCGGAGCCGGGAGAGATGTTCTCCGGCGAGCGCGGCGTCGGAATGTCTTTCGCCGACATCGCCATCTCTCTGCCCCCCGACGCCTATCGCCAGATCGGCGAAGTGCAGTGGCCGACGACGCAGCCGCCGGACCCCATGCTCCAATTCACCACTGTCCGCGCTTCAGTTCTGACCAAGGAGCAGGCGCTCGCCACTTTCGACCGGCGCATCAAGCAGACGCCGCGCCGGCAGGTTCTGGTGTTCGTGCACGGCTATAACACGCGCTTCGGCGAGGCCGTCTACCGCTTCGCGCAGATCGTCCACGATTCGCAGGCCGACGTCACGCCGGTGCTCTTCACCTGGCCGTCGCGCGGCAAGCTCCTACAATATGGCTATGACCACGAAAGCGCGAGCTACTCCAGGGACGCGCTCGAGGCGCTGTTGCAGGCGTTGGCCCGCGACCCCAATGTCGGCGAGATTTCCATTCTGGCCCATTCCATGGGCAATTGGGTGACGCTCGAGGCCCTGCGGCAGATGGCCATTCGCGACCGCGGCCTGCCAAAGAAGATCAACAACGTCATGCTGGCCGCGCCCGACGTCGATTTCGACGTGTTCCGCCGACAAGCCATTGCGCTGAACGTGCGGCCGTCGCTGTTCACGATCTTCGTCTCGCGCAACGACGAGGCGCTGGCCGCCTCCCGCCGGGTCTGGGGCGACAAGCCGCGCCTCGGCGCCGTCGACCCGAACGCCAATCCCTATCAGGAGGTCTTCGAACGGGACAAGCTGCAGGTCGTCGATCTGACCGACGTCGCCTCGGGCGATCGGCTGGGACATACGAAATTCGCCGAGGCGCCCCAGGTCGTGCGGTCGATCGGGGCGCGGCTCGCGGCCGGGCAGGCCTTGAACGAGGGGGCGGCCGGGATCGGCGATCGGCTCCATCAGGCCGCGACGGGGGCCGGATCGGCGGTCGGCGCGGCGGCGGGCGTCGCGGTCGCGGCGCCCTTCGCCATTGTCGATCCGCGCAGCCGCGAGAACCTCGGCGACCGGCTCGAGTCGATCGGCGACCACCTCGGCCATGCGGTGGCGCAATGAGCGCCGCTTCGGGAGAACGCAGGCTCGGGGCTCTTGCGGCGGCGGCCTGGTCGGCGGGGCCCATATTCGCGGCGGCGATGCTCGGCAACGCCGCGACGCTCCCCAATATCGCCCCTTGGTACGACCGCCTCGCCAAGCCGCCGCTCACGCCGCCGAACTGGCTCTTCGGCCCGGCGTGGACGATCCTCTATGTGCTGATGGGCGTCGCCTTTTACCGCATTCTGCGCGGCGACCCGGCCGGCCCCGGCCGCCGCGCGGCCATTTGGCTATTTGCCGCGCAGCTGGTCCTGAACGCCGGCTGGTCCGTCGCCTTTTTCGGGGCGCGCAGCCCGACGCTCGGCCTTGCCGTCATTTTGCCGATGGAGGCCTTGATCCTGGCGACCATCGCCGCCTTCTGGCGCCTCGACCGGATGGCGGCTTTCTGCCTGATCCCCTATGCGCTCTGGGTCGCCTTCGCGACCTATCTCAATGCGGGCGTCCTGACGCTCAATTCCTAGCCGCCTCAGAAAGGCGCCTGTTTCGCCGCCGCGACATAAGCGTCGGCGTCTTCCTTCAACAGCAGCCGCTCCCTGACGAGCTTGTCGGCTACGACGCGCATCGTCGCGACGAAATAGGCGCGGGAGCCATAGCGTTCGACGAGCGAAGCGCGCGGGTCGCCGGTCTTTTCGCGCTCGGCTTTCGTCGCCGGGAAGGGGAGCGCCGCGCCGGCGGCGCAGGCCGGGCCCTTGGGGTCCTTTCGCGCGTTGAAGCCGGTGAAGGTTGCGATCGGCAAGGCCTGATCCGGCAGGCGCAGGCCGGATAGTTCGTTCCCGTCGGCGTCTATTTTCGGCGCCCGACGCGACGGGCCGGGCGGCGCCGACAGGCCCGGGATTTTCGGCCAGGCGAGCGCGGCGGCCTGAACGAGATCGGATTCGGCGGGCGCGCGCGAACCCGGGGGCTTCGCGCCTTTCGTCCAGTCGTCGAGCGCCGCCAGCAGGGCGCGCAGCGCGGGGGCCGGCGAAAGGCCGTTGACGGGCGCTGCGCAATTGGCGCCGGCGCGCGTCGGCGCCACGCCCGTCAGGAAGAAGCTGCGGCGGTTCTCTGGCTCGGCGCCGAGCGGGGGGCGCTCGCCGCCCGCGCCCCAATAGGCGTCGGCGCCCCAGGTCTCGATGATGCGCGGGCTCCCGGCGGCGCGGCGCGCCGTCGGCGGCGCGTCCTGCAACAGCACGCCGTCGAAGAGCGCGCCCGCCTCGGCGAGCGCCGCTCCCGTCTCGCCCTGCCCGTTGGCCACGAGGCGCTTGGCCCCGAGGCCGCGAAGGCGCGGCGCGAGGTCGCGCAGAGCCCCCGTCCGCGCCGCGCCAGGAAGCTTCGTCAGATCGAGGCGCAGGACGGCGAAGCCGCGCGACAGCGCGAGCGGCGCAAGATCGTCGCCCGGCGCCGTCTCCACGAAAAGCGGCGCTCCCGGCGCGGGCCGCGCGGGGCGCAGAAGCGCAAGGTCGAGGTCGTAGGCGTTCCCGTCGATCCTGACCGTCGCCCGCAGGACGCCGCCCGCCTCCTTAAAGGAAACGAGCTCCGCCCGCGCGGGAAAGACCATCACGAACGCTGCGCAAGAAAACCAGAAAGCCCTAAACATTCGCCGGCATGTCCCCCGCCCGCGCCCATTCCGCGGCGATCTCCAGATCGCTGAGAAAGCGCGTCCATTCCCTCCGCTTATCTTCTTCCTCCTGCAGGCGCAGCAGGAAAGACGGATGGATGGTGGCGAGGAATTTCGCGCCCTGGTCGAGGTCGATCAAGCGGCCGCGCGATTGAGAGACCGACGCGGGGCGCCCGAGCACGCCGCGGATCGCCGTGGCGCCGAGGGCGACGATCAGCCCGGGCGCGACAAGGGCGCGCTCCTGTTCGAGCCACCAGCGGCAGGCGTCGATTTCGCCGGCGTCGGGCTTCTTGTGCAGGCGCCGCTTGCCGCGCGGCTCGAATTTGAAATGCTTGACGGCGTTGGTGACGAAACATTGCTCGCGCGGCAGATGGACTTTGGCCAGCGCCTTGTCGAGAATCCGGCCGGCGGGCCCGACGAAGGGGCGCCCCGAGAGGTCTTCGACGTCGCCCGGCTGCTCGCCGACGAACATTACCCGCGCGCCGCGCGGCCCTTCCCCCGGAACGGCTTGCGTGGCGTTCTGATACAGCGGACAGCGGGTGCAGATTTCTTCCTCGCCGGCGAGCGCGGCCAGGGTCATGAACTCGGACATGCCGGTTAAACGTGCGGACGCTGGGCCGGTTCATTCGTTGCAGAAAATGAAAACCCCCGCCTCGAAAGGCGGGGGTGGGAGACGCGCCACGCCCGGCGAGAAGGCCGGGCGGGTTCGATCGTTCCTTTAGTAGCGCGCCAACACGGGGGCCGGCGAGCCGAAGTTGAAGTGATAGTTGACGCCGGCGCGCACCGTGTGGAAGCGCGTGCGGTTGTTGATGTTGTTGAGCGAGAAGCCGGGGTTCCACAGCCAGTTCTGCTGATTGCCGCTGATCTCGGTATAGAGATACTCCGCCTTGACCGACCAGTTCGGCAGGAACAGCCATTCGGCGCCGCCGCCGGCAGTCCAGCCCGTCTGCACGACGCTGTTGTTCGACCACCAGAAGTTGCGCTGAACGTCGCCATAGGCGAAGCCGCCGGTGCCGTAGATCAGGAGCTGCGACAAACCGGGGAAGGTGACGCCGAGGCGGCCGCGCACCGTGCCGAACCAGTTGATGCGCGCCGTGTCGACGCCGCCGCCCCAACCCTGCCAGCCGCCGCCGCCGCTGCTGCCGATGCTCGTGCCCTGGAAGTCGGTCTCGACGCCGACGACCAGCCAGGGCGAGAACTGGAAATTATAGCCGATCTGGCCGCCGCCGACGACGCCGCCCGTGCCGCCGGAGTTGCCGCCGCCCCAGCCCCAACCCGGACCGCCCCAACCCGGACCGCCCCAACCCGGACCGCCCCATCCCGGGCCGGCCCAGGCCGGATTCCAGACGTTCGAAGAGTTGGGGTCCTGCCAGCCGCCGCCGAGGTTGAGACCGGCGTAGACGCCGTTCCAGGTCAGGACCGGCGGCGGCGGGACATAGGGTGGCGGCGGGGCCGTGTGGGGGGGAAGATCCGCGGCTTGCGCCGCACTTGCCGCGAGGATGGCGGCAAGAACGGAGATGGCGAGAGTTGTTCTCATGTCTGAAACCCTTTTTCTTGTCAGCCCGACCTCGGCGTCTGCCCGAACTTGGCTTTAAAAACCATGCAGATATGGGCCCCGAGAGCCTTTCAGGTTGTCCAAGAAAAAAGAGATTCGAGCAACAAAGTAAAAGTACAAAACGGGAAGTATTGGCCCCAATTTCTTGCGTTGTTGCATTTTTGACACGCAGGAAAGCTTTGCGTTTCTGGCCGAACTTGACAATTGATTGCTAGAGCGTGTCTACGATCTTGTCTTTATTTCGGCGCATCAGACAGTCGGTGATTGGCGCGCGGGCGGTTCGGCCTCGCATTTTTTGAATTTCGCGCTAAGGGGGAACGCGGCCGGAAGGGGCGGCGCATCCGCTCCACGCGGCAAGGGAGGAAACATATGTTCGATTTGACAGGCAGGACGGCGCTGGTCACCGGCGCGAGCGGCGGCATCGGCAAGGACATCGCCCGCGCCCTCGTTGCGGCGGGCGCGACCGTGGCGCTCTCCGGCACGCGTCGCGAGGCGCTCGAGGCGCTCGCCGCCGAGATCGGCGGAGCCACGCATGTCCTCCCGTGCAATCTGGCCGATCGCGACGAGACTGAAAAGCTGGCGCCGGCCGCGGAGGCGGCGATGGGCGGCGTCGACATTCTGGTCAATAACGCCGGGATCACCCGCGACGGCCTCTTCATGCGCCTGAAGGACGAAGACTGGGAGACGGTCTTGAACGTCAATCTCACCTCCGCCTTCCGCCTCTCGCGCGCGGTGCTGCGCGGCATGATGAAGAAGCGCTTCGGCCGAATCATCGGCATCACCTCGGTGGTCGGCGTCACCGGCAATCCCGGACAGGGCAATTACGCCGCCGCCAAGGCGGGCATGATCGGCATGTCGAAGTCGCTCGCCGCCGAAGTCGCCTCCCGCGGCGTCACGGTCAATTGCATCGCCCCGGGGTTCATCGAAAGCCCGATGACCGACGCGCTGAACGCGGCCCAGAAGGAGCGCATTCTCGCCGCCGTTCCCGCCGGCCGGTTGGGAACCGGCGCGGACATCGGCGCCGCCGTGGTCTATCTCGCCAGTCTCGAGGCCGGCTATGTGACGGGGCAGACCCTGCATGTGAACGGCGGCATGGCGATGATCTGAAGCGGCCGCGCGCGCCGCCGCCAGGCTGCGGCTTTTTGCCGTGCCGAAAAGGGCGTCGCGCCGGCCCTTTTCGCCCCGCGCCGCCGATTCGGCCCTCTCGCCAACCTGTTTGAAGTATGTTACCAGACCGACGCCGCGAGAGGGGCGGCGCCGCCCTTAGTCCTCAAAATCAGGCCCGAGCGCCGTTCTGGCCGCGCCGCCTTGGGGATGGGCTGGCGCATCTGAATCGTTTAGGAGGAAACGGCGAGCGGGCTTAATCCTGCGGCGCCGTCATCGGTGCGAGCACCATAGCAACAGGGACGAAATCAATGAGCGATGTCGCCGAGCGCGTGAAGAAGATCGTTGTGGAACACCTCGGCGTCGAGCCTGAGAAGGTCGTCGACAAGGCGAATTTCATCGACGATCTGGGCGCCGACTCGCTCGACACGGTCGAGCTGGTCATGGCGTTCGAGGAAGAATTCGGCGTCGAGATTCCCGACGATGCGGCCGAGACGATCGTCACGGTCGGCGACGCGGTGAAGTTCCTCGAGAAGGCGAAAGCCGCCTGATTTCGAGACGCTCGACTTGGAAAAGCGCGCCGGCGGATCGCCGCGCGCTTTTTGCTTCCGATCCGGCCGCGCTGCGGGCGGATGTTCAACCGATCCAGTAAAATCAAAGTAGAGAGCAAGCCATGCGCAGGGTGGTCGTCACCGGGCTTGGCGTCGTGTCGCCTCTGGGCTGCGGCGTCGAAACGAATTGGCGGCGGTTGATTGCCGGCGAGCACGGATTCCGCCGCATCGACATGTTCGAGGTCGACGATCTTGCCTGCCAGATCGCGGCCATCATCCCGCGCGGCGACGGCTCCAACGGCTCCTTCAATGCGGACGACTGGTTCGATCCCAAGGAGCAGCGCAAGGTCGACGACTTCATCATCTACGGAGCCGCTGCGGCGACGCAGGCGCTGGCCGACGCGGGCTGGAAGGCCGATACGCCGGAAAAGCAGGAAACGACCGGCGTGCTGATCGGCTCGGGGATCGGCGGGCTCGGCGGCATCTATGAAACGTCTCTGACGTTGAAGGAAAAAGGCCCGCGCCGCGTGTCGCCCTTCTTCGTGTCGGGCCGCATCATCAATCTCGTGGCCGGCTATGTCTCGATCATGCACGATCTCAAAGGCCCGAACCATGCGGTGGTGACGGCCTGCGCCACCGGCACCCACGCCATCGGCGACGCCGCGCGCATCATCGCGATGGGCGACGCCGACGTCATGGTCGCGGGCGGGGCCGAATCGCCGGTCAACCGCATCGGCGTCGCCGGCTTCGCCGCGTGCCGCGCGCTTTCAACCGGATTCAACGACCGCCCGGCCGAGGCCTCGCGTCCCTATGACAAAGACCGCGACGGTTTCGTGCTCGGCGAGGGCGCCGGCTGCGTCGTGCTCGAGGAATATGAGCACGCCAAGGCGCGCGGCGCGCGCATCTATTGCGAGCTCATCGGCTATGGCATGTCGGGCGACGCCTTCCATATCACGGCGCCCTCTCCGGACGGCGACGGCGCCTATCGCTGCATGAAGATGGCGCTGAAGCGCTCGGAGATTTCCGTCGCCGACATCGACTATGTGAACGCCCATGGCACCTCGACGCCGCTCGGCGACGAGATCGAATTGAAGGCCGTCGAGCGGCTGATCGGCAATGTCGAACCGCGGCTCTCCATGTCCTCGACGAAATCGGCGGTCGGCCATCTTCTCGGCGGCGCCGGCGCGGTGGAGGCGGTGTTCACGATTCTCGCCATGACCAACAACGCCGCGCCGCCAACCCGCAATCTCGACAATCCTTCCGTCGAGACCGCGATCGACCTCGTGCCGAAGACGGCCCGCGAGAGAGAAATCAACGTGGCGCTGTCGAATTCCTTCGGCTTCGGCGGCACCAACGCCTCGCTTCTCTTCCGCAAGCTTCAGTAAAAATTCACAGGCGGGACGTTTGATGCGAATATTCCGGGCGAAAGGGCTTCGCCCGGAAGGGGGAGGCGTTGCGTTCCTGAATTCGCCACAATGACCCCTAGTGTGGATACTCCCTCCTGCGGCTACCGCCCCCAGGGGTTCCGACCTGCGGATTCCCGGCGCCGCGTCGAGCTTTGATTGGCGTGATCACGATGATGAGCGACGAGACGGGCGACAAGCCGACGACCCCCGACGAGGCGGCCAAGCAGCAATCCTCGCAAACGGCAGGCTCGTCCGCGCCGGCGGAAAGCGCAAAGGTCGAGGCCGCCGCGTCCGAGCCGAAGGCGTCGGCGCCCGCGCCCGCCGACGCGCCTCATCCCGTTTCCGAGAAGCCGGAGGCGGCCGCGACGGCGGCGCCGGACGCCGAAACCTCCGACAAGCCGGCGCCCGTGGCGGCTGCGCCCATCCCCGCGCCGGCCATTCCCGCGCCCGTGACGCCTCGGCCCGCGCCGCAGCAGCCGGCGCCTGAGGAGCCGAAGCGGTCCGCCGCGGAAAGTGTCGCGCAATCTGCAAGCGAAAAGGCAGGCGGGATCTTCCGCCGGCGCGCCACCCTTCAGGCCGCGCAGCAGGCGCTTCAGCCGGAAGCGCCGCCGGCGCCCCCGAAGAAACGCAAGAAGCGCCGGGACGGCACGCTCTCCGTCATGAGCGGCTTTCTGAGCTTCACGCTCGTGGCGCTGGTCGCGAGCGTCTTCGGCGTCATCGCCGTCTTGCACAAGCTCAAAGAGCCGGGCCCGCTCGCCGCCGACAAGATCGTCTATCTGCCGCCGCGCAGCGACGTGCCGGAAATGCTGGCGCAATTGCAGCGCGAGGGCGTCATCGACAGTCCGACGCTGATGAATTTCGCCGTGCTCGTCGAAGGCGCGCGCGGCAAGCTCAAGCAGGGCGAATATCTCTTCCGCAAGCATGCGAGCCTGCGCGACGTCATCGACGCGCTCGTGGCCGGCCGTCAGATCCTGCACAGCGTCACCATACCGGAAGGCCTGACCAGCGAGCAGATTTTGCAGCGCCTACGCGACTCCGATCTCCTCGCCGGCGACGTTCTGGAGGCGCCGAAAGAAGGCGCGCTGCTGCCCGAGACTTATAAATTTCCGCGCGGCTTTCCGCGCGCCAAGCTGATCTCCAAGATGCAGGAGGACCAGCGCAAGCTCGTCGACCAGATCTGGGCGAAGCGCGCCAAGGACCTGCCGCTGAAATCGCCTTACGAGCTCGTCACGCTGGCCTCCATCGTCGAGAAGGAGACGGGCAAGGCGGACGAGCGTCCGCGCGTGGCGGCCGTGTTCCTGAACCGGCTGCGCAAGAACATGCGCCTGCAGTCGGACCCGACGATCGTCTATGGCCTCGTCGGCGGCAAGGCGACGCTCGGACGCGGCATCCTGCGCTCGGAGATCGAGAAGTGGACGCCCTATAACACCTACGCCATCGACGGCCTGCCGCCGAGCCCCATCGCCAATCCGGGCAAGGCGGCGCTCGAGGCGACCGCCAATCCCGCCAACACCAAGGACCTCTATTTCGTCGCCGACGGCACGGGCGGGCATGTCTTCGCCGATTCGCTCGAGCAGCATTCGCGCAACGTCCAGAATTGGCGGCGCATCGAGCTGGAGCAGAAGACCAAGGCGGGCGAGGGGGTCGACCAGAGCGTTCCCGCGGCGGCGCCGCCGCAAGCGCCGCCCAAGACCGACAAGCGCACCCAGGCGCCGATCGGCCGGCTCGTCGCCCTCGGCGCCCGGCACGAAGATTACCCCGTCGCCCGCGACATGGCGGCGGATGACGGGGCGACGCACCGGCTCGGCAAGTTCGGCCCCGCCGGAGCCGCCTTTTTCCTTGGCGGATTCGACGACCCGACCGCCGGGGCCGCGCGGCATCTGGCGCGGCTGCGCGTCGCCCGGCCTTATTTCACCGAGCCCGCCGCCCAGCCCAAGGGGCCGGCCGATAGTTTCGATCCCACCCTTCTCGCGGCGCGCGCGGCGCCCGACACGGAGGCCGAGGAGGAGGGCGTACTCGGTCCGGACATGGTGGCGCGCGAGAGCGCCGACGGCAAAGCGCTGCCCGACACTGACGTTGCGGTCTATCCCGTCTCCCCGGCGCGACGCGCGGAGCTGAAGGCGCGCGCCGCCAGGCTCGGCCTCGCCACCGGCTCCGACGAAGCGCCGACCGAGGCGTTGGGCGACAAGGTTTCCCCGGACGACGCCGGCCCGCTGGCTCTGGCCGCCGCGCCGCAACGGACGCGGCCGCGCGCCTTCGACGCCTCGGAGGGCACGCCGCTCGATCCCTTGCGCGACAAGAGCTGGGACCTCACCTCGGCGAAATCCGTTCCGTCGGCGGCGAGCATGCGTTGACGCCGCAAACCGGAGCGCGCCGATGACTGTCGCCAGCATGACCGGATTCGCCCGCGCGCGCGGCAGCCTCGGACCGTGGAGCTACGCCTGGGAAGTCAAGAGCGTCAACGCCAAGGGGCTGGATCTCCGGGTCAGGGTTCCCGCCAATTTCGACGCGGTCGAAGTCAAGGCGCGCGCCGGCCTTTCGGCGCGCCTGGCGCGCGGCTCGGTCTTCGCCAGTCTTTCGGCGCAGCGCTTGGAGGCGCAGGGCGTCGCGCGCATCAACCGCGCCGCGCTCGACAAGCTGCTCGCTGCGCTCGACGACGTGCCGCTGCATGCGAGCCTGCGTCCGGCCTCGCTCGACGGCCTGCTGAGCGTCAAAGGCGTCGTCGAGATCATCGAGCCCGAAGAGGACGAGACCCAGCGGGCCGCGCTGGAGAAAAGCATTCTCGCGGCGCTGGAGGCCGCCCTCGACTCGCTCGTCGCCGCGCGCGAGGCCGAGGGATTTGCGCTCGCCGCCGTGCTCAGGGCGCGGCTCGACCGCATCGGCGCCCTCGCCGCTCAAGCCGACGCCTTGCCCGGCCGCCAGCCCGAGGCCGTGCGCCAGCGTCTGGCGCAGCAGCTTGCGCGGCTCCTCGACAGCGCCGAAGGGCTCGACCCGGTCCGTCTCCATCAGGAGGCGGTGCTGCTTGCGGTCAAGGCGGATATTCGCGAAGAGCTCGACAGGCTCGCGGCGCATGTGGGCGCCGGCCAGAAACTGCTGCTGGACGGCGGCCCCATCGGGCGACGGCTGGATTTCCTCGCCCAGGAACTCTCGCGGGAGACCAACACGCTCTGCGCCAAATCCAACGATCCCGCCCTCACCGCCCTCGGGCTCGAGCTCAAGATCGAGGTCGAGCAGCTGCGCGAACAGGTGCAAAACATCGAATAGGTCAGGGCGACGGTTGAAACCAACGCCCTAATTTCCTATTGGCGGTAACCCGCCCTTCAACAACCGCCGTCATGGATCACACACTCCCGCTGCGCCGCGGCGTCGTTCTCATCCTTTCCTCGCCTTCCGGCGCCGGCAAGACCACGCTGACGCGGATGCTGCTGCAGGACCGCGACCTCGATCTGACGTTATCGATCTCGGTGACGACGCGGGCGCGCCGGTCGAGCGAGGTCGACGGCATTCATTACCGCTTCATCAACGAGCGCCAATTCGCCGCCATGCGCGACGCCGGCGAGTTGCTCGAATGGGCGGAAGTGCACGGCAATTTCTACGGCACCCCGCGCGCGCCGGTCGAGGCGACGCTGGCGCAGGGGCGCGACTGTCTCTTCGACATCGACTATCAGGGCACGCGGCAGGTGCGCGAGAAGATGGCCGCCGACTCGGTCACGGTTTTCATTCTGCCGCCGTCGATGAAGGAATTGCGCGCCCGGCTCGAGCGCCGCGCCGAGGATTCGGCGGAGGTCATCGAACGCCGGCTCGAGAACGCCCGCAAGGAAATTCAGCGGTGGAAGGATTACGATTATGTGATCGTCAATGACGATCTGCAGCGCTCCTTCGACGATCTGATCGCCATCCTGCGCGCCGAGCGCCAGCGCCGCCCCCGACGCATGCGCGGCATCGAGCAATTCGTCGACAAGCTCTTGAGCGAGTAGAAGCGGCGCGCTAGCGCGCTATCTGCGCCAGATGCACGCCCTTCGCCTCAAGCGCGTCTATGAGCCGCCGGAACAAGACGACGGCCTGCGCGTGCTCGTCGACCGGCTGTGGCCGCGTGGCCTCGCCAAGGAAAAAGCCGCCGTCGACCATTGGGCGAAGGAGGCGGCCCCCAGCAATGAGCTGCGCCGCTGGTTCGGCCATCTGCCCGAGCGGTGGGAAGAATTCGCCGCGCGTTATCGCGAGGAGCTGGAACGCCCCGAGTCGCAGGCGGAGGTCGCAGCGATTCGCCGGCTTCTGCGAGAAAGCCGGGTCACGCTGCTTTTCGCCGCGCATGACGAAGAGCGGAACAACGCCGTCGTGCTGCGCGATGTTTTGCGCGCGCCTCACTGAGCCGCGAAAGCGTTGGCGAGCGCCACGAAGCCGGCGACGTCGATCTCCTCGGCGCGCTTCGTCTCTTCAATTCCGGCCCGCGCGAGGAGGCCGCCGGCGTCGACGCCAAGAGACTTCAGGCTTTGTCGTAACATTTTGCGGCGTTGGCCGAAGGCCGCCTGCGTGACGCGCGACAGCGCGCGCGCGTCGCAGGGCAGGGGGGTCGGGTTGGGAATGAGCTCGACCACCGAGGACGTCACTTTTGGCGGCGGCGTGAAGGCCGCGGGCGAGACGTCGAACAAGATGCGCGCCTTCGTGCGCCAGCCACAGAGCACCGCCAGTCGTCCATAATCGGCGCGCTGGGCGGGCGTCGCGACGATGCGCAGCGCCACCTCCTTTTGAAACATCAGCACGTAACGGTCGAAGACCGACGGCCAGGGCTCGACCTCGATCCAGCGCGCGAGCAGAGCGGTCGCGACATTATAGGGAAGATTGGCGCAGATGCGGGCGCCGTGCGGAGCGCCCTGCGCCCGCGCCAGCGCCGCGACGTCGATCTCGAGCGCGTCGCCCTCGACGATGGCGAGGCGCCCAGGATAATGCGCGGCGATTTCGGCGAGCGCGGGCAGGCAACGCGCGTCGCGCTCGATTGCGACGACGCGGGCCCCCTGCGCGAGCAGCGCGCGGGTGAGGCCGCCGGGGCCGGGGCCGATCTCCACGACGACCGTGTCGTCGAACGGCCCGGCGGCGCGGGCGATTCGGCCCGTAAGATTGAGATCGAACAGGAAATTCTGGCCGAGCGCCTTCCTCGCGTCGAGCCCATGACGCAGGACGACCTCGCGCAGCGGCGGAAGCGCGTTGGTCATGAAGTCATCCGTCCTGCGAGCCTGATCGCCTCGATGAGGCTCGTGGGGTCCGCGACGCCTTTGCCGGCGATGTCGAAGGCCGTGCCATGGTCGGGCGAGGTGCGCACAAAGGGCAGGCCCAGCGTGACATTGACCCCGCGATCGAAGGCCAGCGTCTTGATCGGAATGAGCGCCTGATCATGCGTCGGACAAAGCGCGACGTCGTATGTGGCGCGCGCCGCCGCATGGAACATGGTGTCGGCGGGGAAGGGGCCGCGCGCGTCGATCCCCTTGGCCCGCAACGCGTCGATCGCCGGCGCGATCGTGTCGATCTCCTCGCGGCCGAGGGCGCCGTCCTCGCCCGCATGCGGGTTCAGCCCCGAGAAAGCGAGGCGCGGCTTCGAAAGGCCGAAGCGGTCGCGCAAGTCGCGCGCGACGATCTCTCCCGTCTCGACGATGAGCTCGCGCGTCAAGCGGCGGGGCGCCTCGCTCAAGGGGATATGAATGGTGATCGGCACGACGGCGAGCTCCTGCGACCACAGCATCATCACCGCTCGCCACGCGCCGCCATAATGGCGCGAGGCCAATTCGCCGAGGAACTCGGTATGGCCGGGATGCGCGAAGCCGGCGGCGTAAAGGACCGATTTTGCGATCGGATTGGTCACGACCGCGCGCGCCGCGCCGGCGACGACGCTCTCCACGGCGCGTTCGATCGACGCCACGGTCGCCGCCGCATCCTCCGCAAGCGGCGCGCCGAAGGCGCCCCGCACCGGCCGCCCTACCGGAACCACCGGAAGCGCGCGGGCGAAAACCGCCGTGGCCTCTCCTGCGCCGGTCTCTTCGATGGGCGCGTCGATCCCGAGCGCCTGCGCCGCGCGCGCCAGCTGCGCGGGATCGGCGACAACGAAAAAGGGGGGCAAAGCGGCGGCGGCGCGCGCCATATAGGCCTTGAGCGTCAGCTCGGGGCCGATGCCGGAGGGATCGCCTTGCGTGACGGCGAGGGGGAGTATCACGGCGCGGCCGATTGCTCATGAGTGGACATGCGGGACACTTGCCCATATGGGCCCGGAAATCAAACGCCGGCTGGCCCTCCGATGACATCGCTTTTTTGGATGGCGGAGCGCCGCTCGCGGCGATGTGGAACCTTCCGAACCATGCCGCGCGGCCGAATTTGTTGCAGCGCAGTAAAAATTTTCTTCCCTCGCGCAGCGGGGAGGGGCGGGCCTGGCGCCATGGATAGCTGAAATGCAAAACCCCGGCGGACCGCCGGGGTTCTTTTCTTCAATCGCCGTCAAAGAGCGGCTTAACGCGCGCCCTCGAGAATGATGTTTCCGGAGGGATCATGCGGACGGTTCTGAAAGACCTGCTCCGGCTGGCGCCGCATTGCGTCGCGCGGACGCGCGCTGAGCGCCTCGTCACGCTGATGCGCAGCGGTCGCGTCCTGCCAAACCTGGCCGAAATCGAAATAGCGCTCATAGGCCAACGCGGAGCCAGCGGATAACAGGAGGCCGAGCGCTGCTGCAGGCAACATCCATTTCAACGACATTGTTCTCCTCCACTCCAAAGCGCCGAGGGACGCCGGCGTTTCATGAAGAACAGTGTCCGTCATTTGCCTGTCACAAAAAAGTGCAGGATTCTCGCCTCTCAAATTTTGCTTGTGCGCCTGCGGCGCCGGCAGGCCGCCTGCCGATCCATCGAAAAAACAAATGCGCGCCGCTTGGTTGGCGGCGCGCAGACGTCTTGAATCTCTGTGTCAGAAGCGCTCAGGCTTTGCCGGCCTGCGCGTGCGGCACGCCTTCCTTGTCGAACAGCGCGACGAGCTCGCCCGACTGGAACATCTCGCGGGTGATGTCGCAGCCGCCGATGAACTCGTTCTTCACATAGAGCTGCGGGATCGTCGGCCAGTTGGAAAAGGCCTTGATGCCTTCGCGAATGTCGCCGTCGGCGAGGACGTTGATCGCTTTGTAGGGCACGCCGAGGTGGTTGAGGATCTGCACCACCTGCATGGAGAAGCCGCATTGCGGGGCCTGCGGCGTGCCTTTCATGAAAAGCACGACGTCGGAAGATTCGATCTCGCTTTTGATGCGGCTGCTGATGTCGGACATCTGTTTTTTCCTTTCACGCGGCGTTCAAGGCGCCGCCGGCTCTCATTGTTTAAGGGGCGCGGGTCGTCAGCGCCAGCGCATGCAGCTCCGTGCCGAGCCGGGAGCCGAAGGCGGCGTTGACGAGCTGATGCTGGCGCACGCGCGTGAGCCCGCGAAACGATTCCGAGACCACGGTCGCGGCCCAATGGTCATTGTCGTCCGCGAGCGCGGTCAGTTCCACCGTGGCGTCCGGCAGAGCTCCCTTGATGATCTTCTCGATTTCCGAGGCGGGCATCGGCATTCGGTTCGTCCTCTTTGCGTCATGAATTGTTGGAAAAGGCTCCGTCGTCTCCGCCCATATAGGCCGGAAGCGGCGATTCATGCGCGCGGCGGAGATCCGAGAGCAATATCGGCGCCTCGCCCGGCAGGTTCAAGGAATCGCCGCCCGTGACGCCGATGGGCTGGACGGGAACGCCCCGCGCCGCCGCCGCGGCGCGAATCGCGGCCGCAGCCTCTGTCGATGCGGCGAGGAGATAGCGCCCCTGGTCCTCGCCGAAGAGCGCCGCATGCGCCGGCCCGTCGGGCAAGGCGTCGAGCGTCGCGCCGATTGCGCCCGCGAGCGCCATTTCGGCGAGCGCCACGGCGAGGCCGCCGTCCGCGAGATCATGCGCCGCCGTGACTTTGCCTCCGAGGATCTGAGCGCGGACGAAATCGCCGTTGCGCCGCTCGGCGGCGAGATCGACCGGCGGCGGCGCGCCCGCGCGGCGTCCGCAGAGATCGACGAGATAGGCCGACTGGCCGAGCCAGCCTGCCGTGTCGCCGATCAGGAGGATGACGTCGCCAGCGCGGACGAAGCCGGTCGGGGCCGACTGCGCGACGTCCGCAATGACGCCGACGCCGCCGATCGCCGGCGTCGGCAGAATGCCGGCGCCCTGGGTCTCGTTGTAGAGCGAGACGTTGCCGGAGACGATCGGGAAATCCAGCGCCGCCGCGGCCTCGCCGATCCCCTGCAGGCAGCCGACGAACTGGCCCATATATTCGGGCCGCTCGGGGTTGCCGAAGTTGAGGTTGTCGGTGAGCGCCAGCGGCGTCGCGCCGCGCACGGTGATGTTGCGCCAGGCCTCGGCCACGGCCTGTCTGCCGCCCTCGACGGGGTCGGCGGCGCAATAGCGCGCGGTGACGTCGGTCGTGAGCGCGAGGCCCTTGGGGCCGTCCTTGACCCGGATCACCGCCGCGTCGCCGCCCGGCTGACGGACGCTGTTGCCGAGGATGAGATGGTCGTACTGCTCCCAGACCCAGCGCTTCGAACAGAGGTTGGGCGTCGCAAGCAGTTTCAACAAGGCGTCGCGGTTCGATAGGGGCGGCGTCACGGACGCCGGGTCGATGACCGGCTGCTTCGGGGTCCGAACCCAGGGCCGGTCATAGACCGGCGCCTCGTCGCCCAATTCCTTGATCGGCAGATCGGCCTTCACCTCGCCCTCGTGCTTGACGACAAAGCGCAGCGTGTCGGTGGTCTTGCCAACAATGGCGAAGTCCAGGCCCCATTTACGGAAGATGGCCTCCGCCCGCTCCTCGAGCTCGGGCTTCAGCACCATGAGCATGCGCTCCTGACTTTCGGAGAGCATCATCTCATAAGCGGTCATGCCTTCTTCGCGGCAGGGCACGGCGTCGAGATCGAGCTCGATGCCGAGATTGCCCTTCGCCCCCATCTCTACGGCGGAGGAGGTGAGGCCGGCGGCTCCCATGTCCTGAATGGCGATGACGGCGCCCGAGGCCATGAGTTCGAGACAGGCTTCGAGCAGGAGCTTTTCGGAGAAAGGATCGCCGACCTGGACGGTTGGGCGCTTCTCCTCGGCGTCGGCCTCGAAGGAGGCCGAGGCCATGGTCGCGCCGTGAATGCCGTCGCGCCCGGTCTTGGAGCCGAGATAAACGATCGGATTGCCGACGCCGGCGGCCGCCGAATAGAAAATCGAATCAGCGCGGGCGAGGCCCACCGCCATGGCGTTGACGAGAATATTGCCGTCGTAAGACGAATCGAATTCCGTCGAGCCGCCGACCGTCGGCACACCGAAGCTGTTGCCATAGCCCCCGACGCCCGCCACGACGCCCGAGACGAGATGGCGGGTCTTGGGATGCTCGGGCTGGCCGAAGCGCAGAAGGTTGAGGCAGGCGATCGGCCGCGCCCCCATGGTGAAGACGTCGCGCAAAATGCCGCCCACGCCCGTCGCCGCGCCCTGATAAGGCTCGATGAAGGAGGGGTGATTATGGCTCTCCATTTTGAAGACGCAGGCGTCGCCGTCGCCGATGTCGATCACGCCGGCGTTTTCGCCAGGGCCGCGAATCACCCAGGGGGCCTTGGTCGGCAGCTTGCGCAGATGGATGCGGGACGACTTGTAGGAGCAGTGCTCGTTCCACATCGCCGAGAAGACGCCGAGCTCGGTAAAGCTGGGCGTCCGGCCGATGAGCGAGAGGATGCGCGCATATTCGTCGGGCTTGAGCCCATGCGCGGCGGCGAGTTCGGCGTCGACTTTCGGTTCGGCTTTCGAGGCGATGGCGGTCAATGGGGCGGACCTTGCGCAAGGGGCGGCGCTTTTTTGGGCGCCGCTGCGGCGCATCATGCGCCGATTTGCCCGAGGTTCTCAGGCGTTTCTCGCCGTCTCGATTAGCGCCCGCCGTGCTGCAAAGCAACAGCGCCGGATTGTTGCGCAAGAGCCACAATAAGGAAGAATGAACTCTCCACAGGCTTTTTCTTGATATTTATCAAGCAGCGCAGGACTGAAACATAGCAACCTTCGCTCGACTCGGCGCGACGGCGTCGACCGTCTGCCAAGAGAATTCTAATGGGGGTTCCGATGAGGAATATTGTCCGCGGCGCTTTTGCTGCGATTGCCATGGGGACGGCCGCCGTCTCCGCTTACGCGGCCGATCTGCCTAGCATCAAGGCGCCGCCGCCGCCGCCGCCGGTGATCGAACCCTTCCATCCGTTCCAGGTCCGCCTCAAGGTCGGCGGCGTGATCCCGACCGAGGGCTCGGCCTACATCACCGACCGCGGCACCGGCAGCTATCTCGCCGTGCCCGGCATCAACCCCTGGCCGCAGACGGCGCTCAACACCCTCGGCTACAGCGGCGGCCCGACGACGCCGTTCTTCGGCGCCAATACGAACATCTCCTCGTCCATCGTCCCGATGATCGACGTCGCCTATTATCTGACGAAGAACTGGGCGATCGAGGCGATCTGCTGCGTCACCCCGCATCACGTGACCGGCGTCGGCCCGCTTCAGGGCGCGAGCGTCATCAAGACCTGGGTGTTCCCGCCGTCCCTGATGCTGCAGTATCACTTCACGAATTTCGGCGCCTTCCAGCCCTACGTCGGCGTCGGCGTGAACTTCACCGCCTTCTGGGGCACCCGCGCCGGCAACCAGACGCAGCCGATCGCCGCGATCAACCCGGCCCTCGCCACCGCGGTCCCCGGCTTCACCGCCTGGACCAGCGCCTATTCGGCGAGCATCACCCCGTCCTGGGGCGTCGTCGGCCAGGCCGGCATCGACTATATGTTCAACGACCGCTGGGGCGTGAACGTCGACGTCAAATACATCATGATGGAGCCGACCGCGCATGTGTGGGCCGTCGCCAATACGACGCCGGTCTCGGTGGGCAGCGGCTGCTTCAACTGCGGTCCGGTGTTCGTTCCGCTGAACCTCGCGGTGAAGATCAATCCGGTCGTCATCTCGGGCGGCCTGACCTACCGCTTCGGCGCCGACTGGGGCGTTCCGAGACTGTTCTGATCGACTTAACCCCCCGAAACAGAAAACGCCGGCCCCTCGCGGGGCCGGTTTTTTTGTGATTCTGTGCAGCGTCCTCGTTCTTTTTCGACCAGCGTTCTGGGGACGTGGCCGAAGCGATTACGAAAGTCAAAAAAACGGAGGAGCCGCGAAGGCGGCGTCTCGCGCGCGCCGCGCGTCGCCTGCCGATCAGACGCCCTTGCCCGACTTCTTCCTATTCGCCGAGCAGGCGACAGATGGCGTCGAGCTGGTCGAGGGTCTGATAGCGGATGCGGACCTCGCCGCGCTCCCCTTGATTCTTGATTTCCACGGCGAGGCCGAGCGCGTCGGCGAGCGTCTTTTCCAGCGCCCGCGTGTTCGCGTCCTTTTCCGGCCGGGGCCGCTTGCCGAGCGATGATCCGCCAGGCGCGCCCCCCGCCTGTTGCTCCTGCGCCAGCGCCTCGACGTCGCGCACGGTCAGGCCGTCTTCGACAATGCGCCGCGCCACGGCCTCGGGATTCTCGACCGCGAGCAGGGCGCGGGCATGGCCGGCGGAAATCGCGCCGTCGCGCACCAGGGCCTTGGCCGATTCGGGAAGATTCAGCAGCCGCAGCGTATTGGCGACATGGGAGCGGCTCTTGCCGATGATTTTCGCGACGTCGCTCTGCGAATAGCCGAATTCGGCGCCCAGGCGCTCATAGCCCTTGGCTTCCTCGATGGCGTTGAGGTCGGCGCGCTGCACATTTTCGATGATGGCGAGTTCAAGCGCTTCCTTGTCGTCGGCCTCGTGAATGACGATCGGCACCTCGGCGAGCCCGGCCGCCTGCGCCGCGCGCCAGCGCCGCTCGCCCGCAATGATCTCATAGGCGTCGGCGACGCCGGGGATGGCGCGCACGACAATGGGCTGGATGACCCCCTTTTCACGAATCGAATTGGTGAGATCGGCCAGATCCTCTTCCCGAAACTGGCTGCGCGGGTTTCGAGGATTGGGGCGCAAAAATTCGATCGGCGCCTTGCGCTGACCGCGCGGCCGCTCGACGGGCGCGGCCTCTCCAGCGTCGCCCAGCAGCGCGGCCAGGCCGCGGCCCAGCCGTCGGCGCGGTTCTTCAGCCATATTTCCCCTCTCCCAATGGCGTCATTACGCGAAGATCAAGCCGCGCGGAGGTTTTTTTCCCGCTGAATCACCTCGGAGGCGAGCCGCAGATAGGCCTGGCTCCCCTGACATTTGAGGTCATAGAGCAGCACCGGCTTGCCATGCGAGGGCGCCTCGGACACACGGACATTGCGCGGGATCATGGTCTCATAGACCTTGTCGCCCATGAAGCGGCGGACGTCCGCCGCCACCTGGGTCGCGAGATTATTGCGCGGGTCATACATGGTGAGCACGACGCCGTGGATCGACAGCTTCGGATTGAGCGTCCGCGTGACCTGCTCAACGGTGGAGAGAAGCTGCGACAGGCCTTCGAGCGCAAAAAATTCGCATTGCAGCGGCACAACCACCGCGTCGGCGCTCGCCAGCGCGTTGATGGTCAAAAGATTAAGCGAGGGTGGACAGTCGATGAGAATATAATCGTAGCGCCTGCCGTCATGCAGCTCGGCGGCGACGAGTTCGGCGAGCGCGCGCTTCAGACGGAAGGCGCGGTCCTTGTCGCCCGCGATTTCGAGCTCCACGCCGAGCAGATCGAGCGTTGATGGCGCAATGGACAGGCGGGGCACCACGGTCTCGACAATGGCGTCGGCCAGGCTCGACTCGCCGAGCAGAACGTCATAAGTCGAGAGGGTGCGGCTCTTGCGATCGACGCCGAGGCCGGTCGAGGCGTTGCCTTGCGGGTCCAGGTCGATGACGAGGACCTCCTCGCCCACCGCCGCCAGGGCGGTGCCGAGATTAATCGCCGTCGTCGTCTTGCCGACGCCGCCCTTTTGATTGGCGAGGACAAGCACGCGCGGCCCGTTAGTCTGTCCGGTCAAAATCTGCCTCAGGCGGTGAATTGACGACGATCAATCTGGCGCGCGGATGTGTGCGACTCTCAATTGTCCTAATGTCGAAATTACCGAGGCGGCGGGCGGCGGTCAATTCGTCCTGCCACTCCTCCCCCTTCAAAAACACGCCCGTTGCGCCGTTTTCCAAGGGTTTGCGCGCCAATTCCATGAGCCGGCCGAGCGGGGCCAGCGCACGCGCGCTGATGGCCTCGACTTGTCCTACGAGCGGCGGGAGCGCGCCCTCGATTCGTTCGGCATGCACCGTTGCAGGCGCGCCTGTTTCACGTGAAACAGCGCGCAGAAAAGCGGCCTTGCGTTGGTCGCTTTCAATGAGATGGACCCGAGCGCCGGGACGATCCTTGAGCAATAAGGCCGTCACCAGGCCGGGAAAGCCGGCCCCCGACCCCAGATCCGCCCACGTCTTGGCTTCCGACGCCGCCGCGAGGACCTGCGCCGAATCGGCGAAGTGCCTCAGCCAGACGTCGTTGACGCTGTTTGGCGCAACAAGGTTGATCTTGGCCTGCCAGCGCCGCAGCAAGGTCTCATAGAGGCTGAGCTCCTGCTCGATTGGCCGGAGCGCTGGGAAACGCTCGAGCGCCTTTGCGCGTCCGGCGCTCACGCCCGGCGGGCCCGCGCGGCGAGCAAGGTCAAGGCTGAAGGCGTCATGCCGTCGATGCGCTGGGCCTGGCCGAGGGTGCGGGGCCGCAGGAACGCCAGCTTGCCGCGCAACTCGGCCGAGAGACCGGCGATCGACTCGTAATCCAGCGCCGCCGGCAGGGCGAGTTGCTCATCACGGCGAAAGGCGTCGATGTCCGCCTGTTGGCGGTCGAGATAGACGGCGTAACGCGCGTCTGTCTCGATCCGCTCCGCCGTCGCCGCGTCGATTTCGGAGAGTTCGGGCCAAATTTGGCTCAGGCGCCCCACCGTAATCGCGGGCAGGGCGAGCAGGGCGAAGCCGGTGCGCCGCTGCCCGTCCTGATTGACGGGCAGCCCCTGCTTGAGCGCCGCGGCCGAGGTGAGCGAGACGCCTTCCAGCAAGACGCGGGCGCGCGTCATTTGCTCGGCGCGGGCGGCGAAAATCTGCCGGCGGGCTGGCCCGACGCAGCCAAGGTCGATCCCCCTGGGGGTCAGCCGCTCGTCGGCGTTATCGGCGCGCAGGGAGAGCCGATATTCGGCGCGCGAAGTGAACATGCGATAGGGCTCGCTCACGCCGCGCGTCACCAGATCGTCGATCATGACGCCGAGATAGGCCTCGGCGCGGTCGAAAACGATCGGGGCCTGATCCGCGGCGAGCCGCGCGGCATTGAGACCGGCGACGAGTCCCTGCGCCGCCGCCTCTTCATAGCCGGTCGTTCCGTTGATCTGTCCCGCGAAAAACAGTCCCTTCAGGCGCTTGGTTTCGAGCGCCGGCGTCAATTCGCGCGGATCGACATAATCATATTCGATGGCATAGCCCGGTCGCAGAATGCGCGCCGCTTCCAGCCCCGGGATGGCGTGGATGAACGCCTCTTGCGTAGCGACGGGCAGGGAGGTGGAAATCCCGTTGGGATAAACCGTGTCGTCGTCCAGTCCCTCCGGCTCGAGAAAGATCTGATGGCCGTCACGATCGCCGAAACGCGTGACCTTGTCTTCGATCGAGGGGCAATAGCGGGGCCCCGGGCCGGAAATCGCCCCGGTTTTCAGTGGCGAGCGATGCAGATCAGCGCGGATCAATTCATGCGACTGCGTGGTTGTCCGGGTCATCGCACAGGCGATCTGCGGATTCTCGAGGCGCGTGGTGAGCGTCGAAAAGGGCTCGGGCGCTTCGTCGCCAAACTGCTTTTCGAGTGCGTCCCAGCGGATCGTCTTGCCATCCAGGCGCGGCGGCGTGCCGGTCTTGAGCCGCGCAACGGCGAAGCCGGCCGCACGCAACCGGCGTGAGAGGCCCAGCGCCGGCGGATCGCCCATGCGGCCGGCGGGCGTGCGCACATCGCCGATATGGATGACCCCGCCAAGGAACGTCCCCGTTGTGATCACGACGGCTTCGGCGCGGATCTCGTCTCCAGCAGCGGTCACCGCGCCGCGCACGCGATCGCCCTCGACCAGAAGATCTTCGACCGAGCCCTCGAGTACGGCTAGGTTCTGCGTCGCCTCGATCGCCGCTTGCATGGCGGCGCGATACAGCTTGCGGTCCGCCTGAGCGCGCGGTCCGCGGACGGCAGGCCCCTTGGAGCGGTTCAGCATGCGGAACTGGATGCCGCCGAGATCGGCGACGCGGCCCATCAGGCCGTCGAGCGCGTCGATCTCGCGGACAAGCTGGCCCTTGCCGAGCCCGCCGATCGCGGGATTGCAGGACATGACCCCGATCGTTTGGCGGGAATGGGTGATCAGCGCGGTCCGCGCGCCGACCCGCGCCGCAGCCGCGGCGGCTTCGCAGCCCGCATGGCCGCCGCCAATCACAATCACGTCGAAGGATCGCATCGCCTGCACAGTTCCTGGCCCCAGCTTGCCTGTTTCACGTGAAACAGGCTGCCTGCTACTTTCCAATGCAAAAGCGGGAGAAAACCGCGTCGAGCACGTGCTCGACGTCGACGGCGCCGACAATGCGCCCAAGCGCCCGCGCTGCGGAACGTAAATCCTCCGCCACAAATTCCAAGTCTTTTTCGCGCGCCTCGGCGGCTTCGACCGCGAGAAGGGCCGAGGCCACGGCGGCGCGGTGCCGCTCACGAATGAACAGAGCGGCGCCGCCGTCGCCCAGTCTCGCCTCGGCCCGCGCCGCAACGGCTGCAAACAGCTCTTCCAGCCCGGCGCCGGTCGAAGCTGAAATGCCGAGCCAACCTCCGGGGGCGGTAAAAAGATCGCCTTTGGTGGCGATCTTCAAGACCTGCGTCCCCCCCGGGATATGCGCGGGCTCGGTCTCGCCGCCGGGCGACAGCCACAATAGCAGATCGGCGGTTTCGACCCGCCGCAGCACGCGGTCCACGCCGATCCGTTCGATCTCATCCGCCGCTTCGCGCAGCCCCGCGGTGTCGATGAAGGTAACCGGGAGACCCTTCAAATCGAGATGGGCCTCGATCATATCGCGGGTCGTGCCGGGGGTCGGGGAGACGATCGCGAGGTCACGACGCGCGAGCGCGTTGAGCAGCGTGGATTTGCCGGCGTTGGGCGGCCCCAGCAGCATGACGAGGAAGCCCTCGCGCATCCGCTCGGAGGCCGGGGCCTCGGCGAGCGCCGCCTGCATCGCGCGGCAAAGCGGCGCGAGGCGCCGGCAGAGCCCGTCGCGGTCGAAACTCCCCACGTCAGCCTCGTCGCTGAAATCGAGTTCGGCTTCGACGAGCGCCAGAGCGTCGACGAGCGCCGCGCGCCAGTCCTCCACCTGCCGGCGCAAGGCCCCGCCGGCGATGCGCAACGCCTGGCGCCGCTGCCCTTCGGTCTCCGCGTCGATGAGATCCGCCAGCGCCTCGGCCTGGGAGAGATCCAATTTGCCATTGGCGAAGCCGCGTCGGGCGAATTCGCCGGGCTCAGCCGGACGCAGGCCCGGACGGCGCGAGAGCGCCTGGAGCACGGCGTCGACCACCGCCCGGCCGCCGTGAATATGCAGCTCGGCATAGTCCTCGCCTGTCGGGGACTGGGGCGCGGGGAAAAACAGCGCCAGCCCCTGATCGAGCGCCTCGCCGTTTTCCGGGTCGCGCAGGGTGACGAAGCGGGCCTGACGGGCGGCGCCCCGTGCGCCAGTGAACTCCACCAGAACAGTCCCGGCAGCCGGTCCCGAGAGTCGGATCACGGCGATCGCCGCGCGACCCGCCCCGGAGCCAAGGGAAAAAACCGTATCCATGGCTAGCCCGCAGAAACCCGCGCAGGCGGATGCGCCTCACTGCCGCGAAGCCGCTGCCGGTAGATGCGGCGGAAGGCGAGGGTGGGCGCGTCGGTGCGGACGGACGCTTCCTCGCCAGGCGGCGGGACTTCGCCCGGCAGGGACGACTCGACGATCCGCCGGTCCTCGGTGGCGATACGGCCGTTCATCAGTCGGAACACTGGATGGAGCAGCGGCGAGCGGGCAAAATCCCGGAGAGTGAGCAGCAGCAGCCGGGTCGTCCTGTCGTCTTCGGGGATGCAGGCCACCATGAGACGCAACAGCTTCCCCGGCGGGTCGATGCAGAGCTCCATGACATTGGGAAAGCGGTAGTCGAGGCTCCCCGGACGCGTCTCGCCATTGATTTCATTGGAGATATGAAGCCCGTAGGGGCGCTCCTGCAGGAGCATGTCCATCCGCGCGCCCTCAACGAGCCGGCTCAACTCCTTGCCGATCGTCCGGCGATGGACATAGGGCAGATGCGGCATGTCGAGCATATTTTCCATCACCCGCGTCCAATGAGCGCGCCAAACGACGGACTGGGCGCACAGCACGACCTTGGGGGCGGTAAAACTCTCCGAGACGTCAGGCTCGGTCGGCGGCGCGAAGCCCGTATGGAGCCACACGAGCCCGGCGATCTCGCGCACGGGCAGGGCGATGGCGCTCAGGGTTTCGAGCTTGGCGTCCGGATTCCAGGGGACGCCGCAATTGCGCCCCGTCCCGTCGAACCGCCAGCCATGGAAGGGGCACTCGATCTCGCCCCCCGCCACCCGGCCGAGCGACAAAGCCACGCCCCTATGCGGGCAGCGGTCGATGAGCGCGGCGGCCGTGCCGGCGGGGTCGCGGAAGAGAACGACGCGCTCGCCCGCGATCCGGAGCGGGAGCGGCGTCCCGGGTCTCAAATCCCCGGAAAGGGCGACGAAGGTCCAGACATTGGCGAAATTGGCGAACATTCCGTGCCTAGCGTCCGACGTTGGGGATGGAGGGATCAACCTTTGAAGACATTGCTTCGATGCCATGCCAAGAATTTCGGGTGGGGGCGCAAATCGGGCCTCTTCGGGACAAGCAGCCGCTCATTCCCGCCGAGGAAGCGGTCAATCGTATCCGGAAGCCGATCTTTCGCGAGGAGCAGCCTGTAATCGTCATCCACTGAGATCAGACCCCTGTCGAACATCCAATGGAAAGTTCCCGAGAGCGCCATGCCGTTGCGGACACTGTCGGGCCCACGGTGCTCGACCGGTCTAATATGCGCGGCCTGAACCTCGGAGCGACCGCCGCCGTTGATTATCTTAACGCCGCACATGGCGCAGGTGTCGAGGTAAGCGTCTTTCACCGCAGCAGCAAATGCCCTGTCTCTAAACGGCCGCGACGTGAGTTGTTCGATGATCCGACGATCCTGTTCGAGGGGCTCGTCGTAGATAAATTTAGATCCTTCTTCGGAAAAGCCCGGAATCGGCTGCAAAGGCGCTTCGGGGATGTCTGGCGCTAATCGAAGGCGCGGTTCGGCCCCAATGATGTGACCAAAGCCGGCAGCCCAAATCAAATCGTACTCGGCGTCGCTCAGATTTCGAACCGCGCGCCCGAATGCGCCCTTGTTCGTCGAGCCGTCCGGCTTCTCAAGACCGGACTCGTAAAAGTGGCTTCCTTCGCGGAAATGAACCGGACGCGTGAATTGAAGATAATCCTCTACCTCTGCGAAAAAATGATCCGCGCGTGTCGGATCGGGGGCGACGCGGACGAGACGCGCCGTTGCAAAATAAACCTGCGCGCCGCCTCGGCTGGCTGGGTCGTTTGAGGATCGCCTCGGCTCGTAATAGACGATCCAGTCGCCGACTGCGCGTTCCACCTGATTCAAATAAGTCTTTGGAAAATGATAACGCACCTCGGGGAGGTCGTCATAGGACGACGCGCTCTTCGTGGTGAACACCGCCTTCGTCATGGTCTCGCCCGGCGACGCTTCAGCCCAAACCCCAAAGCGCAGCTTGTCACCTACTGCGGCGCGCCCGAAGGACAGCGCGCGCCGCAGCTTGGCTCGTTAGGTGTTCATCGAATCGAAGAAGGCCTGATTGCCCTTCGGGGTTTCTCTGAGCTTTCCGAGCAGGAATTCGATGGCGTCGACCGTGCCCATCGGATTGAGGATGCGGCGCAGGACGTACATCTTCTTGAGTATGTCGGGCGCGACGAGCAGGTCTTCCTTGCGGGTGCCGGAGCGCGTGATGTCGAGCGCCGGGAAGACGCGCTTGTCGGCGACCTTGCGGTCGAGAATGATTTCGCTGTTGCCGGTGCCCTTGAACTCTTCGAAAATCACTTCGTCCATGCGCGAGCCGGTGTCGATCAGCGCGGTGGCGATGATGGTCAGCGAACCGCCCTCCTCGATATTGCGCGCCGCGCCGAAGAAGCGCTTGGGGCGCTGCAGAGCGTTGGCGTCGACGCCGCCGGTCAGCACCTTGCCGGATGACGGCACCACGGTGTTGTAGGCGCGGCCCAGACGCGTGATCGAATCGAGCAGGATCACCACGTCGCGGCGATGTTCGACGAGGCGCTTGGCCTTTTCGATCACCATTTCGGCGACCTGCACATGGCGCACCGCCGGCTCGTCGAAAGTCGAGGAAATGACTTCGCCGCGCACGCTGCGCTGCATGTCCGTGACTTCCTCGGGACGCTCGTCGATCAGCAAAACGATCAGATAGCATTCCGGGTGATTGGTGGTGATCGACTGCGCGACGTTCTGCAGCAGCACCGTCTTGCCCGTGCGCGGCGGCGCGACGACCAGCGCGCGCTGCCCCTTGCCGATCGGCGCGACGAGGTCGATGACCCGCGCGGACAGGTCTTTCTTGGTCGGATCGTCGATTTCGAGCTTCAGGCGCTCGTCGGGATAGAGCGGCGTGAGATTGTCGAAGGGCACCTTGTGGCGCACCTTCTCGGGATCCTCGAAATTGATGGTGTTGACCTTGAGAAGAGCGAAATAACGCTCGCCCTCTTTCGGGCTGCGGATCATGCCCTCGACCGTGTCGCCGGTGCGCAGTCCGAATTTGCGGATCTGCGAGGGCGACACGTAGATGTCGTCCGGACCCGCGAGATAGTTCGCGTCGGGCGAACGCAGGAAGCCGAAGCCGTCCTGCAGCACCTCCACGACGCCCTCGCCGACGATCTCGACGTCGCGGCTGGCGAATTGCTTCAAGATCGCGAAGAGCAGCTCCTGCTTGCGCAGCAGCGACGCATTTTCGACTTCATGCTCCTCGGCAAAAGCAAGAAGCTCGGCGGCGGACTTTGCCTTCAAGTCCGAAAGTTTGATTTCCCGCATGTGGGCCTTCGATAAGAGACGAGCGTTCGGAGAGAGGGCAGGGGGATGGGAATAAATGTTCCGCACGCCGAGACAGTGCTTCGGCGGTCGACGACTCGACTATCTGCCAGAGGTGAGGATTATTCTCATAAAGGTTTTTTCCGCGCGACGCAAGCGCCCTCAGAAGGGCTTCACGATCGCCATGACGACGATCCCGATCATGAGCACGGTCGGAACCTCGTTGATTGCGCGGAAGAAACGCGAGGAGTGACGGTTGGCGTCGCTCGCGAACCGCCGGAGCAGCGCGCCGTCATAAAAATGGGCGCCGGTGAGAAGCAGGACAAGCCCGGCCTTCACATGAAACCAGCCCTGGGCGAAGGCGCCGGCGTCCGCCGCCATGAACGCTCCGGTGAGCCAGGCGACGACCATCGCCGGGGTCATGATGTAGCGATAAAGCCGCCGCTCCATGATCTTGAAGGTCTCGGACTGCGGCCCGGACGCCGTCTCCGCGTGATAGACGAACAGACGTGGCAAATAAAGCAGCCCCGCCATCCAGCTGATGATGGCGACGACATGCAAGGCCTTGATCCAGAGATACATTCTAGCTCCTGCCGAAACCGCGCCTCACCTTGGCGACGAGACGCTCGACATGCTCGATCGGCGTTTGCGGCAAAATGCCATGTCCGAGGTTGAAAATATGTGGACGACCGTGGAAGGCGTCGAGAATCGTATCGATTTCGCGATCGAGCGCCGAACCGCCGGCGAGCAGCGCCAGCGGATCGAGATTGCCCTGCAGGCAGACGGTCGAGGCGGTTTCGCTGACGGCCCAGCTGGCGTCGAGCGCCGTGTCGAGCCCATAGCCCTCGGCGCCGAGCCGGCGGGTCAGCCCCGGAAGCTGCGCGTCCGCGCCGCGCACGAAGGCGATGACCGGCGTCGCCGGGCGCTTCTCCTTCAGCGCCGCGACCATGCGGGCGATGGGCCTGGCGCACCAGGCCTCGAATTCATTGGCCGGGAGGACGCCCGCCCAGCTGTCGAAAATCTGCACGACTTCGACGCCGGCGTCGACCTGGCGGGTCAAATAGTCGACCGAGGCCTCGACCAGCCGGTCGATCAGTTGCTGAAACGCCTCGTGGTGCCGGAAAGCGAAGAGGCGGGCGGGTGCCTGGTCGGGCGTGCCCTTGCCCGCGATCATGTAGCTCGCAACCGTCCAGGGCGCGCCGCAGAAACCGATGAAGGCGACGTCGCCGGGCAACTGCGACTTCACCCGATCGATGGTCTCGAAGACGGGCGAGAGTTTCTCCACCTCGAAGGCGCCGAGACGGGCGACGCCCTCGGGCGTCTCGATCGGCGCGAGCCGCGGCCCCTCGCCCGTCTCGAAAGAGACCGTCTGCCCCATGGCGTCGGGAACGACGAGAATGTCGGAAAAGAGGATCGCCGCGTCGAAGTGGAAGCGCCGAATCGGCTGAAGCGTCACTTCGGCGGCCATGGCCGGCGTGTAGCAGAAATCGAGGAAGCTTTTCGCCTGCGTCCGCAGCGCTCGATATTCCGGCAGATAGCGTCCCGCCTGACGCATGAGCCACAGCGGCGGGACCTCTTGCGCGACGCCGCGCAGGGCCGCGATCAGGGGTTTTTCCTCGGTCAAAGCTCACATCTCCCGCATCACTCGGCTCAGGTCCTTGCAAATGTGACGTAGCCCGAAAGCCCAAAAAATTAAAATCCTTTAAAAAAGGATTGATTTACTTTTTGTTAACCAACGATCGGCAGTGGTTAATTTTTGTTAACCTTTTCTCCACAGGGCCGGCCGGGCGGGACGACTCTCCCGCCCGCCCGCCGAGAATCGGGAAGAGCGATAAAAATATTTATTATTCAATTACTTACTTCTAGAGCTCGCTGGGGAAAAACCGGGCTCTGAATGTTTATGAGTCTTGAGCCGTCGATTCACGGCGCCGCGTTGGAGATCGGCTTGCCTGTTGAAAGCCGGTCGTGGATATGCCCAGCTGTCGACAGCGCCCCGTCGAGACGAGCGCGCCGTCCCCGCTTTCCAAAGTTTTTAGCCCTGGCTGTGGATGAGCCATTCGTGAGCGAAGCCCCGTCCTTCTCCCTCTGGCGCGCCGACGCGCCGCTGATTCTCGCCTCGAAAAGCGCCGGCCGGCGGCAGGTGCTGGCTCAGGCCGGCCTGCCCTTCGAATCATGGCCCGCTGACGTGGACGAGCGTGCGATCGAACAGGCGCTCGGTCCTGTCGGCGCCGATTCGGTCGCGCAGGCGCTCGCCCGCGCCAAGGCGCTTGCCGTCTCGGTCGAGGCGCCGGGGCGTCTCACGCTCGGCGCCGATCAGGTGGCAAGCTGCGGCGAGCGGCTCTTCGGCAAGCCCGAAAGCATGGAGAAGGCGGCGGCGCTCTTGCGCTTTCTTTCCGGCCGCCGGCATCGGCTGCACGCGGCCATCGCGCTCGCGCGCGATGGCGCGGTGATCTATGAGACGGTGGCCCACGCCGATCTCGAGATGCGGCCTTTGAGCGACGCCTTCATCGACGCCTATCTCGCGGCGATGGGAGAGACGGCGCTGACGACGGCCGGCGCCTATCAGGTCGAAGGTCTGGGCGCGCATCTTTTTCAAGAGGTTGCGGGCGATCACTGGACGATCATGGGCCTGCCGTTGTTGCCGCTTCTCGACGTTCTGCGTCGCATCGGCGCGCTCGTCGGGTGATCTCGTGCTGAAGATCGGTCTCACCGGCTCCATCGGCATGGGCAAATCGACCACGGCGCAGATGTTTCGCGACGCGGGCGCGCCAGTGCTCGATTCTGACCAGATCGTCCACGATCTTTACCGTGGCGCGGCCGTGGCGCCGATCGAAGCGGCCTTTCCAGGCGTCGTCGTCGACGGCGTGGTCGACCGCGGGCGGCTTGCCGAACGGGTCCTCGGCGATCCGGACGCCTTGAAGCGGCTCGAAGACATTGTGCATCCGCTCGTCTGGGCCGCCCGCGATGCGTTCTTGACGGAGCAGGAAGCGAAGGGCGCGCGCCTCGTCGTCTATGACGTGCCGCTGCTCTTCGAGACGGGCGCCGAAAAGAGCGTCGACGTCATTGTCGTCGTCTCGGCGCCGGAAGATGTGCAAAAAGCCCGCGTTCTGGCGCGACCCGGCATGACGGCGGAAAAATTCGCAGCCATCCTCGAAAAGCAGGTTCCCGATTCGGAAAAGCGCGCGCGCGCCGATTTCGTGGTGCGCACGGACCAGGGACTCGACGCGGCCCGCGCCCAGGTGCAGGAACTTCTGCGGACATTGGCGGCGAGAGCTTGAATGCGCGAAATTGTCTTCGATACCGAAACCACCGGCCTCGATCCGGCGCAGGGCCACCGCGTCGTCGAGATCGGCGCGGTCGAGATTTCCAATCTCATCCCGACCGGCCGCATCTTCCACGCTTATATCGACCCCGAGCGCGACATGCCGGAGGAGGCCTTTCGCGTTCACGGCCTCTCGCGTGAATTCCTGCTGCAGCACCGGAAGTTTCGCGAGATCGTGGCGGAATTCGTCGATTTCATCGAGGACAGTCCGCTCGTCGCCCACAACGCCGAATTCGACGTGCGCTTCCTCAACGCCGAATTCGCTTTGCAGAAATTGCCGGCGTTGTCGCCCGCCCGCATTATCGACACGCTCGCCATGGCGCGGCGGCTTCACCCCGGCAGTCCGGCGTCGCTCGACGCGCTCTGCCAGCGTTACGGCGTCGATCTATCGCGGCGCGACAAGCATGGCGCTTTGCTCGACGCCGGGCTCCTGGCGGAGGTCTATGCCGAGTTGCGCGGCGGACGGCAGGCGGCGCTGTCGCTTGCAACCGTCGGCGTCGCGCGTCGCGCGCAAATCGGAAATGATCTGTTGCGCGCGCGGCCGGCCCCGCTTCGAGGCCGTCTGACCGCGCTCGAGGACGAGGCGCATCGCGCCTTCCTGTCCACGCTCGGGAAGGCCGCCCTCTGGGACAAATATCTGCCGCAGATTGAAGAAAGCGGAGAGCAACCGCCCTCCGCCGCTTGAGTCTCCGTTCGCTCCGCGAACTTAAGCGTTCGCCGTTCCCTGCTGACCGGCGGCTTCGGCGGCCTTTTGCTGATAGAGCGCGACGAAATCGATGGGGTCGATGTAGAGCGGGGGGAAGCCGCCGTTGCGCGTCGCCTCCGCCACGATCTGGCGCACGAAGGGGAAAAGCAGGCGCGGGCATTCGATCATCACGATCGGATGGACCTGCTCCTGGGGGATATTAATGAGGCGGAACACGCCGCCATATTCGAGGTCGAGCTTGAACAGCACGTTGGGACCGTCGCCGGCCTTGGCGTCGAGCGTCAGCGACACTTCGAAATCGGTGGGCGCGAGCTGTTTGGCGTTGACGTTGACCTGAATGGAAATGTCAGGCGCCTTCTGCTGCGGCCCGAGCGAGTTCGGCGCATTGGGGTTCTCGAACGAAAAATCCTTCAGATATTGCACGAGCGCATTGAGGGCCGGCGCGCCCCCCGCCGCAGCGTTGGCGCCATTTCCATTTGTGTCGGTCATCTGAGGGATCTCCAGCCTTGCGCTGACAAGAAAAAAAGCCGCGCCCGCCTAACACGTCTGCCTCTCGCGAACAAGGCTGCGGCGCTCACGGCGAGGGCGCCGAGAGCCCGTCCTTCTTGCGGCGCTTGCGTTTGGGCCGGCCGCTCGCCGTGAGATGTTTCCACTCGTGCGGGGCGAGGTCGATCGTCTGCGGTCCGGCGGCGCGGGCGTCGCCGCCACGGCTGCGGAAGCGGGCCAGCAGGCCGGCGCGGAAGGAAGGCGATTTCAGCGCCAGGCCGGCGATGTCCGAGGCGAAGCCTGGCAGGATCAACAGGAGCGAGGCGAGCGCCTGCAGGACGCCGTCGAGCATGGCGCCGTCTGCGCGCAGCCGCCCGCGCTCGCGCCAGACCGTCAGCAGGCGCCTCACGTCGGAGAGGCCGAGCGCGGTCGTGCCGAGACCGAGCGCAATCGTGGCGAGAAGCCCCACCGCCCGCAGTACGAACGCGAAGGCGAGAATTTCAAGCGCGAGCCAAAGGCCCAGCGCCAGGCCGATGAGCTTGGTCCTGTCGTTCACGGCTGGAAGGCTCTCCCGCGGGCTCGCAAGAACGCCTTGCGGCGTAATGCCTGCGGCGATCCGCGCGGCCCTTGATTCGTGACACGCGAGCCGCGACATGGTAGCCGAGAAAAGCTCGATCTGGGAGAGATCAATGTCGCCCTCCGGCGAACCCTTCGACCCGTCGCTGATCGTCTTCGCGGCGCTCGCCATCTTCGTCGTCTGGAAGCTGCGCTCCGTGCTCGGCGTGCGCGTCGACCGCGAGCAGGCTCCGCCCGCCCGGTTCGAGCCGCGGCGCGCTTCGCTGGGACCGGCCCCGTTGCCCGGCGCGCCGCCGGCCGAGGATATGCCGGCCCTGCGCCCCGACGACCACTGGAGGGGCGTCGCCGAAAAGGAGGACGCGGCCCCCGGCCTCGACGCCATCGCCGCGGCCGACCCCCGTTTCGACGGCCGCGCCTTTCTCGACGGCGCCCGTCGCGCTTACGAAATCATCGTGACGGCCTTCGCCAAGGGCGACCGCGACACGCTGCGGCCGCTTCTCTCCAAGGACGTCTTCGACGGTTTCGCCGGCGAGATCGCCCGCCGCGAACAGGCCGGCGAAACCATGGAGACGGCCATTGTCGCCATCGACTCGGCCCTCGTCGACGCCGCCCGCGCCGCGCCGCGCTTGAACGAGATCACCGTGCGCTTCGCCGTGCGCCTGATGACCATCCGCAAGGACAAGGCGGGCGAGACGATCGACGGCGGCAATACCGTGCCGGTCGAGGAGCTGTGGACCTTCGCGCGCAATCCGCGCGCCTCGGACCCGAACTGGAAGCTCGTCGCCACCCGCGCCGTCTGATCCCTTGCGCGCGCCGGGGGATTTCGCGCCTCTCTCCTTCGCGGCGATCCCCGGCGCCGGGGCGGATGATCTCGACGCCGCCCTGTCCGTCTTCCGGCGTTCCGCCGCCCGGCTTCTGGGCGGCGAAGACGCGCAACGACCGGCCTGCGCTCCCTCGCCCGCGCTGATCGCCGCCGCGCGCGCCGCGCTGACCGATCCAGTCCCGGGCTCGGAATTTTTTTCGCGCTGGTTTACGCCCTTCCGTCTCCCCCACAAAGGCTTCGTCACGGCCTATTACGAGCCGGAGGTCGACGCGCGGCTCGCGCCCGAGCCGGGCTTTGAGACAGCGGCGCTCTCCCGTCCGCCCGACCTCGTCACGCTCAACGCGGCGCCGCTTGTCGCGCCGACGGGCGAGACGCTGACGAGCGGGCGCCGATTGCCGGACGGCAGGCTCGCGCCCTACCCCACGCGGCGCGAAATCGAGGAGGCGGAGGCGAAGGAGGACGAAGCGATGGCGCGGCTTCATCCTGTGGAGCGCGCGACGCGGGCGTCTCGAAGCGGGGCGCCGATCGCCTATGTGCGAGATCCGGTCGAGCTTTTTCTCATCCAGGTGCAGGGCTCGGCGCGCCTGCGCCTCCCCGACGGACGCCGCCTCGCTCTCACCTATGACGGGCGCAACGGCTGGCCTTACACGTCAGTCGGCCGGCTCATCATCGAGCGGGGGTTGGCGCCGGCGGCGGAGATGTCGCTCGAGCGGCTGAAGGCGACATTGCGGGAGATGGGGGTCGGGCGCGATCAGCCAGGGCGAAGGCTGATGCAGGAAAATCGATCTTATGTATTCTTCCGCCTCGACGACTCAGACGACCGGCGCCTCGGGCCGATCGGGGGCGAAGGCGTTCCCTTGACGCCGCTGCGCTCGATCGCCGTGGACCGGTCGCTCTGGAGCTATGGCCTCCCCTTTTGGATCAGCGCGCGGATCCCGTGGGAAGGCGAAGCGGAGACGGGATTTCAGCGGCTGATGATCGTGCAGGACACGGGATCGGCGATTTTGGGCGCGGCGCGCGCCGATTTGTTTTTCGGCGCCGGCGACCGCGCGGGCGCGCTCGCCGGCCGCGTGCGTCACGACGCGGATGTCGTCGTCCTGCTCCCGCGCGAGGCGCCGGCGCCATGAGCGACAAGCCGCGCTACATGCGCCGCCTGACCCATGCCGAGGCGGAGTTGTGGACAATCGTCACGGCCAATGTGCGCCCCTTTCACGCCAGGTCTCCCGCGCAAAACGAAGCGCCGCCCGCGCCTGTCGTTGCGGAATCGCTGCGCGAGGCCGGTCAAAAGCCCGCGCCCGTCGCCCATCTCGACCGCCCGCCCGCCCCCAGGCCCCCGGCGCCGCTCGTCGAGATCGACCATCGCACCCGGGTAAAAATCAAGCGCGGGCGCCTCGACGTCGACGCGCGGCTGGACCTCCACGGCATGCGCCAGGACGAGGCGCAGCGCGCGCTCACCGGCTTTCTGCGCCGCGCCCAGGCCGACGGCGCCAAGGTCGCCATCGTCGTGACGGGCAAGGGCCTGTCGCGCGAGGAGGGCGGCGTGTTGCGCCGGGTCGTGCCGATGTGGCTGCAGGCCCCGCATTTGCGCGACGTCGTCGTCGGCTTTGGCGAAGCGGCGCGCCATCACGGCGGCGAGGGCGCGCTTTACGTGCAGATCCGCCGCGCCGAGCGAATGCGGCGCCGCTGAACTCGCCGAACGTCGCCAGCGTCTTATTCTCTTATGGATCGCAAAAAACGGCGCGACGGGAGAAGGAGGGCCTGATGTTTACGGGCAAGACGGCGCTGGTCACCGGGTCGACGCGCGGCATCGGCTTCGAGATCGCCCGCGCCTTCGCGGCCAAAGGCGCCAATGTCGTCGTCAATGGCGCCGGCGATTCCGCTCGCGTCTCGGCCGCTGCATCTGAAATCGCAAAGGAGTTTGGGGTGGAGGCGCTCGCCTGGCGCGCCGACGTCTCCGACCCTGAAGAGGTCGACGCCATGGTTGCGGCGGCGCGCGAGAAGTTTGGCGTCGTCGACATTCTCGTGGCCAACGCCGGCGTGCAGCATGTGGCGCCGATAGAAGACTTCCCGCTGCAAGAATGGCGGCGGGTGCTCGACACCAATCTCTCATCCGCTTTTTACGCCTTGCGGGCGGCCTTGCCGGGAATGAAGGCGCGGCAATGGGGACGCGTCATTTTGATCGCGTCTGCGCACGCCTCGATCGCTTCGCCCTATAAGAGCGCCTATGTCGCCGCCAAACATGGCCTCGCCGGCCTCGCCAAGACCGCGGCGCTGGAAGTCGCCAGCCACGGGATCACCGTCAACGCCATCGCGCCGGGCTATGTCTGGACGGAACTCGTCGAACGCCAGATTCCGGCGACGATGGCGGCGCGCGGCATGACGCGCGAGGAAGTCATCGACAAGGTGCTGCTCGCCGCGCAGCCGACGCGCCGCTTCGTGACGCCTCGAGAGGTCGCCGCCTTCGCCGTCTTCCTCGCCTCCGAGGAAGCCCGCGCCATCACCGGCGCCATTTTACCGATGGATGGCGGCTGGACGGCGCAATGATGAACCGCTCCGAGCAATTTTTTAGGTTTCCGCCCGAGCGCGCCAATCACTGAAAATGCACGACGGCGCCGTTGAGCCCAGCAGCTCGGCGCCGTTGGCGTTGACGGGGCGACGACTAAACCTTAACCGTATTCTTGGCCGAGCGCTTTCGTCGAGACATTGCCCCTTCGTGAGCCCATTTTGGAAAAAGCCCATGTCGATGAGCGCGTATCGTAGGAGAATCTTCGTTTCGATAGAGGTTTTCGCAATCCTCATCGTCTCCGCCGGGCTGTGCGAGATCGCATTACATGTCTTGAACCTTCCACCCGCCCCGACCGTTGGATGGAAATGGGAGACGAGCCCGTATAAGTCAGACCTTTACGCCAGTAAGAGCGACGTTAACCAATTAGGTTTGCGGGGGCGCCCTATTAATTACGCCAAGGACGATTTCGTTGTCGTGCTGGTGGGGGATTCTTACGTCGAGGCGGGCTTCCAACCGAAAGAGAGAATGCCCGAGAGAGTTCTCGAGGATATCTTGAAGACCAAGCATCGACGCGATGACATCAAGGTATTCAGCGTTGCTTCCGCGGGATGGGGACAGGATCAGGAAGTCCTGGCTCTGAGCGCATATCTCGCAGAGTTCCGGGCCGATCTCGTATTGATGTGGCTGACGCCCATAAACGACTATTGGGAGAACGGGAACATAGACAGAAGCGTGACGAAGGTCGCGGGGCGGATCAAACCGACTTTCGACCTGCGCACGGGCGATATCGAGACCCCTTCGTTTCGTTCGAAGTTGTGGCTGCTCCTGGAGGCGCTGTCGGCGCGCCTTCATTTTGGCCAAGGAGGCACAATAGAGCAGCTTTACTTGGACGATTGGCTCAACCATACGCCTCGGTCGTCTCTTGCGCCGACCTCGGCGTCCTCGTGTCCGGCGACCGAAGTCGGTCAGCTGGACATCGTGGATTCTTCCTATCCTCAAATCACCGCTGTCACCGGAGAAGACGTCGCGAATGGCCGCAGCCACTTCTCTCGTTTCATCAGACCTCTCGGCGCACGTGAATTGTATCAAATCGACATCACGCACCGCTTGATTCAAAAAGCCAGGGACGTCGCAAAACGAAGCGGCGCGCAGTTCAAAGTGCTGAACACCTTCGATGGCGAGCTGGATAAGGCGCTCAAGCGCGTGAGTTGCGTGAGAGACGCGACGTCCGGCGACCTGTACAAAACTGATTTTTCGGATATGGCGTTCGATTTCAAGGACGACGCATTTCGGGATGTGGTCCTGCGCGTCAATATATCGGCGGATAAGCCGACACTTGTTTCCAGCCGGGATTGGCACTTGAACCACGAAGGAAATCTGGTGGCCATGGGTGCGCTGGCCGACAGGTTGATGTCCGATGGCCTCTTGGAAAGAGCGGGCGAACGCGCAGCGACCAAGACGAGCAAACGAGGTCCCGACCTTCTCCAGTAATGAGGAGAGGGGTGCGGCCCGACGCGACGGCCGCGCCAAATCCGGCCCATCAATAGAGAAATCCCACGACGCGCGCGGGCGCGGCGGAGGCGCCCTTGAGGCGCAGCGGGAAGACGGCGACGTCAAAGCCGTGGCTCGGAAGCTGATCGAGACCGCGCAATTGCTCCATCTGCCAATAGGGCTTGCGCCGGCCGACGAGATGCCCCTGCCAGAAGATCGAGGAATCGTTCGCCTCTTTCGATTTGCGGATCTGGTGATGAAAGGGCAGGTCCCATCCCCATTGATCGATGCCCATGACGGTGACGCCTCGGTCGATCAGCCATTCTGTCGCCGGCGCGCTCATGCCGGCGCCTTTCTTCCAATAGTCCTTCGAGCCCTGAAAGGCGTCGCGGCCGGTTTGAATCAAGGCGATGACGCCCGGTTCGAGCGTCGCGCCGCTTTCCTGCAGACTCGCCGCCATGTCGTCGGCGGTAATCTCTTCGCCGTCGGCCTTGTGCCGCATGTCGAATTTGACGCCGGGGCCGAAACAGAGGTTAAGCGGCATTTGATCGATCGCCGCCGCCGCGCCGCCGTCGAGAAGCTCGGGGCCGTAATGCCAGGGCGCGTCGATGTGGGTCGTCGAATGAACGCCCATCTGCGTGATCGTGTCGTCGGCCCAGCCGGCGAAGCTTTTGGGAAAAAGTCTGAACGGAAGCCCGAGCGCGCGCACGAGCCAGCGCGCTTTCCAATGTTTGTGATGTTTGATCTTGACCCGCATGAAAAACGGATCGTTGCAATTATAGGCGATCTCCTTGGAGAGATCGACGATGCGCGCGGGCCGCGCGCGGCTCGTCACTGACATAAAATTTTCCTCATGATCCATTCGTAGAAAAACTGCGGGGAGACGCGCTTCATCACGAGCAGGAGCCGCTGGCTCGGCATGGCGACGACATAACGCAAGGCGGGCTCGGGCACGTTTAGAATCCGCGCGACGAGTTCAGCGACCGGCTCCGCTGTCGACGCCTTCGCTTCGAAGGCGCGCCGCTTGCGCAGGAACAGATCGAAGGCCTTTCCATAGACGCCCTCGCGCGTCGCCTGCGACACGCGCCGCGCCGTATGAATGTCGGTCTTGAAGTCTCCGGGCTCGACAATGACGACCCGCACGCCGAAGGGCCGCAACTCGAAACGAAGGCTTTCGCTCAACGCCTCCAGCGCCGCCTTGCTCGCGCAGTAATGCGCGGTGAACGGCAGGCCGATCTGTCCGGCGAGCGAACTCATATTGACGATGACGCCGCGGCTTTCCCGCAACGCCGGCGCCGCCGCCCGGCACAACCGCAGGGCCCCGAAGAAATTGGTTTCAAGAATGGCCTTCGCCTCCGCCATGGAGACGTCTTCGACCGCGCCCCGCTGCGAAAACCCGGCGTTGTTGATCAATGCGTCGAGCCTTCCAGCCTTCTCGAGAACCTGCGCGACCCCTGCTGCGACTGAGGCGTCGTCGTCGACGTCCATCTCCAAACTCTCGACGTTCTCGATTGTCGCATGGGTGCGCGCCGCGCCGAAAACCCGCCAGCCTTCCGCGGCGAGCCTTTCGGCGCAGAGTCGGCCAATCCCTTTTGAGGCGCCCGTAATCAGCGCGACTCGTTTTGTCTCGATCTCTTGGGTCACGGCCGTCTCATCCCGAATTTGGCGCGCAGCCAACCCGCGACCACGCGGTCGTGCCACGGAACGGGGTTGCCGGCGCCGTGAAATCCCAAATGCCCGCCGTGTGGCGAAAGCGCAGTTTCGATGGCCGGCAGGCGCGCCCAGTCGATTGCGTCATAACATGCCTGTGGAATCCAGGGATCGTCCAGGGCGTGAACGATCAGCGTGGGAAGCCCTATGCCGGCGAGGAAGGCGCCGGCTGAGTTGGTTTCGTAATAGGCTTCTGCGCCGCGATAGCCGAAGAGCGGCGCAACGAAGCGATCGTCGAATTCGAAAACTGTGCGCGCGCCAGCCACGGCGGCGCGCTGGGCCGTGGTCAACGCCGCGCCGGGCGCGAGCGCCTCGCGCTTCATCGCCGTGAGCAGGTAGCGGTGGTAGACGATGTTGCGCGGCGCCATCATGCGCGCGCAGGTCGCCGCCAGATCGAGCGGGGTCGATACGACGGCGGCGCCCAGGATGGGCAAATCGCCGACGCCCTCGCCCATGAATTTGAGAATGAGATTGCCGCCGAGCGAATGGCCGAGCAGGATCACGCCCCGCCGCAGCAGATCGGCCGGAAGCGCGCGCAGCGCGGCGGCGAGGTCTTCCGTGCGTCCGGCATGGTAGCGGCCCGTCGACGTCGGGCGCGACGGCCCCGATCCGCGCAGATTGAGCCGAAGCACAGGCCAGCCGTCGTCGACGAGCCGCCGCGCCGTCGCAATCACATTGACGCTCGCCTCGGAGCCGGTCAGGCCATGCACGAGAACGATGAGCGGCCGTTCCTGCGCGCCCGCCGGTCGGTCGAGACGCGCCGCCAGACGGTCGCCCTCCGAGACGGGCAATAACAGGCGCTCCGCGCCCGGGGGATTGGCCGGCCTCGGCGCCAGCATGTTCCGGATCGTCTGCAGATCGGGCCCGAGCCAGGGCGCGCGCTCGCGGAAGCGTGGAATCGAGAAAGGCGCGGCGTCGTCCATTCGGGCCATGGAGGGGGTAAAAAATAGCCGAGTTCGAGCCATTGCCCCGCTGGGACAAAAGCGCCCGCTTGCATTCCTCTCCATTCCATATTCTTTGAGCCGAGGCGGTGCAAACGAGAGAGTGCCGAATGAGCGTTTTTGTTCTGAATTTGACCCCTGCCGAGGTCGTGAAACTCTTGCGGACCGAAATACAAGCGGCCTGGGGCGCGCCCGAACTCAACATTGGCGGGCAAAAGGAATATCTCATCCAGGAAGAGTTCGACGCCGCCGCCTATGGCGTTACGGACAAGACGAACGTCGACCTCGTGACGTCGACCGCAACCTTAACCATAGAGCCGCGCGTCGAAAGCGGTTACTGGGTGCTCGAAACCATTGTCGAACGCGACCTCGGCGCCGTCCGGAAGCGCGAGGAATATGGGATGGTCCCTTCCGAGCTCTCGCTCGACGCCTTCGAGGCGGAGCTCGAGGCCTCGGACGTCAAGCGCACGAGCGTGCGGCTTTTGACGCAGACCCCTGAAGGGAAAGACGCTTTCGACCGCTGGCTCGTGGCGGCGCAGGCGAAGCGCGGCCACATCGAAAGGGAGACCAAGGAGAAGAAAATGAAAACCGACACAAGGAACCTTCTGGCCACCACGGCGCTCATCTGGCTCGTGGGCGCCGGCGCCTATTACCTCGGCAATTCCCAGCAGAGCGAGAAAGCGTCCCCGGCGCATGAAACCGCGAGCGTCTCAGAGCCTCACGCGCCCGCGTCGCAGAACGCGTCAGCCGGGTCCGCGCCCGCAGCCGAACCTGTCGCCTCCGCCGCCCCTGCGCCGCAGACGGCTGCGCCGGCCGCGCCCGCCGCTCCGGCTGACTCTTCCGACGAGCTTCTCGCTTTGCAGAAGGACCCCAAGCAGTGGGTGTCGCCGACGGGCGACTACGCCAACGTCCGCCACTCGGCGTTGAAGCAGATCACCGCCGACAATGTGGCGAAGCTGCAGCTCGCCTGGCAGTTTTCGACGGGCGTTCTGCGCGGCCACGAGGGCGCGCCGCTGGTCGTGGGCGACGTGATGTATCTGCATACGCCGTTCCCCAACATCGTTTATGCGCTCGATTTGAAGGATCCCGACCACAAGATCCTCTGGAAATATGAGCCCAAGCAGGATCCGTCGGTCGTGCCGGTGATGTGCTGCGACACGGTTAACCGCGGCCTCGCCTATGGCGACGGCAAGATCTTCCTCGCCCAGGCCGACACGACGCTCGTCGCGCTCGACGCCAAGACCGGCAAGCTCGTCTGGTCGGTGAAGAACGGCGATCCGTCCAAGGGCCAGACCTCGACCGCCGCTCCGCATGTGTTCAAGGACAAGGTCTTCGTCGGCATCGCCGGCGGCGAGTTCGGCGTGCGCGGCCATATCACCGCCTATTCGGTGAAGGACGGCAAGCAGGCGTGGCGCGGCTACTCCATGGGCCCGGACGCCGACACGCTGATCGACCCCGACAAGACCACCCATCTCGGCAAGGTCGTGGGCAAGGATTCGGGCATTTCGACCTGGCAGGGCGACCAGTGGCAGACGGGCGGCGGCACCACCTGGGGCTGGTATTCCTACGATCCTGAGCTGAACCTCGTTTATTACGGCTCGGGCAACCCCTCGACGTGGAACCCGGTGCAGCGCCCGGGCGACAATCGCTGGTCGATGACGATCTGGGCGCGCGACCTCGACACCGGCAAGGTGAAGTGGCTCTACCAGATGACGCCCCACGACGAGTGGGACTATGACGGCATCAACGAGATGGTGCTGGCCGACCAGCCGATCGGCGGCAAGACGGTCAAGACGCTGGTTCACTTCGACCGCAACGGCTTCGGCTATACGCTCGACCGCACCAACGGCGATCTGCTGGTCGCCGAGAAATACGATCCGGCGGTGAACTGGGCGACGAAGGTCGACATGGATAAGGCGTCGCCGACCTATGGGCGTCCGCTGGTCGTCGACAAATATTCGACGCAGCACAATGGCGAAGACACCAACACGCAGAACGTCTGCCCGGCGGCGTTGGGGTCGAAGGACCAGCAGCCGGCGTCCTACGACGCGGCGACGGGTCTGTTCCTGGTGCCGACGAACCACGTCTGCATGGACTATGAGCCGTTCCGCGTGAGCTATACGGCGGGTCAGCCTTACGTCGGCGCGACGCTGGAGATGTTCCCGGCGGGGCGGGTTCTCGGCGACGGGACGAACCACACCGGCAATTTCATCGCCTGGGACGCGAAGGTCGGCAAGATCGTGTGGTCGAACAAGGAGCAGTTCTCGGTTTGGGGCGGGGCGACGTCGACGGACGGCGGCGTGACCTTCTACGGGACGCTCGAAGGCTATCTGAAGGCGGTCGACACCAAGACCGGCAAGGAGCTCTACAAGTACAAGACGCCGTCGGGCATCATCGGCAACGTCATCACCTATGAGGCGGGCGGCAAGCAGTATGTGGCGGTGCTGTCGGGCGTCGGCGGCTGGGCGGGCATCGGCCTGGCGGCCGGTCTCTCCAAGTCCAACGAGGGCCTCGGCGCGGTCGGCAATTACGCCTCGCTCGCCAATTACACCGCGCTCGGCGGCGTGCTCAGCGTGTTTGCGCTGCCGGAGTAAACAAGAAGAAGGGCGCTCGGTTCGACCGAGCGCCCGGACTGTTGACGAACAGGCGTCGACGCCCCGCCCGCTGTCGGGATGAGGACGCCTCCGCCCGTCAATATCAATAGAAGCCAGGCCCCCACGGACCCCAGGCGCCCCAATCCATCATCGCCTGCTGGTTCATTTCCGCCGCCATCAGCTGGTCGCTGGCGATGTTCTTCGCAATGCGCATCTGCTGGTAATTCTGATAGGCGGCTTCGTTGCCGACATAGACGCACTGGCATCCCGCGGCGTCGGCGTAAACATAGAAGTTCTTGCCGTTCTTCACATGGGGAACGAGCCTGTTCTGCGGCATCGCCTTGAGATTGGCGAGCTTCGCCGGCGTATCGGCGATCTTCATGTTGAATTGCGCCGCGGCGAGCATGTTTTCAGTGTCCTGCGCCCCGATGCTCGCGCAGGCGGAGAGGATCAAACCCAGGCCAATCGGCGCCGCCAATTTTTTCATCTGCATCTCGCTCCGTACTAAAGGTTTGCCTGTAATTACGCTTTCGACTTGCGCGCGGGCCGCGCGGCGCAGCTTGTGCGCCGCCTGCCGCAAAAAGCAAGTGCTTGGCCGTCACATTGAGAATATTTCTTAAGCGGCAGCGCGGATCGCCTGCGAAACATGCATCCGGGCGTTTTTTGCCGCATGTGGCCCGCTGACGCCTAACAGCAGCGGAACGCCCGTTCGCCGCCCACGCCGAAACGGGCGTTTTCCCGCGCGCGGAAGAACTCCTCGCGGGTCATGACCGGTCGACCCCGATGCGCGGCGCGGGCATGGGCGACATAAGCGTCGTAATCGCCCTGCCCGACCATCAGCCGCGCGCCGTCCCGCAGTTTCGCGGCGATCTTGGCGAGATCAAGCCCCGGCAGGCTGCAGCAGCTCATCTTCGCTCTCCCGCGTCGTGACGGTCGTTGCAGCGCGCGCCGCGCGGATGGCGCGGAGCGCGAAGCCGAGAAGGGACAGAACCAGCACGATGTAGATCGCGCAAAGGCTGGCGTCGACATAGTCGTTGAAGATCACGCGACGCATCTCGTCGAGCGTTTTCGCCGGCGCGAGCAATTGGCCCTTGTCGAGCGCCGCCGAAAATTTCCGGGCGTGCGCCAGAAAGCCGATGCGCGGATCGTCGTGGAAGATTTTTTCCAAGCCCGCCGTCATGGTGCAGATGTAGAGCCAGGCGGTCGGGATGATGGCGACGAAGGCGTAACGTTCGCGCTTCATGCGATAGAGCACGACGACGCAGAGCGTCAGCGCCATCGCCGCGAGCATCTGATTGGCGATGCCGAAGAGCGGCCACAGCGTATTGATGCCGCCGAGCGGGTCGATGACGCCCTGATAGAGGAAATAACCCCAGCCAGTGACCGCAATGCCGGTCGCGACGAGATTGGGGCCCCAGGCCTGGGTCTGCCGGAAGGCCGGAACGAAAGCGCCGATCAGGTCCTGGATCATGAAGCGCGCGACGCGCGTGCCGGCGTCGATGGTCGTGAGGATGAACAGCGCTTCAAAGAGGATGGCGAAATGGTACCAGAAAGACATGGCGGTCGAGCCGCCGATGACGGAGGAAAGAATTTTCGCCATGCCGACGGCGAGCGTCGGCGCGCCGCCGGTGCGCGACAAAATGCTTTTCTCGCCCACTTCCTGCGCCACGCCGGCGAGCGTCTCCGGCGTCACTGCGAATCCCCATGAGGAGATCGCCGCCGCGGCGGCGTCCGGCGTCGCGCCGATGACCGCCGGCGCGCTGTTCATCGCGAAATAGACGCCGGGCTCCAATACGCTCGCGGCGATCAACGCCATGATGGCGACGAAGCTCTCCATCAGCATGGCGCCATAGCCGATGATGCGCGTCTGCGTTTCGTCGGCGATCATCTTCGGCGTCGTGCCCGACGCGACCAGCGCGTGGAAGCCGGAGACCGCGCCGCAGGCGATGGTGATGAACAGGAACGGAAACACGCTGCCGGCGAAGACCGGGCCCGTGCCGTCGATGAAGCGGCTCACGGCCGGCAATTGCAGATCGGGCCAGACGATGAAGATGCCGAGCGCCAGCGACAGGATCGTGCCGATTTTCAGGAAGGTCGAGAGATAGTCGCGCGGCGCGAGCAGGAGCCACACGGGCAGCACCGAGGCGACGAAGCCATAGGCGATGAGCATGAAGGCGAGCGTCTCGCCCTTATAGGTAAAGAGCGTCGCGAGCGTCGCGTTCTCGGCGACCGTGCGGCCGAAGGCGATGCTCAGGATGAGCAGCGCAAAGCCGATCGCCGACATTTCGCCGATTCGGCCGGGCCGCAGGTAGCGGCCATAGACGCCCATGAAGACGGCGATCGGCAAGGTCGCGAAAACCGTAAAGGCCCCCCAGGGGCTGTCGGCCAGCGCCTTGACGACGACGAGCGCCAGCACGGCGAGCAGGATGATCATGATCGAGAGTATGCCGACCATGGCGATGACGCCGGGCGCATCGCCCATCTCGGTCTTGATGAGATCGCCGAGCGAACGTCCGTCGCGGCGCGTCGAGATGAAGAGGACGAGAAAATCCTGCACCGCGCCCGCGAAAATCACGCCCGTGAGCAGCCACAGCGTCCCGGGCAGATAGCCCATCTGCGCCGCGAGCACGGGGCCGACCAAGGGGCCGGCGCCGGCGATGGCCGCGAAATGATGGCCAAAGAGCACCCATTTATCCGTTGGCACATAGTCGAGACCGTCATTGCGCCGATGCGCTGGCGTGCGTCGCGTCGCGTCGAGCCGCAGAACCGTGTCCGCGATGAAGCGCGAATAGAAGCGGTAGCCGATGGCGTAGACGCCGATCGCCGCGGTGACGAGCCACATGGCGTTGACCGGTTCGCCGCGGGCCGTCGCGAGCGTATAGAGCGCATAGAGCGCCAACAGGAAAACCAGCGCCCAGGACGCGAAAGAGAGAGGATGCTTGCCAACGATCCGAGACATGTCGCGCGCGCCCCGCGGGTTCACCCCCCTCCCCCCGCTCGCGGGGAGGCAGGGTGAGGGGCGAGGGATATCAAGAGACTCAGCCGGAAAATATCGATGATGGCCGAAAGCGTCTAGAACAGCCTTCGACTTGCGCCTGGCGGCTTTCTTCGCTCGTCGGGGCCGGGCTTGTGGATGCCCGGCGCAAGGCCGGGCATGACGGTAAGCGGCCGGCGTAGAGGGTTTACTCCGCGGCGAGCGCCGCCGGTTCGTAATTGAGGATCGGCGCCAGCCAGCGCTCGACCTCCGAAACCGCCATGCCCTTGCGGCGCGCGTAATCCTCGACCTGGTCGCGTTCGACCTTGGCGACGCCGAAATAATGCGCCTGCGGATGCCCGATGTAGAGACCGCTGACGGACGAGGCCGGGGTCATGGCGAAGCTTTCGGTGAGCTTCACGCCCGTGCGTTTTTCGACCTCGAGCAGACGGAAGAGGGTCGCCTTTTCGGTATGATCGGGCTGCGCCGGATAGCCGGGCGCCGGGCGAATGCCGGCGTAAGGCTCGTTGATGAGCTCCTGCGGCGAAAACGACTCGTCCTTCGCATGGCCCCAGAATTCGCGGCGCACGCGCTCATGCATGCGCTCGGCGAAGGCTTCGGCGATGCGGTCGGCCAGCGCCTTCACCATGATGGAGCCATAGTCGTCATTGGCGCGGGCGAAGCGCGCGGCGATCTTCGCCTCCTCCGCGCCGGCGGTGACGACGAAGGCGCCGACGTAATCGGCCTTGCCGCTCTCTCTCGGCGCGACGAAATCGGCGAGCGCAATATTCGCCCTGCCGTCGCGTTTGCCGAGCTGCTGGCGCAAAGTGAAGAAGGTCGCGAGCGTCTCGTTGCGCGACTCGCCCGTATAGAGCGCGATGTCGTCCGCAACGCTGTTCGCCGGCCAGAAGCCGATGACGGCCTTCGGCGTAAACCAGCGCTCCGCAACGATGCGCTTCAGCATTTCCTGCGCATCCTCGAAGAGACGGCGCGCCGCCGGGCCGCGCTCCGGATCGTCGAGCAGCGCCGGATAACGGCCCTTGAATTCCCAGGTCTGGAAGAAGGGCGTCCAGTCGATATAGGGAATGAGCTCCGCGACGTCGTAGCTCGCAAAGGCGCGGGCGCCAAGGAAGCTCGGCTTGACAGGCGCATAGGCCGCCCAGTCGATCTTATAGGCGTTGGCCCGCGCCTGCGCGAGCGAGACGCGCTGCTTGTCGGCCTGCGCACGGGCATGGGCTTCGGCGACCCGTTCATATTCGGCGCGCGTCTCGGCCATATAGTCGTCGCGCGTCTTCTGCGAGACCAGCGCTTGCGCGACGCCGACCGCGCGGCTCGCGTCCGTGACGTAGACGGCCTGGCCGCGTCGATAATTGGGGCTGATCTTCACCGCCGTATGCACGCGGCTCGTGGTCGCGCCGCCGATGAGCAGCGGCGTGTCGAGCCCTTCGCGCTCGAGTTCAGAAGCGACGAAGCACATTTCGTCGAGCGACGGCGTGATGAGTCCCGAAAGGCCGATGAGATCGACTTTCTCTTTCTTCGCGGTTTCGAGAATCTTCGCCGCCGGCGTCATGACGCCGAGGTCGATTACCTCGAAATTATTGCAGCCGAGCACCACGCCGACGATGTTCTTGCCGATGTCGTGAACGTCGCCCTTCACCGTCGCGAGCAGGATCTTGCCGGCTGAGGAGCGCGCGTCCTTCTCCTTTTCCATGAACGGCATGAGATAGGCGACGGCCTGTTTCATCACGCGCGCCGACTTCACCACCTGCGGCAGGAACATTTTTCCGGCGCCGAAAAGATCGCCGACGACATTCATGCCGGCCATCAGCGGACCTTCGATGACGTCGAGCGGACGCGCCGATTTTGCGCGGGCTTCCTCGACGTCGCTCTCGATATATTCGGTAATGCCGTTGACGAGCGCATATTCGAGACGCTTTTCGACGCTGTGCTCGCGCCAGGCGGCGTCCTTTTCCGCGGATTTGGCGCCCGCGCCCTTGAACTTCTCCGCCGCTTCGACGAGCCGTTCGGTCGCTTCCTTGCGGCGGTTGAGCACGACGTCTTCGCAAAGCTCGCGCAGCTCGGGGTCGATCTCGGCGTAAACCGCGAGCTGGCCGGCGTTGACGATGCCCATATCCATCCCCGCCTGGATGGCGTGGAAGAGGAAGACGGAATGCATCGCCTCGCGCACCGGCTCGTTGCCGCGGAACGAGAAGGAGAGATTTGAGACGCCGCCCGAGACATGAGCGTAAGGCAAATCGCGCTTGATGCTTCGCGCCGCCTCGATGAAGTCGACGCCGTAATTCTCATGCTCTTCGATGCCCGTCGCGACCGCGAAAATATTGGGATCGAAGATAATGTCTTGCGGCGGGAAGCCCACCTCTTGAGTCAGGATCTGATAAGCGCGCTTGCAGATTTCGACCTTGCGCTGCAGCGTGTCGGCCTGGCCTTTTTCATCGAAAGCCATGACGACGACCGCGGCGCCGTAGCGGCGCACCTTCTTCGCCTCGGCGATGAATTTCTCTTCGCCTTCCTTCAGCGAAATGGAGTTCACGACGCCCTTGCCCTGCAGGCACTTCAGGCCGGCTTCGATCACCTCGAACTTCGAAGAGTCGACCATCACCGGCACGCGGGCGATGTCCGGCTCGGCGGCGAGCAGATTGAGGAAGTCGACCATGGCGCGCTCAGAATCGAGCAGGCCCTCGTCCATGTTGACGTCGATCACCTGCGCGCCATTGGCGACCTGATCGCGCGCGACGTCGAGCGCCGCGGTGTAATCGCCATTGGTGATGAGCTTGCGGAACTTCGCCGAGCCCGTGACATTGGTGCGTTCGCCGACATTGACGAAGGGAATGTCTTTCGTCAGCGCGAAGGGTTCGAGCCCGGCAAGCCGCAGCAGGGGCTCGATCTTCGGCACGGTGCGCGGCGCGAGGCCTTTTACTTTGTCGGCGATGGCGCGAATGTGATCGGGCGTCGTGCCGCAGCAGCCGCCGAGAATATTGACGAGGCCAGCCTGCGCAAACTCGCCGACGAGCTCCGCCATATATTCGGGGCTTTCGTCGTAGAGTCCGAATTCATTGGGCAAGCCCGCGTTGGGGAAGGCGCAGACGCGCGTGTCGGCGACGCGGCCGATCTCGGCGATATGCTGGCGCATCTCGCGCGCGCCGAGCGCACAGTTGAAGCCGATCGAGAACGGCCTGGCGTGGGCAAGCGAATTCCAGAAGGCGATCGCGGTCTGGCCCGAGAGCGTGCGGCCCGAAAGATCGGTGATCGTGCCCGAGATCATAATCGGCAAGCGCGTTCCCACTTCGTCGAACGCGTCTTCGAGCGCATAGATCGCCGCCTTGGCGTTGAGCGTATCGAAGATGGTTTCGACCAGCATGACGTCGGCGCCGCCGGCGATGAGGCCGAGCGCCGCTTCCTTATAGGCGGCGCGCAGCTCGTCGAAACTCACGGCGCGAAAGCCCGGGTTCGACACGTCGGGCGAGATTGAGGCGGTGCGGTTCGTCGGGCCGATGGAGCCGGCGACGAAGCGGCGCACGCCCGTCTTCGCCGCAACGGCGTCAGCGGCGGCGCGCGCGAGCTTCGCGCCTTCGTAATTGAGTTCATAAGCGAGCGACTCCAGTCCGTAATCGGCCTGGGCGATCGTCGTCGACGAGAAGGTGTTCGTCTCGATGATGTCCGCGCCCGCGTCGAGGTAGGCGGTATGGATCGCCTTGATCGCTTCGGGCTGGGTGAGGATCAGCAGGTCGTTATTGCCGCGCAGATCCTTCGGGTGATCCTTGAACCTTTCGCCGCGAAAATCCGCTTCCTCGAAGTTGTGACGCTGGATCATCGTGCCCATGGCGCCGTCGAGAATGAGGATGCGCTTTTGCGCCGCTTCCTCCAGCGCCTTCAGGATGTTCTGGCCGTAAGCTTTATCAATGGTCATGCGGGTGCTTTCTCGCGAACGGGACGGACGCCGAGCAAATGGCAAATGGCGAAGACCATGTCGGCGCGATTGTTGGTGTAGAAATGGAATTCGTCGACCCCGGCGCGGGCGAGGCCCATCACCTGTTCGACGGCGGTCGTGGCGGCGACGAGGGCGCGCGTCTCGGGGTCGTCGTCGAGACCCTCGAAACGTTCGGCGACCCAGCGCGGCACGCTCGCGCCCGCCTTCTGCGCGAAACTTGCGACCTGGCGGAAATTGCGGATCGGCATGATGCCCGGCACGATCGGGATTTTGACGCCCCTGGCGCGCGCCTTGTCGAGGAAGCGGAAGTAGATGTCGTTGTCGAAGAAGAACTGCGTGATGGCGCGCGTCGCGCCCGCGTCGATCTTCACTTGCAACGCGTCGAGGTCCTGTTCGACCGACGAACTTTCGGGGTGGCCCTCGGGATAAGTGGAAACCGAAATTTCGAAATCGTGCAGGCGGCGGATGCCCCGCACGAGTTCGCAGGAACTGGCGTAGCCTTTGGGGTTGGGCTCGAACTTCGCGCCGACGCCGGTGGGCGGATCGCCGCGCAGCGCGACGATATGGCGGACGCCCGCCTCCCAATAGCCATGCAAGATCTCATCGATTTCCGCGGCCGACGACGAGACGCAGGTCAAATGCGCGGCGGGGTTCATCCGGGTCTCGCGGGCGATGCGCGCCACGATGGCGTGGGTGCGTTCGCGCGTCGAGCCGCCGGCGCCATAGGTGACGGAAACGAAATGGGGATCGAGCGCCTCGAGCCGTTTGACCGACTCCCAAAGCTGCTTCTCCATTTCCGCCGTTTTGGGCGGAAAGAATTCATAGGAGATTTTAAACTGCTTGCCGGCGGCGGTAGGATGAAGCGCGTTGAACATCAGACGATCTCATAAGAAGAAGCGGGTATCTTATCGGCGATGACGCGCGGGTCCCGCGCGAGCCACAAGGAAACGGTGAGCTTGGCTCCTTCCCTGGCGTCCGGCGCGAGCTCACGGTGCAGGACCGTGTCGAGCCCCGCCTGGGCGATGAGCCCGGCGATCTCGTCTTTTGAAAAGCCGAGCCGGCGATGGGCGTGCTTGTCGCGTAGCGCCTCTTCCTGGTGCGGAGCGAAATCCACGACGAGAAGGCGCCCGCCCGGCGCCAGCACGCGCGCCGCCTCGCGCAGGGCGCGGGCGGGATCGTCGAGATAATGCAGCACCTGATGCATGATCGCGAGATCGACCGAATTGCGCTCGACCGGCAGCGCATAAATGTCACCCTGGCGCAGTTCGATATTGCGCAGTCCGGTCTCCTCCATCCGGCCGCGCGCGACGGCGAGCATGGCGGTGGAGAGATCGACGCCGATGGCGCGTTCGGCCAGCGGCGCAAAGAGCTCGAGCATGCGCCCCGCGCCGGCGCCGAGATCGAGGACGCAGCGCAGCGGCGCGTCGCCGACGGCGTCGCGCATCGCCGCTTCGACGAGCGCCTCGGGCGCGTGCAGCGAGCGGATATCGTCCCATTCGGCGGCATGGGCGGCGAAATAGCGGGCGGCGTTTTCGGCGCGGGCTTGGCGCACGTCGGCGAGCCGCGCCCGATCTTCGCCGAGGACTGGATCGCGTGGATCGAGCCAGGCTGACAAGTCGCGGGCGAGCGCCCCCGCCGCGCCGCCGGGCGCGAGGCGGAAGAAGGCCCAGGCGCCCTCGCGGCGCCGCTCGACGAGGCCTGCTTCAACCAGAAGCTTGAGATGGCGCGAGACGCGCGGCTGCGACTGGCCGAGAATGGCCACCACCTCGCTGACCGTGAGTTCGGATTGCGACAGAAGCGCAAGGAGGCGTAACCGCGTCTCTTCGGCGGCGGCGTTGAGCGCCGCGAGCGCCGGCTCGAGCCTGAGAATGTGCGGTTCGGTCATCGGCTTCTCGGTCAAACAGGCTTCTCGGTTAAGATATAAAGATATCTATATGCGTTGATTGCGCGGGAGGCAAGCGCCGCGGCGCCCGGAAACCTCGTTCTTGAAACAGCGGCAACTTGCCGCTTGACGGGAATCGCAAGCGGGGGCATCCTTGACCTACATCGCACCCGTCTCCAACACATTGCGAGGCGGGACCGCTCGGGCGGGACCTCGAGACGGCAGCGATCAGGATGCGTCGGCGAACTCCCCTGTCGTCGGCGAAGCCGTTGCAACAAGGTTGCGAGAGGAGCATGACGCCACCGGGTCAGATTGCGTGACCGGCGTTCCGTTCCGGTCACTCGGGAAGTCAGGCTAGCGCTGCCTGAGCTCCCGAAACCTCCCTAGAGCTGCAACATACCAGGGTTAGCCCGCCGCGAAGGCCAAGCAGCGGGCGGCCCTCTTCAAAGACTGGACAATCCAGACCGCTTCCAAGGAAGCTTCGGCCCCGTGCGCGATCAGGCGACGGGGCCTTTCGTCGTTTGGCGCCTTCCCCCATCCAGCCGCGCTTCACGTTGCCGCCTTCCCCCGCAAGGGGCGAAAGGAACGCGCCTCAGGCGCGCCATTCGCGTTGCGCCCGTTTCCCGCCGGGGAGAAGGCGGCTCGCCGAGGGTGAGACGGATGAAGGCAAAGAAAAGCCCTCCTGCCCGGGAGCAGGAGGGCTCTTACGTGCGGCGCTACGGCCGCCCGACCCTTACGCCGGGGCCTTTTCTTCTTCGCTGGCGACGACCTGGAGGAAGGTCTCGGCGGCTTCGCGGCGTTCGAAGACGTGGGGCTGCAGGCCGCGCTTGGCCATGGCCTCCTTCATCTTCATGCGGGCGAAGGCGCTCGTCGCATAGCGCGTCGTGGTCAGATAGTAGTGCTGGCTCAAATATTCGATCATCTCGGCGTAATCGTCGTAGAGCGCCTCGTTGATCCGCGCGCCGTCGTGGTTGACCACGGAATTGACGCGCTTGCCGACCTTCTCGCAGGCGGTGACCAGCGCCTTGCGCATCTCGTCGATGTCTTTCTTGGTGCGCGCATGCCAGCCCTCGAGATTGAGGAACAGAATATTGCGCGCCGGATCGTAGCTGATGCGCTGATCGAGGTTGAGGTTCAGCAGATCGTTGATGAGGTCCATCGGCTCGTCGATGAAGATGCGCTTGTCCATCAATTCCGGCTCGTTGATGATCGGCTTGAAGGACATGAACGGCAGAATGTGCTTGTCGATGTCGATGCCGGGCGCGATCTCGACGAGCTCCAGGCCCTTGTCCTTGAGCTGGAAGACGCAGCGTTCGGTCACATAATAGACCGGCTGTTTGCGCTTCTGCGCGAACTTGCCCGAGAAGGTGATCTGCTCGACGGAGTTCAGAAACTTCTTGTTGCGGCCCTCCTGGGCGATGTTCACCTTGCCGTCGGCGATCTCGACCCGCAGCCCGCCATTGGTGAAGGTGCCGGCGAAGACGACGAGCCGCGCATTCTGGCTGATGTTGATGAAGCCGCCGCAGCCGTTGAGGCGGCCGCCGAATTTCGACGTGTTGACGTTGCCTTGCAGGTCGCATTCGGCCATGCCGAGGCAGGTCATGTCGAGACCGCCGCCGTCATAGAAGTCGAACTGCTGGTTCTGCTGGATGATGCTGTCGGCGTTGGTGGCGGCGCCGAAGCTCGATCCCGAGGCGAGCACGCCGCCGATCGCGCCGGCTTCCGTCGTCAGCGTGATATAGGGCGTGAGCTTTTCTTCATTGGCGACGGCGGCGATGCCTTCCGGCGCGCCGACGCCGAGGTTTACGACGCCGTTCGGCGGCAGTTCGAAGGCGGCGCGGCGGGCGATCACCTTGCGCTCGTCGAGCGGCATTTTGGCGAGCTTCTCGACCGGCACGCGAACTTCGCCGGCGAGCGCCGCATTATACATCACGCCGTAATTCATCCGGTGCATTTCCGGCTGATCGGCGACGACGACGGCGGACACCAAAATGCCCGGCACATGCACGTCCTTGGGTTTGATCGACCCCTGTTCGACGATGCGCTCGACCTGCGCAATGACGAGGCCGCCATTATTGTGGGCGGCCATGGCCTGCGCCAGATTGTCGAGGACGAGCGCCTCCTTCTCCATGCTGATATTGCCGGAAGGATCGGCCGAGGTGCCGCGGATGAAGGCGACGTCGATCTTGGTGGCGATATAGAAGAGCCACTCCTCGCCCTGTATATTGTGATATTTGACGATGTCCTCGGTCGTTACCTCGTTGACCTTGCCGCCGCCAAAGCGGGGATCGACGTAAGTGTAGAGGCCCACCTTGGAGAAGAGTCCGGGCTGGCCGGCGGCGCAGGCGCGATAAAGCTGCGAGATGACGCCCTGGGGCAGGTTGTAGCCCAGAATCTTGTTTTCCTGGGCGGCCTGGGCGACCTTCGGCATGCGCCCGAAATTGGCGGCGATGACGCGCTTCAACAGACCTTCATGGTGAAAGCGGCCGGTGCCGAGGCCCTTGGAGTCGCCGGCGCCCGCGGTCATGATGAGAGTGAGGTCGCGCGGATGCTGCGTCTCGACGAAGCGCTTTTCCAGGGCGGCGTGCAGCGCCTCGGGAATGCAGCTCTGGACGAAGCCCGTGGTGGTGACGACGTCGTTGTCGCGGATGAGCGCAATCGCCTCGTCGGCGCTGATGACCTTGTTGTTCGCCATGTCCTTCAGGGTTCCCCTCGAGTCCGCTCTTGGATTGCGCGGGCGCCTCTTCGCGCGGCCGCCAGGCGGTTCTTCTGCTCAAATGACAGGCTCAGAGCCTAGAGACCGCGTCTGCAAATCGCAATAGCGACGATGCCGCAGGAAGGCTAGTCGCCGCGATAGACGCAGCCCTCGAAGCAGCTGTCGCGGAATATGCCGACTTCGCAGAGGCCCGGCGCGTCGGGGCGAAGCTCCCGCCAGACGTAAAGACAAAGGTTTTCGAGCGTCGGCTTGCCGAGCCCTTCCAGATCATTGAGGAAGGAATGGTCGAGCTTCTCGCGCAGTTCGGCGAGGCGACGGCCAAGCTTTCCAAGATCCATCACCCACTGTTCCTCGGGGTGGCGCTCGCCGCGCAGGCTCACGCGCACGCGGAAGGAATGGCCGTGCAGATTGCGGTATTTGCCGCCGTCCTTCGCCTCCGGATCGTAAAGGGCGTGCGCCGCCTCGAAATAAAACTCGCGGTAGACTTCGAACGTCGCCACCTTCACTTGACCCCGATCATCTTGTGGGTTTGCAGCGACAGGCGCCAGCGCGGATGCGCGAGGCAGTAGTCGACCGCGGCCCTCGTATTGCGCAGAATCTCCGGGCCGTCCATGGGCTGAAGCAGGAAATGGCGGAACTCGAGCCCCTCATAAAGCGACGGCTCCGCCCCTGGCTGGGGAAAGACGAGCTTCAGCTCGTCGCCGCGCGTCTGTCTGAGCGGCGTTCCGGCCTTGGGCGAAACGCAGATCCAGTCGAGGCCGGGCGCGGCGGCGATCGCGCCATTGGTCTCGACGGCGATCTCGAAACCCTGCGCGTGCAGGGCGTCGATCAAGGGCGCGTCGATCTGAAGCATGGGTTCGCCCCCGGTCAGCACCGTGAAGCGGTCGTCCCTCCCCTCGCCCCAGAGCGCCGCCAGATGCGCCGCGAGCCCCTGGGCGTCGGCGAATTTGCCGCCGCCCTCGCCGTCGGTCCCGACGAAATCCGTATCGCAGAACAGGCATTGAGCGCTGGCGCGGTCTTCCTCGCGCCCGCTCCACAAATTGCAGCCGGCGAAACGGCAGAAGACGGCGGCGCGGCCGGCCTGGCGCCCCTCCCCCTGCAATGTCTTGAAGGCTTCCTTGACTGAATAGGCCATGGCTCCGGGGCCCGCCGCGATCCATCCCGCGCGGCCGCTCTATCGCTTCGGAGGCCTCAGGTCCAGCGGAAGCCTGAAGGCTCACCCGTTCTTGGGCAGATCCGCATCCTTGCCGTCCGGCTCGCCCTTGGGCTGCGGACGCGGGTCGAGGCTCCGGATATAGGTCGTGATGTCGTCGATTTCCCTGCGCGTAAGGTGCATGTCCGGCATCGGCGGATGCGGGTCGACGAGGAAATTGCCGAGCTGTTTCTTGTCGGTGCGGCGCTGGGCGATGTCGAAGAAGGAGGGCGCGTCGGCGTTGGCCGAGGTCTGATCCTTCGACACCACATGGCAGGTCGCGCACCAGCGCTTGGCGATCACCGCGCCCTTTTGCGCGTCGCCGGCGCTGGCAGGGACGGCGGCGAGCGCCGCGGCGCCGGCGAGGCTGAGAAGAAGCGGGGCGCGAGAGCGAAGGGCCATTCCATTTATCCTTTTTGGCGCGCGTGGGCCGCGCGATTCGCCGTTCCGGGGCGGGGCGCGATCAAAGCACAAGTCAGGGGCCGGCGGAACGCTCCCCGGGCGGCCCGGCGCGTCTCGCATAAACCCCTTGCCCCGGACTTTACAGGCCCGCTCTTCGCGGCTGCAAAAAACAACGTCGAAGCGGACTAGTGTAATTTTGCAACAGTGGTTGTGCCCTTGTTGCAACAGTTCAAAACATAAGCAGCGAGCGCCTTCGCACGAGGCCAGAAGCCCCTTTTCAGCCATAAAAGCTGCGATAAGGTCCTTGTGTCACTTGCTCATCCAGAGTGCGGGAAGACAGCCCGGCGGCCGCTCGCCGCAGGGGACGGGCGTCTGTTTCCCGAAAGCGCTCTGGATGACGGCCGACGGGGTTTTATTTTGCTTGAGGGACGCCAAGTTTTGAGGCGTCGGGGGACCAGGATGTCGGGTCGCATGATGGTTGGATATGCGCAGAAGGACGCGATCTCCGCCGCAACGCAAAAGCTGCGGCGCGCGGCGCTGCCCGCGAGCCTGTTCGCGGCGAGCTTCGCCATGTTCGTCATGGCCTTCGTCGATCCGGCCCCGGCGCTCGACGCGCCCGCTGCGCGCGCGCCCGAGACGACGCCCCTGCCGATGTTCAAGAATCCGCGCGCGGCTCTGCGCGCCGGGCTCGAGACCTACCATAACGGCGACGCGGCCACCTCAGTCGCCGCGCTGCGCTACGCCGCCGAGGGGGGCGAGCCGCTCGCGCAATGGAAGCTCGGCCGCATGTACGCCGACGGCGACGGCGTCGCGCGCGACGACGTCAAGGCCTACGAGTATTTTTCGCGCATCGTCGAACATTTCGCCGAGGCGGACCCGGACCCGCGCGAGCGCTCCATGGCGGCAAACGCCTTCGTCGCCGTCGGCCTCTATCTGCGGGACGGCCTTTCGGCGGCGAAGATCGAGCCCGACCTCGACCGCGCCTTCGAACTGTTCCGCTACGCGGCGACGTATTTTCGCAACGCCGACGCGCAATATTACCTTGGCCGCATGTATCTCGACGGCGTTGGGGTGAAGAAGGATTTGCGCCAGAGCATGAGCTGGCTCGAGCTCGCCGCGCGCAAGGGGCATCCGCAAGCCCAGGCCGTGCTCGGCCGCCTGATGTATAGCGGCGAGGCGGGCGGCGGCGCGGCGCAAAAGGCGCGCGGTCTCATGTATCTCACTCTGGCGCGCGACGCCGTCGCCGGCGGCGCCAATGAGCAATGGATCATCGACGCCCAGGCCAAGGCGCTGGCCTCGGCGAGCGAGGCCGATCGCAAGGCGGCCGTGGCTCTGCTCGAAGACTATCTGCGCGCGCGCAATTAGGCCTCCGGCGCGGCGGCGCCCCTGAATTTCACCGGGATCAGCAGCCGCCGCACGCCATCCGGACCGGGGGCCGGAAAACGGCCGGCGCGAATGTTCACCTGAATCGACGGCAGCAGCAGGCGCGGCGCGGCGAGGGCCTTGTCGCGGCTCTGGCGCAAGGCGACGAATTCCTCCTCGCCGACGCCGTCGGCGATCTGCACATTCTTGGCGCGTTGCTCCGCGACCGTCGTCTCCCAGGCATAGAAGGGGCGGCCGGGCGCCTTGTAATCGTGGCACATGAAGAGCCGCGTTTCCGGCGGCAGGGCCAGCAGGCGGCGGATCGAGCGATAGAGCGCGCGCGCGTCGCCGCCGGGGAAATCGGCGCGGGCCGTGCCGTAATCCGGCATGAACAGCGTGTCGCCGACAAAGACCGCGTCGCCGATCTTATAGGAGACGCAGGCCGGCGTATGGCCCGGCGTGTAAAGCGCCTCGATCGACAGCTCCCCCAGCGGGAAGCGCTCGCCGTCCTTGAACAGGCGATCGAAATCACGGCCCTCCGGCGCAATGTCGTCGGCCAGGAACACCGGCCGGAAGAGGTCCTGAACCTTTGTAATGTGTTCGCCGATGCCGGTCCGGGCGCCCGTGCGCGCCTTCACCACCGGGGCGGCGGACAGGTGATCGGCATGGGCGTGGGTCTCGAGCGCCCATTCGATCGTCAGTCCTTCGGCGCGGGCGACCTCCAGAATGGCGTCGATCGAACGGGAGTCGGCGACGCCGCCGCCCGGTTCATAATCCAGGACGGGGTCGATGATCGCCGCCTTCTTCGTCGCCGGATCGGACACGAGATAGGTGATGGTGAAGGTCGGCTCGTCGAAAAAGCCGCGAATATCCGCCTGCGACATGTCTTGCCCTTTCAGTTCGCCGCTTCCTGCTTGCTGTCCTCATATATGCGGGTTATCTAAATAAGCAAGTTCTAATGTAGGCGACCCCACTCCCATGCTCACGCCTTTCCTCCTGAAACTCGCCGCCGGCGCGTTCTCCGGCGTTCTCGTCGGCTTTTCGCTGGGTCTTGTCGGCGGCGGCGGCTCGGTCCTCGCCGTGCCGCTTCTCGTCTATTTCGTCGGCGTGCCGGAGCCGCATGTCGCCATCGGCTCCAGCGCCGTGGCGGTCGCCGCCAACGCCCTGGTCAGCCTTTGGCACCATGCGCGCGCCGGCACGATCAAATGGCGCTGCGCCTCGGTCTTCGCGCTCTTCGGGGTCATCGGCGCCTTTGGCGGGTCGACGATGGGCAAGCTCATGAACGGCGAAAAGCTGCTGGCCCTCTTTGGCGTGCTGATGCTGGTCGTCGGTGCGCTGATGTTCAGAAGCCGCAGCGGCGAGGGCTATCCGCAGGTCCGGCTCAATCGCGAGAACTTTCCGCGCCTCGCGGCCTTGGGGGCGACGACCGGCGCGCTGTCGGGCTTCTTCGGCATCGGCGGGGGCTTTCTGATCGTGCCGGGGCTGATGTTTGCGGCGGATCTCCCCATCATCAACGCCATCGGCTCTTCGCTCGTGTCCGTCACCGCCTTCGGGGTGACGACGGCCGCGAATTACGCGCTTTCCGGCCTTGTCGACTGGACGCTCGCCGCCACCCTGCTCGGGGGCGGCGTCGTCGGCGGTCTGATTGGGGCGGCGACGGCGCGCCGCCTCGCCGCCGAGCGCGGGGCGCTCGCCATGGTCTTCGCGGCGATCGTGGTCGCCGTGGCGCTCTATGTGATTTTCCGGGCGGTCGCCGCGCTCGACTGATCAGCCGAGCTGCGCGGCGATCGGCACGTGATCGGAAGGCTTCTCGCCCGCGCGCAACGTCTTCGCGATCTCGACGCCTTGCAGCCTGTCGGCCGCCTGCGGCGAGAGCAGCAGATGGTCGATGCGGATGCCCTTGTTTTTCTGCCAGGCGCCCGCCTGATAGTCCCAAAAGGTGTAGAGCCCGCCGTCGTCGGTGACGGCGCGCAGCGCGTCGACGTAGCCGAGGTTGACGAGCCGCCGGTAGGCGGCGCGGCTTTCGGGCAGAAACAGCGCGTCCCCCGCCCAGGCGGCGGGGTCGTGCACGTCGCGGTTCTCGGGAATGATATTGTAATCGCCGGCGAGAACGGTCTTTTCCTCGAGCTGCAGCAGCGCCGCCGCGTGCTGCGTCAGCGCCTCCATGAAGGCGAGCTTGTAGCGGTATTTGGGCGTGTCGGGCGGATTGCCGTTGGGCGCATAGATCGAGGCGACGCGCACAGCGCCCCCCACGCCGTCCGAGAGCACCGCTTCGATGTAGCGCGACTGGCCTTCATGGTCGAAGCCGGGAAGGCCGACATACGACTCTTCGATCGGCCGCTTCGAGAGAATGGCGACGCCGTTGAAGGTCTTCTGCCCGTGCAGGACAACATTATAGCCGGCGTCCTCGACCTCGAGGCGCGGGAAGGCCTCCGTCTCGCATTTAAGCTCCTGAAGGCAGAGTATGTCGGGCGCATCTTCTTTCAGAAAGGCGAGCAGCGGCGTGAGCCGCTGCCGCACGGAATTCACGTTCCAGGTGGCGATGCGCAAAAGGAGCTCCCGGCGGACGACGGGGTCTTGCGCCCCGTTGATCAGTCGAGCCGATAGGCGGCGTGACAGGCGTTGCAGGCTTGCACGACTTGGCCGAGCTCGGCAAGCGCGGGCCGAAGATCGCCGCCCTGTTTCACTTTCGCGGCTTCCTCGGCGAATTTCGTCGCCTGCATATGCATGGTCATGCCAAGCGCGCGCATCTCGTCCGGCATATGGCTCGCCATCATCATGGGCATGTCGCCCTGCGCGCCGGATTTGGCGTCCGGCCGGCAGGCGGCGGCGCCCGGCGAATTCGCGCCGAGCCGGGCGTCGGCGATTTTCGCCGCCGCCGCGCCGTCGCCCTTTCCGAGCGCCGCGAGAATCTCGGCGACGGCCTCCTGATGGCCCCGCATATTGGCGAGCATTTTCGCCTTCATCGGGCCTGGAACGTCGACCTCGATGCGCGCGTCCTTAACCATCTTCGACATCATTTCCATGTGGTCGTGATGGTCCTCCGCGACGGCGGTCCCGGCGGCCGCGAGCGCCAAAGCTGCGGCGGCGTACATGATCTTTCTCATCCCCAACTCCTTTCCCCACAAACGAAGACTAATGCGCGGCGCTTCGGATTGCGCCACGGCGAATCGTCACGGCGACGGCAGCGTCAGAACCTGCCCCGGCTTGAGCCGGCCCTTGCCCAGGCCGGGATTGGCGCGCGCGATGTCGCGCCAGCGCCCGGCGTCGCCGTAGAGGCGGCGCGCGATCGCCTTTAGCGTATCGCCGCGCCGCACGACGTAACGGCGGGGCGCCTCGGCCGGGGCCGGCTGCGCCGTCTCCTGCGGCGGGGAAGGCGCTTCCTGCGCGGTCTCCGGCGCGGCGGGGGGCGGCGCGGCGCCCGGCTCCGTCACCACGAATTCGCCGCGGATCATGCCCATCCAGCAGCTCCACGGGACGACGCCGCTCTGGGTCGGCGTGAACTCGATCGTCTGCAGCCCGGGCTTCAAATCGAATTCCAGGCCGAAGGCCGGAACCACGATGCGATTGTTGCAGCTCGTGATCTTCGTGGCGTTGATGACCCATTTGACGGGAACGCCCTTGGTGAGCGTGAAGCGCGAGGGCTGATAGCCGAGACCGTTCGCCTCCATTTCGATGATCTGCACGGCAGGCGCCGGCGCTAAGCTTGCGATCGGCGCGTCGGTCTGCCGCATGCGGGCGACGATCGAGGCGAGGTCCACGCCCCAGCCGGTCAGGATGAGGCCGCGATTGATCATCACCGCGCCGAGCGCCACGACGATGACGCCCGACGCGCGCAGCAGCCGGTGCGTCGCCGCGCTCGACAGTAGGGAGGCGACCGCGCCGAAGGCGAGCATGACCGGCAGCGTGCCGAGCCCGAAGGCGAACAGCATTTTCGCGCCCTCGACGGCGCTACCTGTGCCGGCCGCCATGACATACATCGCCTGCAGCGGCCCGCAGGCGATCATCAAGCCGTTGAGGAGGCCGATGACGAAGGGTCGGTGGCGTCCCCCAGCTTCGCGATAGACCCAGCGTTGAAGCGGCGCCGGCAGACCGAGCCGGAAGCGCCGCAGCGGGGCGAACAGCCCCAGCATGTTGAGGCCGAAGACGATGAGAAAGACGCCGGCCGCGACCCCGGCCGCGCCGCGCAACAGCGGCGTGAAGGCGATGAACGCCCCGAGCGCGCCGAACAGCGCCCCGATCGCCGTGTAGGAGAGCGTCTTGCCCGTCGCGAAGGCGAGGTGCGACAGCGCCGAAGATCGGCCGGCCCCCGCGTCGGCGGCCGTATAGCTGACGACGAAAGCGCCGCACATGCCGATGCAATGGAAACCGGTGACGAGGCCGAGCACGAAGATGAGCCATAGGCTCATATGCTGGGCGATGTCCGGCGCGCCGCCGGCGCTGATCCAGCGCGTGTCGACGAGAATGAGCGCCGCAAGCCCCAAAAGCGCGCCGGCGGCGAGCAAGAGACGCCGGGCGAGCGGCCTTTGCGCGCGCTCCCCTTCCTCGACGCGATAGCCGAGTTCCTCGACGGTCGCGCGCAACGCGGCAAACTCGACGCGCGCAGGATCGTAATCGACGACAACCTGCTCTGTCGGATAGGACGCCGTTACCTGGCGCACGCCCGCAAGCTTGCGCAAGCGCGCCTCGATGACATGTTCGCACCCATGGCAATGCATGCCACGGGCGCGAAACGTGATTGTCTCGCCGTTCACGATCTCGCCGCCGCCGCTTCGGTCGAGGGTTTATTTGCCGAGCGTATCCACGCCCAGGAGCTTATACGCCGGGCAGAAATTAATGAAGGCTGTCGCCAGCGGCACGAGGCCGACAAGGCCCCACCAGCTCTGCGGGCCGATGAAAATCAGGCTCAAGAGAAGAAGGCCCACGGCGATGCGGATCATCCGGTCGGTTTTTCCAACATTGGGTTCCATTAAAATCCTCCTTTACCGTGTGGCCCTTGCGCTTAGATGCGCCCGCCGCCGCGCGGGCTCAATGACTTTGTCACCCCCAGAGCGCGCACCAGCCGCGCGCGCTCACCGCCCCCTTGACGACGCCACAGCCGGAGGGCGCCTCGAACCAGGAGCAATTGGCGCAGCGCTGGCGCCCGTTGGGAGAATTGCGATAGGCGGCGGCGGACTGGCTGGTCTTTGCCCGCGCCGGCGCGAAAAAGGCCTGCAGGCCCGAAAGAATCCCCGTGGCGGCGACGAGCGTCAAGAACTGGCGCCTGCGTTGATTTACGCCCATGAGCCGCTCCTTTCCCCGCCGGCCCGCGCCGGCGCTTTACATTCGATGTTTCTAATGTAAGGCGGCCGCGCCTGACCAAGAATGCGACAAAAGGGCCCAAGGCGCGCTCGGGGAGCTGCTTGACTTCTATATTCGCAAAACATAATTTAGTCGCTATGAATATACGTCTGGCCGAACTCGCGCCGAAGGCCGCCGAGGCGGAGAGCTTCCTCAAGGCGCTCGCCAACCGGCACCGCCTCATGGTGCTGTGCGAGTTGCACAAGGGCGAATATTCGGTGACGCGGTTGCAGGAGGCGGTTGGACTGAGCCAGTCCTCGCTCTCCCAGCATCTTGCGCGGCTGCGCGAAGACAGGCTCGTCAAGACCCGCCGCGAATCGCAGACGATCTATTATTCTCTCGCCAATGAGAATGTGTCTCGGGTCATCGGCCTGCTCTACGAGCTCTTCTGCGCGGGCGAATGCGGCGAGCCGCCGCCCGCAAAGAAGACGCGCGCGACGGGGGCAAAGCCTAAGAATGGGGTGGCGGCATGAGCATTGACCGAATTGTCATGGCTTTCGCGGGCGCAGTCGTGCTCGTCAGCGTGACGCTGGCGCATTTCGTTTCGCCCTGGTGGCTGCTGCTCACGGGCTTCGTCGGCCTGAATCTGTTTCAGGCGGCCTTTACAGGGTTTTGTCCCTTGGCCATGATCCTCAAGCGCTTCGGCGTCCGGCCGGGCGCAGCGTTCTGACGGGGCTCCATGGCGTCGGACTGGACCGCAGACGTTCCGCTGCTGCGCGGGCTCGACGAGTCGACGCGCGGACAATTGCGCGACGGCGCCGTCCGCAAGCAGATCCCCCGCGGCGCCGTGCTGTTTCGCCCCGGCGACCCTTGCGCGCACTTCCCTTTGATCGTCGCCGGCACGGTGCGCGTGCAGCGCGTGACCGAGTCGGGTCGTGAAATCGTGCTCTATCGCGTCGCCAACAACGAGACCTGCATTCTCACCACGGCGTCTCTGCTTTCCGACGACGCCTATTCGGCCGAAGGCGTCGCCGAGACCGACGTCCTCGCCTACATCTTGCCTGCCGAGCGCTTCGCCGCGCTGATGAACGCTTCAGCGTCGTTTCGCGCGCTCGTCTTCGACGGCTACTCCAAGCGCATCGCCACGCTGATGTCGCGCATCGAGGAAATCGTCTGCACGCGAATCAACGTGCGGCTGGCCGAGCGCCTGCTTGCGCTCAAAGGCGCCGACAACCGCATCAACGTCACCCAGCAGGCGCTCGCCGCCGACCTCGGCACCGCGCGCGAGGTGGTGGGACGCACGCTCAAGATCTTCGAGCGCTCGGGATGGGTCAAATTGTCGCGGGGCGGCGCAGAAATCACTGATCCCAAGGCTTTACGCGCGCTATGCGACGCCGAGCGTGACTAAGTCGCTGTTAGAATCTTCTAATTTAGATAATTCGAATATATAAGAAGCGCCGCGGCCGGCCCGCGCGTTTCCGGGAGGAAATCTGCATGGCTCATATTGTGATTCTCGGCGCCGGGATCGGCGGCGTCGCGGCGGCGATCGAGGTGCGCGACGGCGTGAAAAAAGAACATCGCGTGACCGTCGTCTCCGATCTGCCGAACTTCCAGTTCACGCCGTCCAATCCCTGGCTTGCCGTCAACTGGCGCAAGCCCGATGAACTGAAGGTTGCGCTGGCGCCGGTCTTCCGCAAGAAGAACATCGGCTTTACCGACGTCGGCGCGAAGCGCGTGCACCCGACCGAAAACCGCATTGAACTCAACAATGGGGAAAGCCTCGCTTACGACTATCTCGTCATCGCGACGGGGCCGAAGCTGGCTTTTGGCGAGATCCCGGGGCTCGGGCCCCATGGCGGCCACACCCATTCGATCTGCACGTTGCAGCACGCCGAAATCGCCTCTAAGGCCTGGGACGACTTCTGCAAGGACCCCGGCCCGATCGTCATCGGGGCCGCGCCGGCGGTGTCCTGCTTCGGCCCGGCGTATGAATACGCCATGATCGTCTCGACGGACCTGCGCCGCCGCGGCATACGCCACAAGGTGCCGATGACCTTCGTCACCGCCGAGCCCTATATCGGCCATCTCGGCCTCGGCGGCGTTGGCGACACCAAAGGCATGCTCGAATCGGCCTTCCGCGACCGCGACATCAAATGGATCACCAACGCCAAGACCACGTCGGTCGAGCCCGGCCTGTTGAAATGCGACGAGCTCAACGACGACGGCTCCGTGAAGAAGGCGCATGAGCTGCCCTTCAAATTCGCGATGATGATGCCGGCCTTCACGGGCATCGACGCGCTGATGGGAGTCGAGGGCCTGGTCAATCCCCGCGGCTTCGTCATCATCGACAAGAATCAGCGCAACCCGACCTTCCCGAATGTGTTCGGCGTCGGCGTCTGCGTCGCGATCCCGCCGGCCGAGCCCACCCCGGTCGCGACCGGCATGCCGAAGACGGGCTACATGATCGAATCCATGGTGACGGCGACCGCCCACAACATTGCGGCGCTCCTCAACGGCAAGGAGGCCAAGGAGGAGGGCACCTGGAACGCGGTTTGCCTCGCCGATTTCGGCGATCGCGGCGTCGCCTTCGTCGCGCAGCCGCAGATCCCGCCGCGCAACGTCAACTGGTCGAGCGAGGGACGCTGGGTGCATCTCGCAAAAATCGCTTACGAGAAATACTTCCTGCGCAAGGTGCGCAAGGGCCAGAGCGAGCCTGTTTATGAGCGCTACATCATGAAGCTTCTCGGCATCGAGCGGCTGCGAAACGCGCTCTAGGGGCGAGCGGGCGGGGACGGTCGAGGCATGGCGCGAAGAACGCTGAGGCGGGAACTCACTCTGGCGATCGTCTTCAAGGTCGCGGCAATCTTCTTGCTGTGGTTCTGGTTCTTCAGCCCGGCGCAGCGCGTCCACGTCACGCCGGCGGATATGGCGGCGGCCCTCGCCGGGGGGCCGCCGCCGCGCTAACGCTTGAAAGCGACATAAAATGCTCGAACATCTCGACGTCGTCACGCTCTCCCGCCTGCAATTCGCGCTGACGGCGCTCTATCACTTTCTCTTCGTGCCGTTGACGCTCGGGCTCTCGCTGCTCATCGCCATTATGGAGAGCGTCTATGTGATGACCGGCCGCGAGGTCTGGCGCGACGCGGTGAAGTTCTGGGGCACGCTGTTCGGCATCAATTTCGTGATGGGCGTCGCCACCGGCGTGACGATGGAATTCCAGTTTGGCACCAACTGGGCCTATTATTCCCATTATGTCGGCGACATCTTCGGCGCGCCGCTCGCGATCGAAGGCCTCATGGCCTTCTTCCTCGAGGCGACCTTCGTCGGCTTGTTCTTCTTCGGCTGGAACCGCCTCACCAAGGTGCAGCATCTGATCGTCACCTGGTGCGTGGCGCTCGGCTCCAATTTCTCGGCGCTGTGGATTCTCATCGCCAACGCCTGGATGAGCAATCCCGTCGGGGCGAAATTCAATCCGCAGACCATGCGCATGGAGCTCTCCTCCTTCACGGAGGTGATGTTCAATCCCGTCGCCCAGTCCAAATTCGTTCACACGGTCAGCGCCGGCTATGTGACGGGGGCCGTCTTCATGATGTCGATTGGCGCCTATTACATTCTTCGCCAACGACACGTGCAGATCGCCCGGCGCTCGCTCACCGTGGCGGCAAGCTTTGGCCTCGCCTCTGCGCTCTCTGTCGTCGTGCTCGGCGATGAGAGCGGCTATACGGCCGGCGAAAGCCAGAAGATGAAGATCGCCGCCATCGAAGCGATGTGGGAGACCGAGCCCGCGCCGGCTTCCTTCACGCTCTTCGGGCTTCCCGATCTCAAGAGCGAGACGACCAAATATGAGGTCACGATCCCTTACGTCCTCGGCCTCATCGCCACGCGCTCCTTCGACAAGCCGGTCGAGGGCATCAAGCCGCTCGTGCTGCGCAACGAAGCGCGCATCCGCAATGGCCTGCCGGCTTATCACTGGCTGACCGAGCAGGGCGGCCGCCCGAACGCCCGCCTGCCGGACGAATTGGAAGGCTCGATGCGCGACGCCGGCTATGCGCTGCTCCTGAAGCGCATCCGTCCCGACATCGAGAATGCGACGCCCCAGGAAATCCATGAGGCCGCGCTTTCCACCATTCCCGACGTGCCGGTGCTGTTCTGGAGCTTCCGCATCATGGTGGCGCTCGGCTTCTATTTCATCGCGCTCTTCGCCGTCGCCTTTTACCTGTCGAGCCGGCGCCGCTGCGGCCGGCCGTGGTTCCTGCGCCTCTGCATGTTGAGCCTGCCGCTGCCCTGGATCGCGGCGGAGCTCGGCTGGATCGTCGCCGAATATGGCCGCCAGCCGTGGATCATCGACGGCGTGATGCCGACCTTTCTCGGCGTCTCCAGCGTGCCGGCGGCCAATGTCGCGGCGAGCCTCCTGGCCTTCGTCGTCTTCTATACGGCGCTCGCCGTCGTCGACGTCGGGCTGCTGATCAAATATGTGCGCAAGGGGCCGCAAGGGCCGCATGAGCCCGAGCTCGAGGCCGGCGCGCTGCCCGAGGCGCAGCCTGCCTACGACGCCTCACGCTAAAAGGAGAGCGGCGATGTTCGATTATATGACGCTGCGCCTGATCTGGTGGGGGATCCTGGGACTGCTGCTCGTCGGCTTCGCGGTCATGGACGGCTTCGATCTCGGCGTCGCCATGCTGCATCCCTTCGTGGCGAAGACGGATGTCGAGCGGCGCGTCTCGATCAACGCCATCGGGCCGGTGTGGGAAGGCAATCAGGTCTGGTTCATCCTCGGCGGCGGCGCCGCCTTCGCCGCCTGGCCGCCGCTCTACGCCGCCTCCTTCTCGGGCTTTTATCTCGCGATGCTGCTGGTGCTCCTCGGCTTCATCCTGCGGCCGGTCGCCATCGTGTTTCGCGGCAAGCGCGACGGCCTCCTCTGGCGGAAGGTCTGGGACTGGCTGTTCTTCGTCTCCGGCTTTCTGCCGTCGCTTCTCTTCGGCGTCGCCTTCGGCAATCTTCTCCTCGGCGCGCCGTTCCATTTCGACGCGTCCTTGCGCTTCATCTTTGAAGGCTCGCTCCTGGGCCTTCTGCGTCCCTTCCCGCTGCTGTGCGGCGTGATCAGCGTCGTGATGATCGCGATGCAGGGCGCGGCCTGGCTCGCCGGAAAAAGCCAAGGCGCGCTCGCCGCGCGCGCGCGACGGATCGGCGCGCTCTCGGCGCTGGCCCTCGTGGCGATGTTTCTCGCGGCGGGCCTGTGGATCGCGGTGGGCGTCGAGGGCTACCGCATCGAGTCGCCAGTCGACCCCGCCGGCCCCTCCAATCCGTTCGGCAAGGAGGTGATGCGCGGAACGGGCGACTGGCTCCTGAACTACGCCCGCTTTCCGCTCACCGCGCTCGCGCCCGCGGCCGGATTGATCGGCGCGCTCGTCGCCGCAGTGCTGCTCGCCGCGGGCGTGAACCGCGGCGCGCTTTTGGCGTCCAGCGTCGCGACGGCGGGCGTGGTGACGACGGCGGGATTCAGCATGTTTCCCTTCCTGTTGCCCTCTTCCTCGCATCCGGGGCAGAGCCTGACGGTCTGGGACGCCTCCTCGAGCGAGAGAACCCTCGGCCTCATGCTCGTCGCCGTGATCGTCTTCCTGCCCATCGTCCTCGCCTACACCTCCTGGGTCTATTACGTGTTGCGCGGCCCGGTGACGGAGGCGGCGATCGAAAAGGGCGACGACCACTATTACTGACCAAAAGGGGGGCGACGCCTCATGTGGTATTTTTCCTGGATTCTCGGCCTCGGCCTCGCCTGCGCCTTCGGCATTTTGAACGCCATGTGGCTCGAACTCGACGACGACGACGACCATCGCAAGTAAGGCGAAGCTGCCCGGCCCTGGAGTTTTTATGGACTTCCGTCTGCTCTTGATCCTCGCCGCCCTGGCGGGCGCTTCCCGCGCGACCGCGGGCGAAACGACCGTGCATGTCGCGCCCCTCGACGACATGAAGGCGGTGGTCGCCTCGGTCGAGCCCGCTCATCAACTCGTGGCGCGCGCGCGCATCGGCGGCACGGTCACGTCGCTCAAAATCAAGGAGGGCGACACGGTCGCCGCGGGCGCCGAGGTCGCCGTCGTCGCCGACCAGAAGCTCTTTTTGCAAATGCAATCGCTCGACCAGCGCATTCGCGCCCAGCAGGCGCAACGCGACAAGGCGAAAACCGACTTCGAGCGCGCGCAGGAACTGCTGCGCCGCGGCGTCTCGACCAAGGTGATGTTCGACCAGGCGAAGACCGCGCTCGACGTCGCCGAGCGCAATCTCTCGGCGCTGCAGTCCGACAAGAGCGTCATCGAGCAGCAGGCGGCGGAAGGATCCGTGAAGTCGCCGGGGCCGGGCCGCATTCTGACCATTCCCGTCTCCGTCGGGCGCGTGGTGATGCCCGGCGAGACGATCGCGACGCTCGCCGAGGATAATTACATCCTGCGGCTCCAGCTCCCCGAGCGCCATGCGCGCTTCATGCGCGCGGGCGACCGCGTCGAGATCGGGGAACGCGGCGTCAATACGGGCGCGGGCGCCCGCAAGGAAGGGCGCGTGCGCATCGTCTATCCCGAGATTCAGGGCGGCCGCGTGATCGCCGACGTCGACGTGAAGGGGCTCGATAATTATTTCGTCGGCGAACGGGCGCGCGTCTATGTGACGACGGGCAAGCGCAACGCGATATTGGCCCCGAAATCCGCCGTCTATCGGCGCGCCGGCGTCGATTTTGTGAAGCTCGCCAATGACGCCGAGGTGGTCGTCCAGACCGGGGACGTCCATGGCGAGGCAATCGAGATTCTGTCGGGCCTGCACGACGGCGATGCGGTGCAGACGCCATGAGCGCCGAAAAGACCGAGTTTCATCCGGGCATATCCGGAACGCTCACGCGAACCTTCATCAATTCGCCGCTGACGCCGCTTCTTCTGCTCGCCTCCATTCTCGTCGGGCTCATCGCGCTTCAGGCGCTGCCGCGCGAAGAGGAGCCGCAAATCTCCGTGCCGATGGTCGACATCATCGTTCAGGCCAACGGCTATAAAGCCGAAGACGCGATCGAGCTCATCACGCGGCCGCTCGAAGACATCATCAAGGGCGTCAATGGCGTCGAGCATGTCTATTCGCAGACGCGCGACGACAGCGTGATGGTGACGGCGCGCTTCTTCGTCGGCACGCCGCAGGACAACGCCGTGCTGCGCGTGCACGACAAGATCCGCGCCAATATCGGCGGCCTGCCCAAGGGGATTCCCGAGCCCTTGATTGTCGGGCGCGGCATCGACGATGTAGCGATCGTCGTCCTCACGCTCTCCGCCAAGCCGGACAAGGCGAAGGGTTGGACCGACAATGGACTCTATCAGGTCGCCGAGGAGCTCCAGCACGATCTCACCAAGGTCGAGAACGTCGGCACGAGCTATATTGTCGGCGGCAGCCCCAACCAGATCCGCGTCGAGCCCGACCCGGAGCGCCTGTCTCAATATGGCGTGACCCTCAATCAGCTCATCGACAAGTTGACGAACGCCAACCGTTCGTTTCAGGTCGGGGCCTTTCGCGAGGGCAATCGCTCGGTGCCGGTCGTCGCCGGCCAGACCTTGCAGGGCGTCCCGGACATCGGCCTGTTGCTGCTGACGACGCGTGACGGCCGCCCGGTCTATGTAAAGGACGTCGCCGACGTCGTCGTCGGCGCGGCCGAACCCGACAAGCGCAGCTGGACGATGACCAAAGAGAAGGACGGGGCGCTCGCGAAGCGTCCCGCCGTCAACATCGCCATCGCCAAGCGCAAGGGCGCCAATGCGGTGATCGTCGCCGAGGAGGTTCTGAAGCGGCTTGAATCGGTGCGTGGCCGCATTGTGCCGGAAGACCTCGAGATCACGGTTACGCGCAATTACGGGGAGACGGCTACCGAGAAAGCCAATGAGCTGCTCTTCCATCTGGCGCTCGCGACCGTTTCCATCGTACTCCTCATTGTCGTGATGGTTGGCTGGCGCGAGGGCGTCGTCGTCTTCGTGATCATCCCGACGACGATCCTGCTCACGCTCTTCGCCTCCTGGCTGATGGGCTACACGATCAACCGGGTCAGCCTGTTCGCGCTTATTTTCTCGATCGGCATTCTCGTCGACGACGCCATCGTCGTCGTCGAGAACATCGTGCGCCATTGGCAGATGCGCGGCGATCGCGGCCTGATCGACACGGCGGTCGAGGCCGTGGCGGAAGTCGGCAACCCGACCATCGTCGCCACCATGACGATCATTGCGGCGCTCCTGCCGATGATGTTCGTCTCGGGGCTGATGGGGCCCTATATGAGCCCCATACCGGCCAACGCCTCGCTGGCCATGGTGTTCTCCTTCTTCGTCGCCATGACCATCACCCCCTGGCTTCTCCTCAAGATCGCCGGCAAACGCTTCGCGCAGGAAGGCGGCTCGGGTCACGATCACGCTCATGAGCGCGGCGCGATGGGGGACTTTTATGCCCGCGTCGCAAAGCCCTTGCTGCAGGGCCGCAGCCGCTCGCAGCGTTTCTTGACGGCGGTGGGCGTCGCAACGTTGCTCAGCATGGCGCTTTTCGCCACCAAGACCGTGCGCGTGAAATTGCTGCCGTTCGACAATAAATCCGAGGTCGCCGTCGTCGTCGATCTGCCGCGCGGCGCCTCTCTCGAAGAAACGGACCGCGTGCTCACCGAGGCCGCCGAGCGCCTGAAGGATATTCCGGAGCTCACCTCCATTCAATCCTACGCCGGCACGGCGGCGCCCTTCAACTTCAACGGGCTGGTGCGCCATTACTATATGCGCATGGCGCCGGAGACGGGCGAGCTTGCGGTCAATCTTCTGCCCAAGGACGAGCGCAAGCGGGCGAGCCACGCCATCGCGCTCGACATCCGCGAAAAGCTCAAAGGCCTCCCCCTGCCGCCGCATACGGCGATCAAGGTCGTGGAAGTGCCGCCCGGCCCGCCGGTCTTGTCGACGCTGCTCGCCGAGGTCTATGGGCCGGACGCGCAGACGCGCCGCGATCTCGCGACGAAGCTGCGCCAGGCGTTCGACGCCGTAGATTTCGTCGTCGACTCGGACGACAGCTTCGGCCAGCGCGCCGAACGGCTGCGCTTCGCGATCGATCAGGACGCGCTCGAATATCACGGCGTCGAGGAGCGCGCGGTCTATGACACGATCGGAGCGCTCGTCGGCGGCGTGAAGATCGGCTTCTCGCAAAGAGGCGGCGGCGCGAAGCCGATCGACGTCACCGTCGCCCTGCCGCATGCGCATATGACGCCGAGCGAGCGCCTTTTGTCGACGCCTCTGCCCGCCGGCGGAACGGTGCGCCAGGGCGCCAATGTCGAACTCGGCGACGTCGTGAAGGCGACGCGGGAATTGGGCTCCTATCCGATCTTCCGCCACAACGGCCGCTTTGCCGAAATGGTCAGCGCCGAAGTCGCCGGACGCTTCGAGGCGCCGATCTATGGCATGTTCGCGGTCGAGGACGCGATCAAGAACGTCGACTGGGGTCCCAATGGTCCGCCGACGATCAAATATCACGGGCAGCCGCTCGACGACGCGCAGCCGACGATTTTGTGGGACGGCGAGTGGGAGGTCACCTATGTCACCTTCCGCGACATGGGCGCGGCCTTCATGGTGGCCTTGCTCGGCATCTATCTTCTGGTCGTCGCGCAATTCGGCTCTTTCAAGCTGCCGCTCGTCATTCTCGCGCCGGTGCCGCTGACTTTGCCGGGCATTGTCCTGGGGCATCTCCTGTTCAACGCCGCCTTCACGGCGACCTCGATGATCGGCTTCATCGCGCTGGCCGGCATCGTCGTGCGCAACTCCATCCTGCTCGTCGACTTCATTCGTCATCTGCGCGAGAAGGGCATGCCTTTGCGCGCGGCGCTCGTTGAAGCCGGCGCGGTGCGCTTCAAGCCGATCTTCCTCACGGCGGCGGCGGCGATCATCGGCGCGGCGTTCATTCTCACCGATCCGATCTTCCAGGGCCTCGCCATTTCGCTCGTCTTCGGCCTCGCTTCGTCGACCGCGCTGACGCTGCTCGTGATCCCTGCGATCTATGTCGTCCTGCGCGACGACGAACGTCCGGAGGCGCCGACGGCGCCCGACATAAGGAGGCTCGCATGACAAATGATTGGCCCGAGCTCGCCAAGACGCTGACCGCCGACCTGCGCAATCTGCGCAGCGGCGCGCCCGAGGTGATGAAGGCCTTCAGCGCCATGGCGACGTCCGCCGGCGCCACTGGCGCGCTCGACGCCAAGACAAAGGAATTGATCGCTCTTGCGGTGAGCGTCGCCATTCGCTGCGACGATTGCATCGCCTTCCACGCCAAAGCCGCCGCCGGACGCGGCGCGACCCGCGAGGAAGTGATGGAGACGCTCGGCATGGCGATCTACATGGGCGCAGGACCTTCCGTGATGTATGCGAGCCATGCGCTCGCCGCCTTCACGCAGTTCGACGCCGAAAAGACGGCCCCGGCGCAGAGCGCTTGAGGCCCAAGAAAGGAAGAAGCAATGTTCTCAGGTCTGATGTCGAAACTCACGGGCGGCGGCGCGTCGCTGCCGACGATCGAGCATGAAGACTTCGCGCGGGTGGTGAAGGAAGGCTCCTGCGCCATCGTCGACGTGCGCGAGCCGCATGAATATGCGGCGGGCCATGTGCCCGGCGCGCGCAATCTGCCGCTGTCGCAGTTCAATCCCTCACAGCTGCCGCAGGGCCAGTGCGTCATCATCTGCCAGGCGGGCGGCCGCTCGGCCAAGGCGTTGACTCAGGCGATGGCGGCCGGCCGCAAGGACGTGCGCCACTATGCGCCCGGCACCGGCGGCTGGCGCGCGCGCGGCGGCGCAGTGTCGGCGTAAATCTTGAAAATGCGCCCTCACCCTTTAGGAGCCTGCGTAATCAGACGTCTCGAAGGGCGAGGGTCGCTGCGGCGCATCCTTCGAGACGGCGCCTGCGGCGCCTCCTCAGGATGAGGGTTTGAAATTTATAGACAGCCAGCAGGAGGATTTCCTCATCCTGAGGAGCCGCCGAAGGCGGCGTCTCGAAGGACGAGGAAATCCGTCACGACATCTCACGCCGCCTTGCCGATCTCCGTCGCCTTCGGCACGTGGATGAGCTGGCCCGTCTTCACGTCGTAAATATAGCCGTAGATCGGGACGTTCTTCGGCGTCAGCGGATGCGAGCGGATGCGCGCCACATCCTGCGCGACGCTGTCTTCCTGATTCTTGATCGTGTGCCATTTGATGAAATGACCCGCCGCGCAGCCGCCGCCATGTTGCGGGTTCGACCATTTCAGCGTCGACATGTCGAGCGAGGCCGTCGCGAGGCTGTCTTCGAGAAGATCGCCCATGACCTCGTCGCAGAACAGCTCCATGCCGCAATTGGTGTGGTGAATCACGAACCACTCCTTGGTGCCGAGCAGCTTGTGCGAAATCACGAGCGAACGGATGGCGTCGTCCGAGGCGCGGCCGCCGGCGTTGCGAATGACATGCGCATCGCCTTCCGAGAGGCCGGCGTATTTCGCGGGATCGAGACGCGCATCCATGCAGGTGAGAATCGCAAAGCCGCGCGCCGGCGGTAAAGCGAGTTCGCCCTTGGCGCCGAAGCTCGAAACATAGGCGCGGTTCGCCGCCATGACCTCATCGACGATCTTGCTCATTTTTTCCTCCCCTGGAAGCATCGATTCATTCTCGCTTTCCATGAAGCAAGTCTCCAATGCTTCGAAAGGCTTTTCAAGCAAGGTAAGAATTTCACTTTCGTGACAAAGTCGCTTGACCCTGCGAGAACAGAAATGTCGTGACGACGCGCGCAAGCGTTACTATATAACATCGCTGTCGGGGGCGCATGGCCCTCAGCGTCAACATGGTCTTTACAGGAATGTCCGAGCTTCCCGATCTCTACCCCGGTTTCGCCGCGCATTGGATCGACACGCAGGCGGGAAAAATTTTCGCACGCGCCCATGGCGCCGGGCCGGCCCTGCTCTTGCTGCACGGTTTCGGCGAGACGCATGTGGCCTGGCGCAGGATCGCGCCGGCCCTCGTCGACCGCTTTTCCGTCGTCGTCATGGATCTGCGCGGCTATGGCTGGTCGGCGGCGCCCGACAGCGAGAAGGGCGAAGCCTATGCGAAGCGGGAAATGGCCGACGACGTGGTGAAGGTCATGGCGGCGCTCGGCCATGTGCAATTCGCGCTCGCCGGCCACGACCGGGGCGCGCGTGTCGGCTTTCGCTTGGCGCTCGACCACCCCGGCAGGCTGACGAAACTCGCGCTGCTCAACATCGCGCCGGTCGACGACGCTTTTGGCGCCGGCGATCTTCAGCGCATGGGCCGCGCCAAGCTCTTGTCCATGGACGCGCCCCGACCCGAAGAATTGATCAGCCTCGATCCACAAGGGTTCCTCGACGACGCGCTGCAAAGCTCCACGAAGGAGAAGTCGCTCGACGTCTTCGGCGCGGCGGCGCTCGCGCATTATCGATCGGCCTTCAACGAGCCGTCGCGCATCCACGCCTTTTGCGAGGATTTTCGCGCCGGCGCGACGATTGATCGCGAGCTGACGCTCGCCGACAAGGCGGCGGGGAAGAAGCTCAACGTCCCCACGCTCGTCCTTTATGGCGAGACGAGCTTCCCGGCAGGGGGTCCATCGCTCGCCGACGCCTGGCGCGACTGGGGCGACGGCGTCGTCACCGAGAGCGTCGACAGCGGGCTCTATCTGATGGAAGAAGCGCCCGAGGCGACGCGCGACGCGCTGGACCGCTTCCTCTGATGCCCCGGCGCGGCGCCCTCGGCCGCCGGACGGTCGCCGTGGCGCTCGGCGGCGGCGGCGCGCGCGGTCTCGCCCATATCAGCGTGCTGCAGGCGCTCGACGAACTGGGCGTCCGCCCCGTCGCGCTCGCCGGCGCCTCGATCGGCGCCATCATCGGCGCGGCCTATGCGGCGGGCTTTTCCGGCGAAGAGTTGCGCCACCACACCGAGGCCATGCTCAGCAACCGCCTCAAGCTCGCGCGCCGGCTGCTCTATGCGCGGGCGCGGGGGCGCAAGCGGCTGTTCAAGGGCGTCGGCCATCCCTTCCTTATCGACGGCGAGAGGTTTCTCGACGCCTTCTGGCCCGAGGGCGTGCCGGAGCGGTTCGAGGATCTCGAAATTCCGTTGACGGTGGTTGCGACCGATTTCCGCCGTCGCTGCGAAGTCGCCTTCTCAAAAGGGCCGCTGCGTCCCGCCGTCGCCGGCTCCATGTCGGTCCCAGGCGTCGTGCGCGCGACGAAAACCGAGGTCGGCTATCTCGTTGACGGCGGCCTCGTCAATCCGCTGCCTTACGACCATCTGGCCGGCAAGGCGGACATCATCGTCGCCGTGAACGTCTCGGGCAATTCGGGCCCCGAAACGGAAATTCGCACGCCCACGGCCTTCCAGACCATGATGGTGGCGACGCAAATTCTCACCAATTCGATCAGCGCCCGCATGATCGAGGAAAATCCGCCCGACGTGCTCGTCGCGCCAGCCGTGCACCAATATCTCGCGCTCGATCTCTTCAAGGCGGAGCGCATTTTTTCCGCCGGCGACGCCTGCCGCGAGACGCTGCGTGAGGGCCTCACGCGGGCGGCCGCGAAATTGGGAGCGTAGCCGCCGCCGGGGGTCGCGCTTACCGTCTCTGAGCAAAGAATTCCCTCAGCAGCTGCGCCGATTCGCTCTCGCGAATGCCGCCATAGACCTCCGGCGCATGATGGCACGTCGTCTGCGAGAAGAAACGCGGCCCATGCTCGACCGCGCCGCCCTTGGGGTCTTGCGCTGAAAAATAGAGCCGCCGGACGCGCGCGAAGGAAATCGCCGCCGCGCACATGGCGCAGGGTTCGAGCGTGACATAAAGATCGCAGTCGACGAGACGTTCGCTGCCGATGATTCGGCAGGCCGCGCGAATCGCCAGCATTTCCGCATGCGCCGTCGGGTCACGGTCGCGCAGCGTGCGATTGCCGGCGGCCGAGAGCACGTCGCCCGCGCGGACGATCGCGGCTCCGACCGGCACCTCCTCGGCGGCCGCCGCGGCGCGCGCCGCTTCGAAAGCGACAGCGAAAGGGTCGATGCGTTTCATGGGCCCCGCGTCATTTTCATCATCCCTGCGTCAGCGCGCTTCAAAGCCGTCGACCCGCCTGCTATCAAAGATCATGGCCGACAAGAAATCCGACAAGCGCTCCGGCGCGCCCGGCGGCGATCGCCCGATGCGACGCCGCCCTTCCGCAAACGACGCCCCCGACAGGAAAGCCGGCGGCGCGCCCTTCGGCAAGCCCAGAGCCGGGGCGCCCAAGACAGGCAAGGACGCGAAGCCTGGCGCGGCCAAGCGCGCGAAGCCCGCGCCGGCGCCGGTCGAAAAGACCAGCAGCTTCGCCGGCGAGCGCATCGCCAAGGCGATGGCGCGCGCGGGCGTCTGCTCGCGACGCGACGCCGAGGACTGGATTGAGCAGGGGCGCGTCGCCGTCAATGGAAGGGTGCTGACTTCGCCCGCCGTCAATGTGACCGAGGCGGACAAGATCGAGATCGACGGCGCGCCGATGCAGGCGCGCGAGCGCACGCGGCTGTTTCTGTTTCACAAGCCGCAAGGCTATGTGACGACGGCGCATGATCCCGAGGGCCGCCCCACCGTCTTTTCCTATCTGGAAGAGCGCCATCCTGAGCTGCCCCGCCTCGTCAGCGTCGGACGACTCGACATCAATACGGAAGGGCTGCTTCTGCTGACGAACGACGGCGGCCTGGCGCGGACGCTGGAGCTTCCCGCCACCGGCTGGACGCGGCGCTACCGCGTGCGCGTTCATGGCGAGACCGATCAGGCGCAGCTCGACGACTTGCGCAAGGGCGTGACGGTCGAGGACGTCGCCTATGCGCCCATCGAGGCGCGGCTCGAGCGCGAACAGGGCTCCAACGCCTGGATCGCCATGGCGCTCACGGAGGGCAAGAATCGCGAAGTGAAACGCGTGATGGAGCATCTCGGGCTCGACGTCACGCGCCTCATCCGCGTTTCTTACGGACCGTTCCAGCTCGGCGAGCTCGCCGAGGGCGCCGTCGAGGAAGTGAAGCTCAAAGTCCTGCGCGACCAGCTCGGCAAGAGCCTCGCGGCGCTCGCGGGCGTCGATTTCGCGTCGCCCTTGCGCGAGCCGACCGCCGCCGAGCAGCAGGAACAGCGCGAGCGCGTCGAGAAACGCGCGCGCAAACATGTCTCCGTGCTGCGCAAGCAGCGCGACGAACTGGCCGAGAAAGGACCGCGCGCGCGCATCGAGCGCGGCGCCACCGCCGACCGCAAGGGACGCGCGGTCGCGGTCGAGCGGGTGACGCCGACGCGTACGAAGCGGGCGACGGAAGAAGAAGCGCCCGCCTCGCGCAACGCCAGACGATTCGAGGCGCTCCGCGGCGCCGGCCGCCCGCGTCGCGACGCGGCCGAAGCCGCCGAACGGCCGTTCCGCCGTCCCCGCGACGAAGGCGCGGCGCGGCCTGAACGCGGCCAGACCGAAAAGCGGCGCCCGCCCCGTTTCGAAGGCGAAAGGGCCGAGCGTCCCGCGCGCGGCGGCGCGGAGCGGCGCGCCCATGGCGACGCGAAAGCCGCCCCCGGTCACGCCCGCGCGCGGCCGCCGAGCGGCGCGGAGCGTGGTCGGTTTGAGCGGCGGCCGCGGCAGGAGGGGGCCGAGGGCAGGGGAACGCGCGGTTTCGCGTCCGAGGGGCGCGCGCCGCGCCCGCCCCGGCAAGCCCGCGACGCGGGCGAGCGTCCTGAACGCTTCGAGCGGACCGGCGTCGGCCGCTCCGATGCAAACCGTAGCGGCGGCGAAAGAGCCCCACGCCCCCGCGCGCGGCCGCCGGGCGGCGAGGAGCGTGGTCGGTTCGAGCGTCGGCCCCGGCAGGAGGGGGCCGAGGGCAGGGGAACGCGCGGTTTCGCGTCCGAGGGGCGCGCGCCGCGCCCGCCCCGGCAAGGCCGCGACGCGGGCGAGCGTCCAGAACGCTTCGAGCGGTCTGGCGGCGGACGGAATTTCGACGCGGATCGCGGTGGTGAAAGGGCCGCGCGTCCCCGTGCGCGCGACGCCGGAACGCCCGAAGGCTCCCGTCGCGGCCCGCCCCGATCGGCGTCGCCAAAAGGGCCGCCCAAGGGGCGGGGTGGTCCCGGCGGCGCGCCCAGGGGATTGAACAAGGGACCGCGCAAGGGTCCGGGGAAGGGTCCGGGCGGCGGACCCCGCAAGCCGCGCGGGGCGTAGCGCATGCGTATCGTCGGCGGCGCGCTGCGCGGGCGCGCGCTTGCGGGGCCGAAGTCGCAGGCGATCCGTCCGACCTCGGACCGGCTGCGCGAGTCCGTATTCGACATTCTCGCGCACCGCTTCGACGATCCCGTCAGCGGCGCGGCGGTCGTCGATCTCTTCGCCGGCACGGGCGCGCTGGGGCTCGAGGCCCTGTCGCGCGGCGCCGCTCGGGCGCTGTTCGTCGACGACGGAGCCGAGGCGCGCGCGTTGCTGCGCGCCAATATCGAGACGCTGGGGTTGGGCGGCGTCACCCGCGTCTTTCGCCGCGACGCGACGAAGCTCGGTCTCGCGCCGCCGGGCGAGGCGTTTTCCCTTGCCTTTCTCGACCCGCCCTATGGCAAGGGCCTCGCGGCGCCGGCGCTCGCGGCGCTGCTGGAGGGCGGCTGGCTCAGGAAAGACGCGCTCGCCGTGATCGAGGACGCCGCGGACGCCGAGATCGCGCTGCCTGCGGGGCTGGAACAGGAAGATGCGCGGCGCTACGGCGACACGCAATTTCTGTTCGCCCGATTCACGGCGGGCTGAACCGTGCGGCCCCGATCCCTCCCCCGAGACAGGGGAGGGCGGGGGAGAGGGACGGAGCTGCCCTTCCCCTGCTTTCGCGCGTCAAGGCTGACACCCGAAGCTTGCGGGAGGCCGACTTTCCGGGCGCCCAGGAGGTCAGGCCTTCGCCTTCAACTCATAGAGCGCCGCGAGCGCCTCGCGCGGGCTCATCTGGTCGGGGTCGATTCGGAGAAGCGCCTCGCGCAGCGTGTCTTTGGACGCCGACGTCTCCGCGACGCGCTTGAACAGCGGCAGGTCGTCGATCAGCGCCTCGACCGGCGCGCGGCGGTCGGCGGCTTCGAGTTCCGCGAGGATGGCGTGGGCGCGCGCCACGACGCTCGCCGGCAATCCCGCGAGCTGCGCCACATGCACGCCGTAAGAGCGATCGGCCGCGCCTTCTACGACCTCGTGCAGAAACACCACCTCGCCGGCGTGATCGGTGACTTTCATCGTGAGATTGACGAGCCGCTTCATGCGCTTGGCGAGCTGGGTCAGTTCATGGAAGTGCGTCGCGAAGATCGCCCGGGCGCGGTTGACGTCGTGCAGATGCTCGATCGTCGCCCAGGCGATCGAGAGGCCGTCGAAAGTCGCCGTGCCGCGCCCGATCTCGTCGAGAATGACGAGCGAGCGCGGCGTCGCGCAATTCAGGATCGCGGCCGTCTCCACCATCTCGACCATGAAGGTCGAGCGGCCGCGGGCGAGATCGTCCGAGGCGCCGACGCGCGAAAACAGACGATCGACGACGCCGATGCGCGCTTGCGCCGCCGGCACATAGGAGCCCGCCTGCGCGAGCAGCGCGATCAGCGCATTTTGCCGCAAAAAGGTGGATTTACCCGCCATGTTCGGGCCGGTGACGACGGCGATGCGCCCGGCCTTGTCGCCGGAGAGATCGCAGTCGTTCGCCGCGAAGGCTTTGCCCTGCGCTTCGAGCGACGCTTCGACGACGGGGTGCCGCCCGCCGACGATGGCGAAGTCGAGCGAGTGATCGACATGCGGCCGCGTCCAATTGCGCCTTTCGGCGACCTCCGCGAGGGCGCTGAAGAGATCGAGCCGCGCAAAGGCCTGCGCCAGCGTCTGCAAGGGCTCGGCGCGCGCGAGAACCGCGCTGGCCAGCCGTTCGAAGATCGCAATTTCGCGCGCAAGCGCCTGGTCGGCGGCAGAAGCGATTTTGCTTTGCAGCTCGACGAGCTCGCGAGTCGAGAAGCGCATCGCGTCGGCCATGGTCTGGCGGTGCGTAAAGGTCGCGTCGAAGGGCGGACGCAAGAGCTTCTCGCCCTGCGCCGCCGGCAGTTCGAGAAAGAAGCCCAGGAAATTATTGTGCTTGATCCTGAGCCGCGTTCCCGTCGCCTCGGCGTAGCGCGCCTGCAGCGAGGCGATGACCGTGCGGCTTTCGTCGCGCAGCGCGCGCGCCTCGTCGAGCGCCGCGTCATACCCCGCACGCACGAAATCGCCGTTGCGCCTGTCGAGCGGCGGATTGTCGGCGAGGCTCGCCATAATCTCCGAGGCGAGGGCAATGTCCGCCTGCGCAAGGGTCTCGGCTTCGCGCGCGATCTTCTCAGGCGTCCCGGCGTCAGCGAAGAGCGCCGCAATGTCCCGCGCCGTCACGAGCGCGGCGCCGACAGCCGCGAGATCGCGCGGGCCGGCGCGCTGTAAAGAGAGGCGCGAGACGGCGCGCGCAAGGTCGGGCGCGCGCGCCAGCCGCCCGCGCAGCGCGAAGCGAATGTCGGGCGTGTCGAGAAAGAAGGCGACGGCGTCGAGCCTTGCGCCGATCAGGGCCGGGTCAGTCGAGGGCGCGGCGAGGCGTTCGGCGAGAAGCCGGGCGCCGGCCGACGTCGCCGTCAGATCGACGACCGACAGCAGCGCCCCCTCGCGGGCGCCGGACAGCGTGCGCGCCACTTCGAGATTGGCGCGCGTCGCCGCGTCCATGTCGAGCGTGGCGCTGTCGCGCAAACTCACGGGTCGCGAAAGCGCCGGGCGGCCGCCCTTCTGCGTGCGTTCGACATAAAGGATCGCTGTCGCGGCCGCCGCGAGTTCCGCCTCGCTCAACGCGCCGAAGCCGTCGAGCGTCGACACGCCATAGAAATCGATCAATCGCCGCTCGGGATCGCCGGCGTCGCGGCCGAGCGGCGCGGCCGGCGCGGCGACATTGGCGAAGGCGTCGGCCACATCTTCCTCGCGGCACAGCGTTTCCGCGGCGACGATCTCGCGCGGCTCGAGGCGCGCGAGGACCGAAGCAAGCTCGGCGGCGTCGCAGTCGCAGACCGTGAAAGCGCCGGTCGAAATATCGAGGCTGGCCACGCCATAGCGCCAGCCGCCGTCAGAGCGACGCGCGCGCGCGACCGCGGCGAAAGCATTCGCGCGCGCCGGATCGAGGAGCGCGTCTTCCGTGATGGTGCCCGGCGTGACGAGGCGCACGACGTCGCGACGCACAACGGATTTGGCGCCGCGCTTCCTGGCTTCGGCCGGGTCCTCGATCTGCTCGCAGACGGCGACGCGATGGCCGAGCGCGATGAGCTTTTGCAGATAATCATTGGCGCGCTCGACGGGCACGCCGCACATCGGAATGTCCTGGCCCAGATGTTTGCCGCGCTTGGTCAGCATGATGCCGAGGGCGCGCGCCGCGACTTCGGCGTCTTCGAAAAACAGTTCGTAGAAATCGCCCATGCGGTAGAAGAGCAGGCAATCGCTGTTGGCGGCCTTGATTTCGATATATTGCGCGATCATCGGCGTCGCGCGCACGGCCTCGCCCGCGCGGGTCTGATCCAAAGCTTTCTGCGTCATCCGGGTAGTCTAGCGGCGCCCGCCCGAAGGCGCCATGCGGGCGAAGCGACCGCATGTGGAACGCCGCAAAAAAGCCCCGGATTCCGGGGCCTTCTTGATCGATCCGAGGTCCGCGGCGCCTAGCGCCACAAGGCCAGAAGGATGATGATCGGGATCGGCACGCCGAGCAGCCAGAGTAATACAGAACGTCCCATCTTTCCCTCCTACCAGCGCGTCAGTTCTGCGAGCCCGACATTCTCGTCACGGTGGCGTCCGCCGAGCGCCGCGCCGCCCCAGGCCGAGGCTGCGGCGAGCAGCATGGCCGCCGCGGCGATGAAACTCGCCAGTATGCCGGCCTTGCGCGCCTTGTCGGCAAGCTCCTTGGCGCGGGCGTTGTCGTCGCGCACCTGCTGCGCGAGCATGTCGACGCGGGCCCGGGCGTCACTCGGGCTCACGCCGGTCGAAGCCAGCATGTTTTGCAGAAATGTGCGGTCTTCGTTGCTGATCTCGCCCGTGGCCTGGCCACGCGCGACGACCCGCGAGATGATCTGCCGGGTGTCCGCCATAGCGGCGCCAGTTGCGGCCGTCGCGCCGGCTGGCGCGCCGCCCCGCGCGGCGGGGGCCATTGGCGCGGCGCCGCCGTCGCCGCGCATCAGCGTATCGACCCGGTAATCCACGGGGCTCGTTGACAGTCCCGCTTTCTGCGCCTGCTGGCTCGCCGCATCCACGCCGGCCTTGCCGAGGTCATAGAGCGACGACCCGGCCGCGAAGGCGATGATGAGCATGCTGACGCCCCAGACGACGAGGCCATGCGCGCCGTCGCGGACTTCCGCCTCCTCGCGCGGGACGCTCGGATTGCGCGCGCGCAGCCGTCCGCAGACATATCCGCCGGCGGCGTAGCTCGCGACCGTGACCCAGAGCACCCACAGGGCCAGCGCGATGGCGTGGGTGAGCGGCGAGGCGCCTTCGTAGGGAGAGGCCAGGGAGAGGCCGATGCCCGAGCCGAAGGCCGCCAGAACAAAGGTGATCGCCGTGGCGACCGCGACGCCCGCGAGAATGGCGCCCCAATCGACGGCGGTGATGCGCGAGAGCGCCGCGCTCTCGACGGGCGCGGGCGTTACGCCCGGCCGAATGACGTCCGTCATGATCGCCTCCTAGCGCAATCCGAGCAGGGACAGGATCGCCATGACGACCACGACCATTCCAACGAGATAAATGATGCTGTTCATCGTCGCCTCCTTTGGGCGCGCGGAACCTCGCGGCGCGCGCGAGAGATGCTGGAACCAGAGACGGGCGCGAATGTTCCGCGGCGCGGCAGGGAGGGGCCGGCCGCAGCCTTGTGAAGCTTCTTGCTTCGGCGCTATGTTGCGCCGCGAAAAGGCCGACGCGCGGGAAGGGTTCGAAGAGAATGGCGACAGACAAGACGACGGGGCAGGAGCGCCCGATTTTCTCCGACAAGGAGGCGCTGCTTTTTCACTCCCGCGGCCGCCCGGGCAAGCTCGCCGTCGTCGCGACCAAGCCCATGGCGACGCAGCGCGATCTCTCGCTCGCCTATTCGCCGGGCGTCGCCGCGCCCGTGCTCGCCATCGCCCAGGACCCGTCGCTCGCCTTCGATTACACCACGCGCGGCAATATGGTCGCGGTCATCACCAATGGCACCGCGATTCTGGGGCTGGGCGACCTCGGCCCGCTCGCGGCGAAGCCCGTCATGGAAGGCAAGGCGGCGTTGTTCAAGCGCTTCGCCGACATCGATTCGATCGACCTCGAGGTCGACGCCAAGAACATCGACGATTTCGTCAACGCCGTGCGCTATCTCGGCCCCTCCTTCGGGGGCATTAATCTCGAAGACATCAAGGCGCCCGAGTGCTTCGTGATCGAGGAACGCCTGCGCGATCTGATGGACATTCCGGTCTTTCACGACGACCAGCATGGCACGGCGATCATTTCCGCCGCCGGCCTCATCAATGCGCTGCGGCTCACGGCGCGCGACATCAGGACGGCGAAGCTCGTGTGCAACGGCGCCGGCGCCGCCGGCATCGCCTGTCTCGATCTCGCCAAGGCCTTGGGCTTCGATCCGCGCAATGTGATCCTTTGCGACACCAAGGGCGTCGTCTATCGCGGCCGCCAGGAGGGCATGAATCAGTGGAAGAGCGCCCACGCCGTCGACACCAAGGCGCGCACGCTCGCCGAAGCGCTCGAGGGCGCGGATATATTCTACGGGCTTTCGGTGAAGGGCGCGCTGACGCCGGAAATGCTGAACTCCATGGCGGCCGATCCGATCATTTTCGCCATGGCCAATCCGGACCCCGAGATCACGCCGGAAGAAGCGCGCGCGGCGCGGCCCGACGCGATCATCGCGACGGGGCGCTCGGACTACCCGAACCAGATCAACAACGTCCTGGGCTTTCCCTACATCTTCCGCGGCGCGCTCGACGTGCGCGCCAAGACCATCAATATGGAGATGAAGATCGCCGCGGTGCAGGCGCTCGCCGATCTCGCGCGCGAGGACGTGCCGGACGAAGTCGCCAACGCTTACCGCGGCGCGCGTCCGCGCTTTGGCCGCGATTATCTCATCCCCGCGCCCTTCGATCCGCGCCTGATCTCGGTCGTGCCGCCGGCGGTCGCGCGCGCGGCGATGGATTCCGGCGTGGCGCGCCGGCCGATCGTCGACATGAAAGCCTATCGCCATGAGCTGTCGGCGCGGCGCGATCCGATCGCCGGGCTCATGCAGACGATCTACGAGCGCGTGCGCCGCGAGCCCAAGCGCGTCGTCTTCGCGGAGGGCGAGGAGCAACAGGTCATTCGCGCCGCCGTCGCTTTCGTCAATCAGGGGCTCGGAACGGCGGTGCTCGTCGGCCGCGAGGACCGCGTCCGCCAGAACGCCGCCAACGCCGGCGTGGAGCTCATCGACGGCATTGAAATTCACAACGCCAAGCTCTCGAGCCGCAACGCGGTCTATGCGCAATTCCTGTTCGAGCGGCTGCAGCGCAAGGGCTTTCTGCTGCGCGACTGCCAGCGCCTGATCAATCAGGACCGCAATCACTTCGCCGCCGCCATGGTGGCGCGCGGCGACGCCGACGCGATGGTCACCGGCGTGACGCGCAATTTCTCCAATGCGCTCGAAGAAGTGCGCCGCGTCGTCGATCACAAACCCGGCCACCGCGTCATCGGCGTATCGCTCATCCTCGCCAAGGGCCGCGTCGTCGTGGTCGCGGACACGGCGATCACCGAATTGCCCGAGGCGGAGGAGCTTGCGGAAATCGCCGTGGAGGCGGCGGGCGTCGCGCGTCGCATCGGCTTGACGCCGCGCGTCGCCATGCTCGCCTTCTCGACCTTCGGCTATCCGCCAGGCGAACGCACGGCGCGCGTCCATCAGGCGGTCCGCGTGCTCGACCAGCGCCGCGTCGATTTCGAATATGAGGGCGAGATGGGCGCCGACATCGCGCTCAACCGCGAGCTGATGAGCGCCTATCCCTTCTCCAGGCTCACCGATACGGCGAATGTGCTCATCATGCCGGCCTTCCACTCGGCGGCGATCTCGACGAAGATGCTGCAGGAGTTGGGAGACGCCACCGTGCTCGGCCCGCTGATCGTCGGCCTCGACAAGCCGATCCAGATCGTCCAGCTCGGCGCGACCGACACGGAGATCGTCAATATGGCGGCCATCGCCGCCTTCGGAATCGGGGGATAGAGCCGGCCTTTCGTCATGGCCGGGCTTGGCCCGGCCATCCCTGCCGGCGGACGCCCGGCTCAAGGCCGGGCATGAGGACGTAAACTTACTGCGCCGCGAGCTTGATCTCGGGATAGCTGCAACGCTCGGCGCTCTTCTCGTCGACATGCAGATGCGACGGCGGCTCCACGAAGGGAATGCCGAGCGTATGCCAGACGTCGACCACCGCCTCGACGAGATGGGCGATGTGCTCATGCGTGTGGCGCGGCGTCGGCGTGATGCGCAGGCGCTCCGAGCCCTTTGCGACGGTCGGATAGTTGATCGGCTGGATATAAATGTGGTGGCGCGTGAGCAGCAGATCGCTCGCGGCCTTGCAGAGCTCCGCGTCGCGCACCATCACCGGCACGATATGCGAACCATTCTCCAGCACAGGGAGGCCGGCCGCCGAAAGCGCATGCTTGGCGATATGGGCAGCGCGCTGATGCGCGGTGCGCAGATCGGGCCGGCGCTTGAGCAGACGCACCGCCGCGCAGGCGGCGGCGGCGACCGACGGCGGCAGCGCCGTGGTGAAGATGAAGGCGCCCGCATAGGACCGGATCGCGTCAATGACCACGGCGTCGCCGGCGACATAGCCACCCATGGTGCCGAAGCCCTTGGCGAGCGTGCCCTCGATCACGTCGATGCGATCCATGACGCCGGCCTGTTCGCAGACGCCGCCGCCGCGCGCGCCATACATGCCGACGGCGTGCACTTCGTCGACATAGGTCATGGCGCCATAGCGCTCGGCGAGCGTGGCGATCTCGGCCACCGGCGCGACATTGCCGTTCATGGAATAGAGGCTCTCGAAGACGACGAGCTTGGGGCGGTCGCCGGTTTCGATCAACAGCTCTTCGAGATGCGCGAGGTCGTTGTGTCTAAAGATCTTCCTCTCCGCGCGCGACCGCTTCACGCCCTCGATCATCGAATTGTGATTCGAGGCGTCGGAGAGGATGAGGCAGTTCGGCAGCAGATCGGCGATGGTCGAGATCGCGGCCAGATTGGAGATCCAGCCGGAGGTGAAGACGAGCGCCGCCTCCTTGCCATGCAGGTCGGCGAGCTCGCGCTCCAGCTCGACAATGGCGTGGCTCGTGCCGGAGATGTTGCGCGTGCCGCCCGCGCCGGCGCCAACCTTGCTGGCCGTCTCGACCATGGCGGCGATCACTTCGGGATGCTGCCCCATGCCGAGGTAGTCGTTGGAGCACCAGACGGTGACGTCCTCGATCGAGCCGTCGTCGCGATGCCATTTCGCGAGAGGGAAACTATCGACGTCCCGCTCAAGGTGAGCGAAGACGCGGTAACGACGTTCGGTCTTCAGACGGGAGACGGCCGCCTCGAAATATCGCCGATACACCATGTAACGAACCCTCGATCTTCTCACGCCCATCGCACCGGCATCGGCCCCGTCCCGCCTGCAAGCCAGTTTGGACGATTTCTTACATAGCCGATCCTCGGCCGGATTGCGAGCGGCGGATTGCCGCGTATTTGCAGGGTTTTGCGCCTTTGGCCAATAGCCGCCGGCCGCGCGTGGCGTGGCGCCACAGCCGCTATCTCTTCGCGCCTCAACGATCTGCGCGGCCGCGGCCGCGCCGGCGACTGGTCGGTCGCTTGGCGCGTCGTCATTTGCGCCGGGCTTGATCGCCGCGCCCGCGTTTCGATCGCTGGTTACCAGTTCCATTCACGAGGGCGCCCGAAGGCCCGGCGCGGCCTCACCCGGCCAGCGCATCCAAGACCCGCGCCCAGCTCCGCGTCCCCTTGTGGAACGACGTGTAGCTGTATTTTTCGTTGGGCGAGTGGATGCGGTCGTCTTCGAGCGCGAAACCGATCATCAGCGCGTCCATGCCGAGGTCGCGCTTGAAGGCGCCGACGATGGGGATCGAGCCGCCGCAGCCGACGAGGGCGGCGTCCTTGCCCCATTCCTCGGCGAGCGCGCGGCGGGCGCGGCTCAACGCCTCCGAGCCGAAGGGCAATTGCAGGGCGCCCGACGCCCCGTGCGAGATGAATTCGGCCTTGGCGTCGGCGGGCAGGCGCTCGCGAACGAAGGCGCGGAAGCTCTCCATGACCGCCTTGGGGTCCTGCGACCCGACGAGGCGGAACGAGAACTTCGCCGACGCCTGCGCCGGCAGCACGGTCTTGGAGCCCTTGCCGGTATAGCCGCCGACAATGCCGTTGACGTCGCAGGTCGGCCGCGCCCAGATCTGCTCGATGACGCCGCGCCCCGCTTCGCCGCCGACATGGGTGAGGCCGAGGCCGGCGAGAAAAGCCCGCTCGTCGAATTCGAGGTTGCGCCACTGCTCGGCGATGTCTTCGGGGAGCTCCGGCACGCCGGCGTAGAAGCCCGGCAGCGTCACCTTGCCCTCGGCGTCGTGCAGATCGGCGACGATCTTGGCGAGCACGTGGATGGGATTGAGCACCGGCCCGCCGAACATGCCGGAATGGAGGTCGTGGCTTGGCCCCGTGATGATCACTTCCTCCTGCGCGAGGCCGCGCAGCATGACGGTGATCGCGGGCGTCGAAGCGTTCCACATGCCGGTGTCGCAGACGAGCGCAATGGCCGGCTCCGACAGCTCGGCCTTATGCGCCGCGAGGAAATCCGGAAGCGAGGGCGAGCCCGTCTCCTCTTCGCCTTCGAAGAGAAAAGTCACGCTGCAGGGCAGGCCGCCATTCGCCTCGAAAGCCCGGCAGGCCTCGACGAAGGTCATGAGCTGCCCCTTGTCGTCGGAAGCGCCGCGCGCGACGATTTCCTTGCCGTCCTTGCCGTCGGCCAGGCGCGGCGCGAAGGGATCGCTCCGCCACAGTTCCAGCGGGTCCGCCGGCTGCACGTCGTAATGGCCGTAGAACAGCACATGCGGCGCGTCCTTGCGCTTGGCCCTGGCGTGGCCGACGACGATCGGATGCCCCGGCGTTTCGCGCACCTCGGCGGAATAACCCAGGCCCTTGAGTTCGTCCGCGAGCCAGTTGGCGGCCCGCAGGCAGTGCTGCGTATAGGCGGGATCGGTCGAGACCGACGGGATGCTCAAGAGGTCGAAGAGACGCTTCGTCGACGCGGGGAGATTGGCGTCGATCGTATTCAGGATGGCGTCGATGCTGGCCATGGAATCAGATCCTTCGCAGTTGATGCGAAGCTAGTGCGAAGTGGGGCCCGAGAAAAGCCGCAAGAGCAGGCGCGCTTAGAGGGATCGGGACCGCCTTCGCCCTAACCCCCGGGCCAAGCGGGAGAGGGAATGCGGCGTGCGAACGCGTGGCCGACGAAGGCCCGCGCGCGCAGGGAGCGGCGGGGTGAGGCTTGAGGAATGATCCGGCGCCGAGCAAGGCGGCGCATCGGGGCCGTTGCGGCCCCGCAGCCTGTCTCAGAAGCCGCGTCAACGCGTTGGGGTCGGGGTGCCGCTGCGGTAGTCGTAGAAGCCGCGCTGGGTCTTCTTGCCGAGCCAGCCCGCCTCGACATATTTCACCAGCAGCGGGCAGGGGCGATATTTCGTGTCGGCGAGGCCCTCGTGCAGCACCTGCATCACCGAGAGGCAGGTGTCGAGGCCGATGAAATCGGCGAGTTGCAGCGGTCCCATCGGGTGATTGGCCCCGAGCCGCATCGCCGTGTCGATCGCCTCGACCGAGCCCACGCCTTCATAAAGCGTGTAGATCGCCTCATTGATCATCGGCAGCAGGATGCGGTTGACGATGAAGGCCGGGAAGTCCTCGGCCACGGTCACCGTCTTGCCGAGCTTGGCGCAGAAGGCCTTGGCCTCTTCGAAAGTGACGTCGTCCGTGGCGATGCCGCGGATGAGCTCCACGAGCTGCATGCGCGGCACGGGATTCATGAAATGAATGCCGATGAAGCGCTCGGGGCGGCCGGTGATGGCGGCGAGCCGGGTGATCGAGATCGAGGAAGTGTTGGAGGCGATGATGCCGTCCGGCTTCACGACCTGGGCGACGTCGGAAAGGATCTTGCGCTTGACCTCTTCATTCTCCGTGGCGGCCTCGATGACGATGTCGCAGTCGCGGAAATCCTGGAGAGCCGGCGCGGCGGAAATATGCGGCAAAGCGGCCTCGACGGCCTCGCGCGCGAGGAAGCCGCGCTCGACCGCCTTTTTCATCTGAACGCCGATGTCCTTGACGCCGTTTTCGATTCGGTCCGCCGTGACGTCATTGAGGGCGACGTCCAGGCCGGAGAGCGCGCAGACATGCGCGATGCCCTTGCCCATCTGGCCTGCGCCGATAACGCCGACTTTGCGAATTTCGAAGCTCATAATTCGAACACCCACGCGAGAGGACCGCCGGAAAGGGCGGGACGGCTGCGATGCAATGCGGCCACGTTGCAGTGCAATATAACGCGGCGCGAGGCCGAATGAAAACTGGCAAGCTTGAAAAATCGAGAAGTGGCGCTCTCCGCCGCCCGGGTAAAGTCCCGGGCGGCGGATGGATCGAGACTTACTTTCCGAGCTTGGCGAGCTCGGCGTCGAGCTCGGGCACGGCCTGGAACAGATCCGCCACGAGACCGTAATCGGCGACCTGGAAGATCGGCGCCTCTTCGTCCTTGTTGATGGCGACGATGATCTTCGAGTCCTTCATGCCGGCGAGATGCTGGATCGCGCCGGAAATGCCGACGGCGATATAGAGCTCGGGCGCGACGGCCTTGCCGGTCTGGCCGACCTGCAGGTCGTTGGGCGCATAGCCGGCGTCGACCGCGGCGCGGGAGGCGCCGATCGCGGCGTTGAGGCGGTTGGCCACCGGATCGAGAACCTTGTGGAAGTTCTCGGCCGAGGCGAGCGCGCGGCCGCCCGAGATGATGATGCGGGCCGAGGTGAGCTCCGGACGCTCGGACTTGGCGAGCTCCTCGCTCTTGAAGGCGGAGACGCCGGGATTGGCGGCGCCGCCAAGGGTCTCGACCGGGGCCGAGCCGCCCTCGGGCGCCGCCGCAAAGGCCGTGGTGCGCACGGTGATCACCTTCTTTGCGTCCTTGGCGCGGACCGTCTGGACGGCGTTGCCGGCGTAGATCGGCCGCTCGAAAGTGTCGGGCGAAACGACCTTGATGATGTCGGAGACCTGGGCGACGTCGAGCAGCGCCGCAACGCGCGGCAGCACGTTCTTGGTCGCGCTGGTCGAGGGGGCGAGGATCACGTCATAGGACGGCGCAAGGCTGACGATCAGCGCCGCGACCGGCTCGGCGAGCACGTGGTCGAGGGCGGCGTCCTCGGCGTAGAGCACTTTTTCGACGCCCGTAAGCTTCGCGGCCTGGTCGGCGGCGCCCTTCAGGCCGGGGCCGACGACGAGAATATGGACGGGGCCGCCGATCTCCTGAGCGGCGGCAAGCGCCTTGGCGGTCGCGGGCGCGAGCGCGCCATTGGCGGTTTCGGCGAGAAGCAGAATGGCCATTTTTTAGAGAACTCCCGCTTCCTTGAGCTTCGAGACGAGTTCGGCGACCGAGCCGACCTTCACGCCCGCCGAGCGGGACGCAGGCTCTGCGGTCTTCAGCACTTCGAGGCGCGGCGCGATGTCGACGCCATAGTCGGACGGCGCCTTGACGGCGACTTCCTTCTTCTTCGCCTTGATGATGTTGGGAAGGCTGGCGTAGCGCGGCTCGTTGAGGCGCAGGTCGGTGGTGACGACGGCGGGGAGCTTCAGGCTGACCGTCTGCAGGCCGCCGTCGATCTCGCGCGTGACGTCGACCGAGCCGTCGGCGACGTTCACCTTGGAGGCGAAGGTGCCCTGGCCCCAGCCGAGCAGGGCCGCGAGCATCTGGCCGGTCTGGTTGGAGTCGTCGTCGATCGCCTGCTTGCCGAGAATGATGAGGCCGGGCTGCTCCTCCGCGGCGATTTTCGCGAGGATCTTGGCGACCGCCAGCGGCTCCACCGTCTCGTCGGTCTTGACCAGAACGCCACGGTCGGCGCCCATGGCGAGCGCGGTGCGCAGCGTCTCGTCCGCCTTGGCCGGGCCGATGGAGACGACGACGATTTCTGTCGCCTTGCCGGCTTCCTTGAGGCGCAGCGCCTCTTCGACGGCAATTTCGTCGAAGGGATTCATGGACATTTTGACGTTGGCGAGATCGACGCCGGAGCCGTCGGGCTTGACCCGGATTTTAACGTTGTAGTCGACGACCCGTTTAACGGGCACGAGAATCTTCATCGCGCGACCCCTGGAGATGACGGCGGACGCTATCGCGCCCCTGACCTTGTAAAACTGTGGCGGTCTGGTAACGGGCGTCCGCGCGCAAGTCAAACGAAGAGGCTCGAGCCGGGCCCGAGCCCTCGTCCGGCCTTAAATTTTTTAGCCCTCGAGTCCGGTTTCCTCGGGCGGAGCCGTTTTCTCGCGCGGCGGCGCGGGCGGCGCGCGGTTGGGGCCGCGGTCGAACAGCGGATGGCTGCGCCTTTTGAAGATCGGCGTCAGCGCCAGCCCGGCGACGATGCCGCCGACATGCGCCATCCAGGCGACATGGCTCTCGCCGCCGCCCCAGCTGGCGTTCACGAGCTGCAGCGCCGCCCAGGCGCCAATGAACAGAAAGCCCGAGGCGTGAAAGGCGAAGAGCGGCGGCTTCAAGCCGAAGAGCGGCCGCGTCGGCGACCTCGACCCGTCGGCGAGGGTGATGAGCCAATAGGGGAACATGACAAAGGTCAGCGGCGGGAAAAAGCCCGTGACCGTCGCGCGCGGATAGAGCAGCAGAAAGGCGGCGCAGACCCCCGAAATGGCGCTCGACGCGCCGACGAGCGGCGTGATCGATTGAGGCGTCGCATAGATATAGAAGACGCCGGCCATGATCCCGCAGGAGAGATAAAACAGCAGATAATGCAGCGAGCCCATGGCGTCCTCGACATTGTCGCCGAAGACGTAGAGGAAGAGCATGTTGCTGCCGAGATGCAGGAGCGAGGAGTGGAAGAAGAGCGCGGTGACCAGAGTCGCCGGCGCGGGCGGCCCCACCACCCAGTCGGCGAGATTGGCCTCGCCGAACAGCACCCTCGGAATGATTGCGAATCCGCGCATGATGGTCAGCGGATCGCCCAGCGCCTCGCTGTGGACCAGGAGGAAAATGACCACATTGATGGCGATCAGCGCATGATTGACGATGGGCCGCTTCAGATGGCGCAGCGGCGCGTCGTCGTAAAGCGGCATGACCATCGGTGACACCTCGTCCTGTTCCCGAACAACCCAATGCCTAACATAAGCGCGCCCGCGCCCATGTCACGCTCTTGCGCGGCGCGCCCGCACCCAGGCGAGGACGTAAGCGCGCAGCCCGACGATGTCGAAGATGAGAACCATCGCCCCGTAAATGGCGACGCCGGCGGCGATCTGCAGGATCAGCGTCGGAAAGCCCGGCGCCATGCCGCGCATCGGCGTCAAAGCGAGGAACATCACGGCCGTCCCGACGATGGCCGCGGAAAGATCCCAAAAGGACGGCCAGACGGGTTGGGCCCTCAGCGCGAAATAAATCGTCGCCGCCAGGGCGGCGACATAGCCCGCCGCCTGGGCGACGGCGAGATTGGAGGCGTCTTTTCCCCAGGGCAGGACGAACAGGAAGAGAGTCGAGACAAGGGCGGCCGCGACGGCCGCGACGACCAGCGGCGCCGTGCGCTTGCTGATCTGGAAAACAGGGTTCACCCCGAAATTGATCATGCCCATGGCGAAGAGCCCGGGCAGCAGCAGGCCGAGATAATGGCCGAAGGGGCCGCGGAATTGCCCCGGCACGATCAGCGCCTCGACCGAGGGCATCACGAGCCATAGCCCGACGCAGGCCGGCAGCAGAAAGGCGAAGACGACGCCCATGTTGTGCGCGACCTGCTCCCGCGCCCGGCGTTCGCCGTGCTCCTCATGGGCGGCGACGGCGATCTGAAACAGCAGGACGTCGAGCGCCGAGCCAAAGGCCATGACGGCGCGCAGGCCGAGGTCATAGGCGAGGGCGAACTGGCCGGTTTCGGCGAAGTCGTACACGCTCGCGACGATCGACCGCGCCGCGAGCGGCATGACCTGATAGAGCAGATGCGCCGCGACAATGGGCGCGCTATAGGCCATGAGCAGCTTCACGGTGTCGATTTGCGCGTCGCGACAGCGCACGCCCGGGTCGCGCAACGCCTCGCGGGCGAAAAACACCGTGCCCAGCAGGCTGACGACGCCGCCCGCAAGCGCCACGCCCGCCGAACGGAAGAGCCAGGCGCCGGCGCCGATGAGGACGAAGGCCAACAGGTTCTTGACGAGAACCAGCCGCCCATAAGCGGCGTCCTCGAAGCGCGCGCGGGCGAGCGCCGTCGAATAGTCGAACAGTCCATTGGCCGTCGCCGTGAGGAGCGCGAGCAGGATGAGTTCATTGTCGAAGTCGAGCCGCGGACCGATGAGCGAATATAGAACCGTCGTGACGAACAGAAACAGCGTGACGGCGAGAAACGACGTGCCGAGCGTCGAGCGGATGATCGGGTCGTTCTCGCGCGTGCGCTGGGAGTAGAAGCGCGTCGCGGAAAGCCGCAGCCAGTCATAGAGCGCCGTCTGCACCACGACGGCGATGGAGAAGGCGAGCGCGAACCGCCCGTATTCCTCGGGGCCGAGAAATTTCGCGACCACCAGGCCGATAATGAAATTGGTGATGGTGTTGGCGAGGAAGGCGAGGAGGACTTTCACGTCAAGCCGGGCCCCCCTCCCCGAACCGGCGGTCTGGGGAAAAGATCGTTGCTCGCCCGATGGGAGATGCGAATGTCGCCGCCTTGCCATCCGTCCCGGCAAGGGGGAGGGATGGGAACCCCTTCATTCGGCGCATGGGTGAGTCCATGGTCGCCGCTCAGCCGCTCCAGCGCCCGAGCGCCTTCAGTTCGCGCAGCGCCTGGGCGTCGCGCGGCGTGACGTCCGGAAAGTCCGGCTCGGCCGTCGTGGGGTCGAAATATTTCCAGGAGCGGGCGCATTTGACGCCCGGCGCTCGTCTCGGGACCACGGCGACGCCGCCGACCTCGGGCAGCCGGAAGGCCTCCGCCGGCCCGTCGCCGGCGACGATCTCGATGTCGGAGACGATGCAGATCTCCGCGAAATCGACCCCGTCCAGCTCCATGCGCAGCTTGCCGTCGGCGATATAGACGAGCGGCGCGGCCTCGAGCGACGATCCGATGCGCTTTTGCGCGCGCTCGATCTCGAGCGCTCCGGTCACGACCGAGCGGATGGCGCGCACGCCCTCCCATTTCCTCGCCAGCGCCTCGTCGCGCCAATGGGACGGAACGTCGGGGAAGGTCTCGACATGCACGGACAGGGCGTCCGGATAGCGCGAGAGCCACGCTTCCTCCGCCGTGAAGACGAGGATCGGCGCGAGCCAGGTCGTCACGCAGCGGAAGATATGCTCGATCACGGCGAGCGCCGCCTTGCGCTTCACGCTCGACGGCGGCTCGCAATAGAGCGCGTCCTTGCGAATGTCGAAATAGAAGGCGGAGAGATCCGTCGTCATGAAGGGCGTGAGCAGCGCCACGACGCGCTTGTAGTCATAGGCCGCATAGGCCGAGCGGATGTGGGCGTCCATCTCGACAAGGCGATGCAGCATCAGCCTTTCGAGTTCGCTCGCATGCGCGAGCGCGGCTTCGTCGTCGGCGCCGTAATGGGCGAGCGCGCCGATCATCCAGCGCAGCGTATTGCGCAATTTGCGATAGAGATCGACAAAGGTTTTCAAAATCTCTGGGCCGACGCGCAGATCGTCGGCGTAATCCGAGGCCGCGACCCACAGGCGCAGAATGTCGGCCCCCGAATCGGCGATGACCTTTTGCGGCGCGACCACATTGCCGAGCGACTTCGACATCTTGCGGCCCTTCTCGTCGAGCACGAAGCCATGCGTCAGCACGGCGTCATAGGGCGCGCGGCCGCGCGTGCCGCAGCTTTCGAGAAGGGAGGAATGGAACCAGCCGCGATGCTGGTCCGAGCCTTCGAGATACATCACCTCGTCTTCCCCGCCGTCGCGCTTTCTGTGAATGCCGGCGAGCGCGGGGAAGTTCTCGGGATCATCGAGCACGAAGGCGTGGGTCGACCCTGAATCGAACCACACGTCGAGAACGTCGGCGACTTTCTCGTAATCGTCGGGATCATAGTCGGGCGCAAGGAAGCGTTCCGCGGCGCGCGTCTCGTACCAGGCGTCGGCGCCTTCCTGCTCGAAGGCCGCGACGATGCGCGCGTTCACGCGGGCGTCGACGAGAATCTCATGCGTGCCTTTCTTGACGAAGACGGCGATCGGCACGCCCCAGG